>JAHEJN010000189.1 GCA_024638845.1 Acidimicrobiales bacterium | reverse complement strand
CGAAGCCTCTTTGGTTGTCAAGGGGTTGTTCGCCGGTGTGGAGGCGCGTGAGGTTGGGCCCCTTGCCCGGTGGCGGGGCTGGTCGTAGGGTCGTGGTCGGGTCCGGGAAGTGACTTGTCCGAAGAGTCGGCTGTTCAGGATGAGAGGCCGGTCACGCTGGAGACAGAGTCGTTCCTGGGTGTCCTCCCGGGCCCACCTGAACGTCAGTCGCCGATGCGTCGGGCGTCGTTGACGAGGTGTCGGTAGATGACGTCGGAGAGTCGCCGCTTGAGCGCTCGGATGGCTTCTTTGGGGGTCTTGCCCTCTTCGATCTTTCGGTCGTAGAACGCGCGGCCAACGGTGTCGTGGCGGAGCTGGCTGATCGCAACGATGTGGATGGCCCAGTTCAGTTGCCGGTTGCCGCGCGGGTTCAATCGGTGTCGAACCTTGGGGCCCGACGATGCGTCGATCGGGGCGGTGCCGTTGTAGCTGGCGAAACGATGCCGGGTTGGGAAGCGGTCGATGTTGCCGGTGTTGCCGATGATGATCGCAGCGGTGATCGGCCCGAGCCCGCAGATCTCGGTGAGCGACGTTCCTGACGCTTTCACTGCGGCGGTGATGCGCCGCTTCGAGGTCTTCAACCGGACGCTGAGATCGTCGATCCCATCGACGAAGTCATGCGCGATCTCGAGACGCTGACGTCCCATCGAATCGACCGGTGTAAACGTGTCCAAGAGCGCGTTCACCCTGGTCATCGATGACAACCGGTAGTCGGCGCCGCCAGGAAACATCTCCAACAACAACGAGTGCAACCGGCAACACTCACGGTTCTTCGCCCTGCCGATGTCGCGATGGCGCTTGGCCAACAACCGCAAGATGCGGGTGTGATCGTCGGGCAACACCTCGGCCAGATCGGTCGCTCGGAGCGCGGCGATCGCGACGGAGCGGGCATCGTTGGGATCGTTCTTCTGCGAACGTCCGGTGCTCAACGTGCGCACTCTCGAGGCGCGCACGGCGGGGACATCGATCACCGTCTCGCCGGCCGAGATCAGCTGCTGGGAGAGCAGGTAGCCGAGGCCTTGGGCGGACTCGACCGCCCACACCCGATCATCTCGGAAACCGTCGGCCCACTCCCGGAGAAGCACGGCTTGGGTCGGACAGGACCGGATGCGGATCTCGTCGACGACTGTCTCGAACTCGTCGACCGCAACCGCGGTGTGGGACGCCTTGTGCGGGTCGATCCCGATCGTGATGGTGGACATGGAACAGTGCCTTTCTCTCGGCGGGTGGAACCGAGGTGGGCACTCCTGATTCGAGCCGAACGTGTTCGCGCCTCTTTCGAGCCACACCACGGCAATGGCACCGACCGGCTGACAGTTCGTTAGAAAGCCAACCCGCAGGCGGCAGGCACATACAGAGCCAACCGACCGGCACCATCGACGCTACGACAACCGCCGCAACGCACCCCCGACTCATGTAAGGGCCATCGGCACCGTGGATCCACCACGGGGTCGTGGTTCCAGGGTTGCATTGTGTCTTCCCGGCTGGTTCGGGGGGTGGCGTTGAGATCGTCTCTGGGGGAGGTCCCGGCTCGGGGCCTGGCCTCGTCTGATTGATTGCCACACCTGGCTGGCCACGGATGCCCCGGATGAGGGAAGTGGTTCGGTCCGTCGAGGTCGGAACCGGTTGCAGCACATGAGTGGGAGCCGCGGTTGGCGCGGGGCTTCCTTGGGGCCGTGGCCGAGATCGTCGCGTCGCTCCAGATGAGCGAGCCGGTGGAACCGACACCACCCCGAAGGGAGACATGATGACGAACTGCAGACGCCTGGTCGGAATCGACTTGGGCATCGCCAGCGCGCACACGGTGCGGGTGCTCGACGGTGAAGCCAACACGATCGCCAAACGCAAGGCGTGGCCGACCGTGGAGAGCTTGAGCGAGATCGAGACCGCCGCGCTGGCTGGCTCTCCAGCAGGCACACGGTTGGAGGTGGTGATGGAGCCGACGGGGCCGGCGTGGTTGCCGATCGCGGTGTTCTTCACTGGGCGCGGGCATGTGGTGCATCGCGTGAGCTCGGCCAAGGCGCATGATCTGCGCCGGTTCTTGTCGCGGCACACCAAGTCCAACGGAATCGATGCCGACACCTTGGCTCGGTTGCCGCTGTTCGACCCGGCCGGGCTGCAACCACTCGTGCTGCCCGACAGCGAACGGGCATCGTTGGATCGTCGGGTGCGGGCCACTGACCGGCTCACCCAGCAGGGCGCAGACCACAAACGCCGGATCAAGGACCTGGCCCGCCAACTGTTCCCGATGAGCCCGCTGACCGGTGAGCTCGGTGTCACCGATCTTGCCGTGCTGGAGCGCTACGCCGACCCGAACACCCTGGTCAAGCTCGGTCTCAAGCGGCTCACCACGCTGATCGCCAAGACCTCCAACGGCCAACAAGGCAGCGACCGCGCCCGCGAGTGGGTCGCCGCGGCTGAGGCCTCGATCGAGCTCTACGCCGGCCACCTCGCGGTCGCTTTCGGCGATCTGGCTGCCGAGATCGCCACCGAGGTTCGGTTGCTGCGCGCCGTCCAGGTCGAGCTCGCCGCCCACGCCACCGAACGCGAACACGCCTACCAGTGCGTCGACCCCGCCGGGCTGGCTCGCAGCCTGCCCGGGGTCGCCCAGGTCGGTGGCCCCGCCCTCGTCGCCGCGATTGGCGACCCGACCCGCTTCCGTCGCGGCAAACAGTTCCGGTCCTTCACCGGCCTGGTCCCCAAAGCATCCGAGACCGGCGACACCGACCGCAAGGGCCAGCCGATGTCGAAGGCCGGGTCATCGCTGCTGCGCACCACCCTGGTCCGCTCCGCCGACACCGCCCGCAAAGTCGACCCGCAACTCGCCCGCATCTACCACATCCAGATGGTCGAACGCGGCAAGGACCACCTCGGCGCGTTGTGCGTCGTCGCCGCCAACCTCGCCGAACGGTTCTGGGCCGTCATGACCCGCGCCACGCCCTACGTCATCCGCGACAACGACGGCCACCCCGTTTCACCCGACGAGGCCAAAGCGATCATCGCCGAACACTGGACCGTGCCGCCTGAGGTCCGGGCCCGCCGACGCAGCAAGAAGGCGGGGAAGGCCCCCCAGCAAATGCTCATGGCACATGACAAGCCAAGCGCTCGAGGCACCGGCAAACGGGGCGACCTTCCCCAACCAGCATCATCACCGCCACACGACAATCACGTCAACCGACGATCCGCTTGACAGCCCGAGCCCCGATAGGGAATCAATC
>JAHEJN010000086.1:9208-12192 GCA_024638845.1 Acidimicrobiales bacterium | reverse complement strand
CCTGGCAACTCGCGTTGGTGCGCTGCGACGCCCCCATCCCGGCCGGACTGTTTCGCCAACCCCTCCCACTCACGGCACGGTCGAGTCGTGATATAGATCCCACTGTGACCTGAACAAAGGGCTTTTCATGAACATCATCGGCAAGATTGCCCAGATCGGATCGTCGCTCTGGATATTCAACGTCTGGTTCCACCGATTCGATAAGGACACCGGATATCGGGGCGGCGACGCAAAGAACATGCGAGAGGAGTTCGAGGAATACGGACTCTCAGAGACAACGATGTATGCAGTGGGAGCAGCGAAGGTGAGCCTCGCCAGCATGATGCTGGTCGGGCTCTTCGTGCCCAAGGTCACTCGGCCGGCCTCCGCCGGTCTCGCGGCGTTGATGCTTGGCGCAATCGGAATGCATTTCAAGGTCAAGGATCCGGTCAAGCGTGCCATACCTGCCATCTCGGTCTTCACCGGCGCGGCGCTGTCTGCGATCCTCGACGGTGGGCGCAGCAGCCACGACCAGTAGGCATCGCTGACGTTCCGGCGACTGCTTCCACTGCACAATCCAGCGCGGCTCAGCATGCCCGCGATGGTTGGTCGTCAACGACGATGTGATGGGTGGCCAATCGCTCGGTGGGCTGTCGTTCGACGAATTGATGATCAGTGACGGCGTCGACGGTCCTTTCCGTCTCGAGCTCGCCTGGATCGACCTCTGTCCCCGGTGAAGCACGACCGGCCCGCTGCGTATGCGCTACGGGCGGGGCGGGCGCGGTATCAAGACCGGTGTGTCACGCGTGTAGGCCTGGAACGATTCGTCGTCGCCCCAGCGCTTCTCCGCGCGCGCCTCGAGCAACGGGATGCCACTACCCCGGGTGAGCAACACCACCACGAACACCGGCGAAATCAGCATCGCCCACCTCCACCCCGACAGCACCGGCAGCGCCATGATCGCCACGCCGACCCAGAGGGTGATCTCCCCGAAGTAGTTCGGGTGTCGTGACCAGGCCCACAATCCAGATGTGATGAATCGGCCGTCGTTGGCGGGGTTCTGTTTGAACGCGGACTTCTGTCGGTCGGCGACCACCTCGATGGCAAAGCCGGTCACCCAGACGAGAATGCCGACGACGGCAACCCATCCGATCGATTGCCGCTCGCGCCCCGTGATGATCGCCAGCGCACATGCCAGGGTGAGAAGCACCCAGAGCGCCTGAAGCGTCCACGTCATGAAGAAGCGCAAGGGGTCGACCTTGATGCGATCGAAGCGGCCGTCGCGGCCGTCGCGCTTGACCCGGCGGAACAGGAACGTTCCGAGCCGCAGCGCCCAAACGGCGACCATGACGGCGACGATCACCGAGCGCCCGTCCAATTCGTCGCTCGCCACCACGGCAACCGCCGTGAGCGAGAGGTAGGTCACGCTGCCGGTGAGATCGAAATAGTGCTCCGTCTGGGCGATGCTCGACGGCACGAAGGCGACCCAGTTGATGACATACGAGAGCACGCCGCACACGGCAAAGACGGCGAGTGGCCCGACCTCGGAGCTGCCGTCGCTGCCGGCCAAGATGACCAGCGCACCGATCGCCAGGCTGGCAACGATCCCGAGCAGCGAATTGCGATTCTGAGTGGTGATTCCGGCGACGCTAGCCGCGGGCCCGGGGCGCACGCATGACACCCCACACTCCTGAGCAGCATCGTAGACCGAAGACCGCGCCCGGGCTCGGGATCACAACCACACGGCGATGTCAGATACGGCCCTCTCGCAAACCCCGGATCACTGTCTCTGCGCGCTGTCGAACCGCGTCGAGGTCACTCAGGCGATTCATGTTGGCCAGTGGTCGGGCCATACGGTGATTGCCTTCCAGACAATCCTCGTGGCGCGCCAGAAAATCCCAGTAGAGCGTCGTGAACGGACAGGCATCGTGTCCGACCCGCTTCTTCGGGTCATAACGACAATCGCCGCAGTAGTCGCTCATCCGGTTGATGTAGGCGCCGCCCGAGACGTAGGGCTTGGTGGCCATCCGACCGCCATCTGCCCACAGTCCCATACCCATCACGTTCGGCACCATGACCCACTCGGCACCGTCGATGTAGTTGCTCATCATCCAGTCCATGACTCGCCTGGGGTGAATGCCGTAGAGATTCGAGATGTTGGAGAGGATCATCAGCCTGGGGATATGGTGCACCCACGCCCGCTGACGCAACCCGTCGAGTGTCTCGGCCAAGCAGTGCATGTCGGTGGTCGCGTCGCCGGTGAACGCCGGTGGGAGTTGGCGGCGGTTGTCGAGCTCATTCAGGTCGATGTGATCCGGCCATAGCCAGTACAGGCCCCACACGTACTCGCGCCAGCCGATGACCTGTCTGATGAAACCCTCGGCCGAGTTGAGGGGGATGTCGTCGGAGCGGTACTTCTCCTCCACCGCATCACAGACTTCCCCTGGCAACAGCAGCCCCAAGTTCAGGTAAGGGCTCAGCACGCAATGCGCCATGCTCCACGAGCCGGCGCTCATGGCGTCCTCGTAGGGCCCGAAATGGTGCAGCTCCTCGTCCACGAAGTGACGAAGACGAGCAAGCGCCGCACGGCGAGACGTCGCCCAGATACCTGCGGGCGCTTCACCGTGAGACGGCGGCAGGCCGTCGAGGACCTCCGCGTCACGCTCATCCAGTGTCGACCTGGGGCGTTCGCTGAAGATCGCGGGATCATCCGGAGGCGGCTCCCGGTTTCGGGCATCGAGGTTCCAGGTCCCACCTTCAGGATCGTCGCCCTCCATGAGATAGCCCAATCGCCTTCGGTTCCAGCGGTAGAAGTCCTCCTGGCGAAGGTGGTCCCGGGCGTCAGCCCACGATGCGAAGTCGTCGTGATGACACAAGAACTGGTTCGACCGCACCTGCTCGATGCCGACCTGTTCGCACAGGCTGCGGGCTCGCCGCGAGTTGGGCTCGGTTGCAATGACGGCATCTGGGTCCCGCGAGTCGATGTGCTCCTCGATCCCGGCACG
>JAHEJN010000086.1:0-9108 GCA_024638845.1 Acidimicrobiales bacterium | reverse complement strand
CCATGGCACCATCGCTCAGCAGCAACCACCAGGCCGAGCTCGACCACTTCATGTCAGGCCTGCGCAAACGCAACCCCGGTGAGCTCGAGTTCCATCAAGCAGTGCACGAGGTGGCCGCCACGCTGATCCCCTATATCGATGCCAACAGGGAGTACCGCGACGCACAGATCCTCGAACGGATGACCGAGCCCGACCGTGTCGTCATCTTCCGCGTCACGTGGGAGGACGATGACGGCAACGTCCGGGTCAATCGTGCATGGCGCGTGCAGTTCAACAACTCGATCGGCCCCTACAAGGGCGGCCTACGTTTCCACTCTGAGGTCACGCTGTCTGTGTTGAAGTTCCTCGGGTTCGAGCAGACGTTCAAGAACAGTCTCACCACACTGCCGATGGGTGGGGCCAAAGGCGGTTCCAACTTCAACCCGAAGGGCAAGTCGGATCGGGAGGTCATGAGGTTCTGCCAGTCCCTGATGACCGAACTGCACCGCCACATCGGTGACGACATCGACATCCCGGCCGGCGACATCGGTGTCGGCGCCCGCGAGATCAGCTTTCTCTTCGGACAGTACAAGCGACTCGAGAACCGTTTCACGGGCACGCTGACCGGAAAGGGACTGGCATTCGGCGGCAGCCTGGTCCGCACCGAGGCGACCGGTTACGGGGCCGTCTACTTCATGAAGGACATGCTCGAACACGCCGATCACACGATCGACGGCAAACGCGCTGTCGTCAGTGGTTCGGGCAACGTCGCGCTCTATGCGATCGAGAAGTTGGCCGAACTCGGTGCCATCCCGATCACTGCATCGGACTCCGGTGGGTTCATCCATGACGCGGAAGGCATCACCGGCGAGCGCCTCGAGTGGCTTCAGGATCTCAAGGAGAACCGTCGCGGGCGGATCAACGAGTACGCCGAGGAGTTCGGGTGCGACTATCACGAGGGTGAGGCGCCGTGGTCGGTGCCGTGTGACCTGGCGTTTCCGTGCGCGACGCAGAACGAACTGGACGCCGACGGCGCCGAGCAGTTGATCGACAACGGTCTGCTCGCCTTGGCGGAGGGTGCAAACATGCCGACCGAGTTCGATGCAGTCGGCGCACTGCAGAACGCCGGCGTGTTGTTCGCGCCCGGCAAGGCGGCGAATGCCGGTGGGGTTGCTGTGTCCGGTCTGGAGCAGAGCCAGAACTCGCTCCGCATCTCATGGCCGCGGGAGGAAGTCGACCGTCGGCTGAGGAAGATCATGGCCGATATCCACGACAAGTGCGTCGAGAGCGGCACCGGCAAAGACGGCGTGGACTACGTTGCCGGAGCGAACGTCGCCGGGTTCGTCAAAGTGGCCGACGCAATGCTCGCGTACGGGCACGTGTGAGGCGAGGGCGACCCACTGCGATGGCCGGACGGACACAAGTGTGCGTGGCCCGCGATTCGATCGCCGCTGGCCTCGAATGGCTTTGCCGTCAGTGGCCTGCTCGGCGTAGCTGATCCTCGCGGCGGCCTTGCCGAGGGGGCGCTGGGAGGGCAAGCCGCAGGTTGGAGATGTTCGTGGGCCAGCACGATGAGCTTGGAGCGGTCGGTGACGCCAGCGCCGAGATCCCACGTCTGACAGGCGATCGTGATCGAGCCGGTCCCGGCCTCGCCGTCGCCCGTTCCGCCAACGACATCGTCGGCTCCTTCGACGACTTCTTCGGCATTGTCGGGGCTTTCCACGTCGTCGCCCGAATCATCGTCTGCGCCGTCATCGTCGACCGATTCGCCTGATTCCGAGCTGGTCACTCCGGATGATTCGCTCGATATCTCTGCGTCGGTGTCACTCCCGCCGCAGGCCGCCAGAACAACGGCCACGGCCGCCAAGAGGAACCAAAACTGATGGAACGTTGTTCGCCCGAACATCCGGTGATCCTCCTGCGGAACCATGCCACCACGTAGCCTCGATGGTGGGTGGGAAAAGAAGCCACCGGTTGAGCTCGGCCCCCACCCTGCGGCTGGGGAGGGCTAAGCAGGGACCAGGGCAGGGTCGAGCGGTAGGTATCCGAGCTGGCGACCGAGCGAGTCGCAGACGAGCACGTGGTGCTTGCCCATCTCGCCGGCGCGAGTGAGCACGCCCGACATCGGCTCGTTCACATGGGCGTGCATGAGTTCGCGCCATTCGACCATCAGATCGTCGATGACCGTGTTCGGGCGACGGGCAGAGGGCGTGTCGTCGATCGCCGTCGACGCGACGACGCCGTCGATGCCATGGGCTCCGCGAATCGGAAAGGCGACCGGATGCGGGTAGCCGCCGCTCATCGCTTCGAGCCCGACGAGGGTGATGCCTCTGGCGATCGGAGTCACGAGCGGCAGCATCGAGGCTTCGACCGATGCCGTGCTCAGCGCTTCGAGCGATCGGGCGCGCCGGCGTTCGGCGGTCGCTGCGCTCCGGAGGAACAGGCCGAGGATCGCCATGACGAGGGTTCCTTCCCCAAACAGGAAGCCGACGAGACCGACAACGAGAAGGAGCGACCCGAAGAGCTCGCCGGCCCTCGCCGCTCGGGCGCGAGCGTCGTGGCGGTTGGTGCTCCGCTTCCAGAGAGCGGCGGCGAGCACGCGTCCGCCGTCGAGGGGCGCAGCCGGAATCATGTTGAAGACGGCGAGGATGCCGTTCATCAGCGCGAGGTAGCCGAGGGTGGCGGCGAGTACCGCTGCACCCAGGAACAGCGATGCATAGGCCAGGCCCCCGAAGAGCATGGCCAGCGCCACACTGACGGCCGGTCCGGCCACCGCCACACGGAACTCCACCCCGGGGTCGTCGGCCTCGCGCTCGAGCTCGGCGACGCCGCCGAGCAACCACAGGGTGATGGCACGCACACGAATGCCGTTTCGCTGGGCGACGACGCTGTGGCCGAGCTCGTGGGCGAGGATCGAGCCGAAGAAGGCCACCACGCCGACGAGCGCAAAGAACCAGTAGGTCGCCGCCGATGCACTCGGAGCGGTTGCGGGCAGAATCCCGACCGCGAGGTTGACCGTGAAGAAGGCCGCGATGACCAGCAGCCCCCAGTTGAGGCCGACGGGTATACCTGCAATCGATCCGAGGCGCAGGGATTGGCGCAACGTCATCACTCACTTTCGCTGATCGGGCGGCAACGGTGACAACCCCCGCAATGCCGTCCCTGTTCCAGAACCGGTCAGGAGTCGGGCGAGAACGGCCGGCCGAATCCTGCGGATCTAGCGGGCATCGGCGACAGGAGCTTCAGAGATGAGGAGCTCGGCGAGCACCCGTTTCGTCTCGCTCAGCCGACCGACGGCGGTCATCATGTTGACGAACTCGATACCTACCCGAATCCATCGTCACGCTTCCAGCGTTCGTCAGAGGGGGCGGGCCTGGCCTGCTTGGTGGAGGTAGGTCAACACGGCTGCCACTCGGCCGTGTACCAGGCGTTCGTCGGTGAGGCCGAGCTTCGCGAAGATCCATGTGGCGTACTTCGCGACCGACGACTCCGACAGGTTCAGCTCCATGGCGATGCCAGCGTTGCTCCGACCCTGGGCCACGTGGTGCAGCACGTCGCGCTCGCGGGGGGTGAGCCCGCCGACAGGTGACTCCGCCCGCCGCGAGGTCTGCTGACGAGGACGCCCACGACGTCGGCGTCGATGACCGAGCCGCCGGTGGCGACGGTGTCGATTGCGGCGAGGAGCTGGCGCGGCTCTTCGATGCGCTCCTTCAACAGGTAGGCGAGACCGTCGGTCCCGTTGCGCAACAGCTCGATCGCGTAGGTGGCGTCGGCGTGCTGCGACAGCACCAAGATCCCGATCCGGGGGTGCCGCTCGCGGATCCTGTGAGCGTCCAGCGCGCGGTGTGGTCGCCGCTCAGCAGTTCGTCGTTCACGTCGTCACGGTAGTGGATGCACTACGACCCGGGAGCTCAGCCCCTGGGTACACCCGCCCCCCGCAGACCGGGACAGAGATCTGCTCGCCGTTCACCACGAGTCAACGCAACCAGTGGTTGGGGATGTCGCGCTCGCACCAGCTCCCGAAGCGTCGCCAGAACAGGTTCATACCCCTCGCCCAGGCCCGTTCGGCACGGCGGCGGACGTCGGTGTCGAGTTGGAGTTGCAGCACCGTCGTACCAGCGTCCGTTCCGTCGGCCAGCCAGAACTGGAGCCGGGTCGGCCGGAAGAGCGCATGGCTGATTGCGTAGCTCCCGTAGAAGTACTGAAGGTCGCGGTAGCGCTCGGGTTCGATCACCCCCAACACTCCCGAGAACGACATGAACGGCCCCACGTGGGCGTTGTAGACACCTTCGGCGAATCCTGTCTCGCCGGCGGCGTTGGTGAGGAACTCGACTCGGAACGGTGGGATCTGGCCGTCGGTGAACGTCGCTGGGTCACACAGCCACGACCACACCGAGGATCGCGAACGGCCGATTTGCCATCGGTGGTCGTACACGTGGCGCACGAAGCCGGGCGGTGGTGCGTGCGGAGACGGCGCGACCATCGTGATCGGTCCTTCGATTCTAGCGGGGGTGCTGTCCATGACGACAGTCTCACCGATCGACTGCAACCTCGGAAAATCTGCCGGGCCGGCGACGAGGTTCCCCGACAACGAGGTCGGATCGGCGTGAACCCATCGCCACACTGTCAGGGTGACCCGACTCGGACTTCCGGCTGCGACTCGCAGTGCAGTCGAGGCGTTCGTGGCCGAACACCTGGGCCACTTGGTGGGCGGCACGGTCGCTGGTTCACCGTCGATCCGGGGGGGCCAGCACTCGGCCGATGCTGCGCTGGTGAGCTTCGACGTCAGAGGCTACGCAGCCCGGCGCAACGAGGTCTCCCCGGTCGAGCGCCGTGGCGCGTCGCAGCTGTCTCCGTACATCCGCCACGGCCTGCTGGCACTGGGCGAGGTGTGGGACGCCGTTGCCGGCGGTCCCGGGCGCGACGTGCAGAAGTTCCGCGACGAGCTGCTGTGGCAGGAGTATGCACGCCATTGGTACGCACGCCTGGGTCCCGCATCGGCGGAGCCGCTCCGGCGACGGCTTGCCACCACCGAGCCGGGCGACGGGTGGGACCCGACGATGCGGTGCCTGAACGAGGCCGTCGCCGAGCTCGAGCACGACGGCTGGTTGGTGAACCAGACGCGAATGTGGCTGGCCAGCGATTGGACAGTGCGCCACGGGCGGAACTGGCGCCGCGGCGAAGACCGCTTCTTTCGCCATCTGCTCGACGGGTCGCGCGCCGCCAACCGTCTCGGCTGGCAGTGGACCACCGGCCTCGGGTCCGCGAAGCCGTATGGCGTCAGCCGATGGCAGGTCGAGAAACGAGCTCCCGGGTGGTGCCAGCAATGCTCGCATCGCGACGCGTGCCCAATCGAGGACTGGCCCGACGAGCGACCGATGGTGTCGGTCGAGTGGCCACGAGAGGTCGACCTCACCGGTCCGGACCGGGTCGTTGTGCACCGTGAACCCGACACCGTCTGGCTAACCGCAGAGTCACTGGGGAACAACGACCCGGCGCTGGCCGCCCACCCCAAGTTGCCCGCCGCCTTCGTGTTCGACGAGCCACTCCTTGCTCGCCTCCGCCTCGACGGCAAGCGGCTCGTCTTCCTGACCGAGACGCTCGTCGAGCTCGCCGAGGTTCGGCCGCTCGAGATCCATCTGGGCGATCCGGTTGTCGAGCTGGCAGACCGCTCACTCGCCGTTACCCACGCCCCGGTTCCCGGCTTCGAGACGCGAGCCGCGGCCCTGACCCCGGCCGAGACCCACCCGTGGCCGTGGCTGCGCCCGCCCCGTCCCGGTTCGGTGAGGTCGTTTAGCGCATGGCGCAAAGGGTCGAATCGGTCGTGAGTATGGCCAACGAGTCCAAGGTCTGCGCGTCGTGTGGCCGGACGATGTCGTGGCGCAAGGGGTTGGCGAAGAACTGGCACGAGGTCAGGTACTGCTCCGACGCGTGTCGACACCGAAAGATCCGACCCGTCGACACTGCCCTCGAGACGGCGATCCTCGCTCTGCTCCAACGGCGCGCCGGCGGGGCGACGATATGCCCGAGCGAAGCCGCCAAGGAGGTTGATCCCGATCGATGGAGAGAACTGATGGAGCCCGCCCGCCGCGCGGCGCGCCGACTCGTGGCCGCCGAGGAGGTCGTCATCACCCAGCGAGGCCGGGCCGTCGATCCGTCGACCGCCAAGGGCCCGATCAGGATCCGACGGACCTGAGCCCTCAACGAGGACGTTGCCGTCGACCCAGTGGACGCCGAGCAGAGCGGTCCCACCGGCTCAGGGTTGCGAGGAGACGTCCTCGATGCGGGCCAGGACTGCTTCTGGCTTGCCTTCCTGCTCCAACACGCTGTCGCAGGCGTAGTCGACCGGTCAGTCGATGACGTGGACCCTGTGGGTGCCCAATAATCGGCCGTGGCCGCTGACCAACACGTTTGCGGTCTGACGCCACCGCCCCGAGGCAGCGTCAAGGAGCATCTCTGAGGCTCCGTTCGGCCCCTCATGTTCTGACCACGGAAAACCCGAGACACAACCGGAGGTCTACGACCTCCCCCTCTCGGCGGCCACCGGGCCGTCTCGAGTCGCGGCCACCAACCAGACGCCATGTCACACCTCGTCACCTCGACGGTCCCTCTGGGCAGCATGGAACCACAACGCACCAAGAAGACGTACACCGTCGAGGAAGCCGCTCACGAGCTCGGGATCTCTCGCTCGACCGCCTACGAGTGCGTGCGCACGGGCGAGATCCCATGTCTGCGCTTTCGGCGGCGGATCGTGATCGCCGCGGCCGTGCTCGATCAGATGCTCTCGGCGCCACCTACCGACGCCGAGCCGTCGCTCTGGTAGTCGAGCAGCCCGGCCACCGCATCGGCGGCCTCACGGTCGAGGGAGGGCACGACATGGGAGTACAGGTCGAGGGTGATGCCAACCGTGGCATGGCCCAACCGCTCCGACATCACCTTGGGATGCACACCCGCCCGCAGGCCGAGGGTGGCGTAGGTGTGGCGCAGATCGTGCAGGCGGATGGGAGGCAAGCCTGCGGCCTCGCGGAGTCGGCGGAACGCCCCGGTGAGCCGATCGGGATGAATCGGCTCACCGTCGTCCTCACACAAAACATGGCCCTCGCCCACCCACGCCTCGCCCGCCGCCAACCGTTCCTCGGCCTGCCTCGCCCGATGCGACCGCAGCACTCTCACGGTCCCATGGTCGAGCGACACTCGGCGCCGGCTCTTGTGGGTCTTGGTCGGCGAGTCGATCACCTCACTGCCCACAGTGGTCCGCGTCTGCACCACGAACAACCCCCCACCTCGAGGTCGACGTTCGCCCACCGCAGCCCGCACACCTCACCCCGACGCAGGCCGGTAGTAGCCAGCAACACGAACGCCGTGTGCAACGGCTGGTCGGCGGTGAACCGCAGGAACGCCGACAATTGCTCGGGAGCCCACGTCGGCCGCTCGGCCTTCGACGGCGCCGGCGGTCGAGCCACCGCCGCAGCGTTGCGCACCACCAGGCCGAGCCGCTCGGCATCGGCCAGCGCCCTCCGCAACACCGTGTGGGAGTCGCGCACCGTCTTCGGCGCCAGGCCAGTGGCCAGCAGATCGGCGTAGGCGTTCTCCACCATCAGCGGCGTGAGCCGTTGCAGCTTCGCTCCGCCGATGTACGGGTCGAGGTGCTCGGCGCCACGCCGGTAGGCCGCCATGGTGGTCGGCCGTCGGCCGTTGGCCGCCCGGTGCAACCAGTCGGCCAGGTACTCCCGCACCGTCACCGTGCTGCGATCGACATACGCGCCGCCTTCGAGATCGACCAGCACCTGGTTCAGCGCCTTGCGTGCTTCGGCTTGCGTGGCGAAGCCGGCCTTGCTGGCGAAGCGTCGTCGGACAATGCGTTGTTGTTCTCGTTCGGTCATGGATGTCTCTCATAGGAGAGACCCCGAGGTGTCACCAACGTCCGTCAGTTTCAGACGCCCATCTACCGGAGCAGATGTCGCACATGAACCGGACCCGCGCCCACAAGTGTCACACGACTACCGGAGCCGCAACGTCAAGCATCTACCGGACCAGCACACACGATTCTCGCGAATATTCACGCGACTACTCCGCAACTCAACCGAGTGAGCACAAGGAGCGAAGGCTACAAATCCGCAGGTCAGACCGTGCCCGGGGTGGGATTCGAACCCACATGGTGCCGTAGCACCCGAGGGGTTTAAGCTGGCTCCGAGTCGTCCGCCGGGTGGCCTGGCGTCCTATAAGTGCTGGTCAGAGCGGTGTCCGGTCCGGGTGGTGTTGTCGGCTGTGACGGGATTTGGCACCGTTCGCGACTACTTCGCGACTATCTCGAAGGTCATCGCGGCTAGCCCGCGGGAGCGAGATCGACGGTGATCGTCAGGTCGAGCGCCGCAGCGACCTTCTGCAGCGTCGTGAGCGTCGATCCGACTCCACCGGCCTCGAGTCGGGCCACGGCAGCCTGGCTCGTCGACATGCGAGCTGCGAGCTCACGCTGGGTGAGCCCGGCTGCCTCGCGTGCGTCGCGGACCTTCTCCCCCACCGCCAGCGCCAACCGAGCCGACGCGTACGCCTCGTCGAAGTCGGCGCGTTCGTCGGCGCTCATCGACGCGAGCCGGTTGTTCTTCAATTCTGTGATCGTCTTGCGAGCCATCAGTCGCCCTCCTAGGCGGTGTGTCCTTCGGCGATGCACCGCTCCATCGCCCGGCGAGCACGCTGGACCTCAGCTCGCTCGTTCTGTCGTTGCTTTCGAAATGTGGTCAACAACACGATCCGCCGACCATCGGCGAAGAAGTAGGTGATCCGCCGGGCCGTCCGGCCGAGATCGAAGCGCAACTCGAACAAGCCATCACCCAACGATCGAGACGCCGGCATCCTCGACTGACTGCCTCTGTCCTCCAACCGCTCGACATGCGCCAACACGTTTGCGAACTCTCTGACAGACAGCGACTCGATCCAGTCCTCGACCTCGGGCTCAACCTCAACCGACCACATGACATCAGAAATGATATCAGACGTCCGGCGAGGCACAGTTCACCTATTGTTCCCCACACTCAGCGAACGGGCGCCTCAGACAGGGCGTTCGGTGACATCCGACGCGCGAGTTCTGAGGGCGGGATTCTCTTGCACCTCCCCGAGCGCGTATGTGCC
>JAHEJN010000188.1 GCA_024638845.1 Acidimicrobiales bacterium | reverse complement strand
GGGAGACTCCGGCGGTGTTGAACCTGCTGGTGATCGAAGACCTCGCGATGGCGGTCTACCTTCCCGTCGTTGCCGCCCTCATCGTGGGTGGCACGCTGGGCGAGACGTTGGCCAGCGTCGGCATCGCCTTGGTGGCGGTCACGGTCATCTTGCTCGCCGCTCTGCGTTACGGGGCTCGCTTGAGCGACACCCTTGCCGGGGGATCCGACGAATCGCTGCTGCTCGCCGTCTTCGGCATCACCCTGCTGGTCGCCGGTGTCGCTCAGCAACTCGACGTCTCGGGTGCCGTCGGTGCGTTTCTCGTCGGTTTGGCCCTTTCGGGCCGCACCGAGGAGCGGGCGATGGAGCTCATCTCCCCGTTGCGCGACCTCTTCGCCGCCACCTTCTTCCTGTTCTTCTCCTTCCAGATCGACCCGGGTGACCTCGTTGACGTGGCCGGGTGGGCGACACTGCTGGCGGCCGTATCGATTGCAACGAAGGTCGCGACTGGTTGGTACGCGGCCCGGCGGCTCGGCGTCGGCGAACAGGGCCGGTTGCGGGCCGGCACGGTGCTCATCGCCCGGGGCGAGTTCTCGATCGTGATCGCCGCCCTCGGCGCCGACCTGGCCGACGGGCCGCAGCTCGGAGCGTTGGCTGCCGGGTTCGTTCTGATCACCGCAGTCATCGGCCCGCTGGCGGCGCGCTACTCCGATCAGCTTCCCGTTCCCGCTCGTATCCGCTCGGAATCGGCGGCCGAGGCGCGCGCCGGGGCGTAGGCGAGGCTCGTTGACAGTCCATTCGAATGAATATAGTTTCGGAATGTGCCTGCGCTGACCGGCGATTTCCTCGACTCCTACCTGCCGTATCTCCTTCGGCAGACCGACCAGGCGCTCTCGGCCGGGTTCTACGACGTGCTCGCCGATCGTGGTGTGCAACGATCGGAATGGCGGGTGATCGCCGTTCTGCGCGAGCGGGGATCGTTGTCGGTCCAGGACCTCACGACGACGGCGCTGTCACCCCAGCCGACGGTGACCCACGCAGTGGCCCGCCTGGAGAAGCGAGGTCTGGTGCAGCGATTCCGCGGCATCGAGGACAAACGCCAGCGGTTCGTGTCGTTGACCAGAGAAGGCAGCGAGCTGGCCGAGACCCTGATCGCCGAGGCTCGCCGGCTCGAGCTCGAGGTGCTCGACCAGTGCGGTGCAGGAGATCTCTCCCGCCTGCTCGACGGCCTGCGCGTGTTGCACACCAAGCTCGATGCCCGATCGGACAGAGAACATGTCTGAGCCCGAGCGCAGCGCTGGCAGCACCCCAGCCGAGCTCGTCACGCCCCGCGGAGCTTTCCCTCACGTTCGGGTGGCGAACGGCTTCGCCTTCGTCTCCGGTACCAGTTCTCGACGGCCCGACAACACCTTCGCGGGTGCCGAGGTCGACGCCATGGGCACGACTGCTCTCGACATCGCATCGCAGACGACTGCCGTGCTCGAGAACATGGAACGGATTCTCGGCACCGTCGGGTTGGACCGTTCCGACCTGATCGACGCCACCGTATTCCTGGTGAACATGAACGACTTCGGCGGCTACAACCGGGCGTGGGCCGAGTTCTTCGCGCCGACCGCGCAGGCGCCGGCCAGAACAACCGTCGCCGTCCACCAGCTGCCCCACCCCCACATCCTCATCGAGATCAAAGCCACCGCCGTTCTGAGAGCCACCACCGTCCTGAGAGAGAGCCCGCCATGACCGATCATCCTTCGGACCACGCTGCTGCCCGGAGGCCCTTCAGCCTCCAGGCGTGGATCGACGAACACCGCGACGAGCTCCGTCCACCGGTGGCGAACAAGCAGATCTGGGTCGATGCTGACATGATCGTCATGATCGTCGGCGGGGGCAATCAACGGAACGACTTCCACGACGATCCGCGCGAGGAGTTCTTCTACCAGATCAAGGGCGACATGAACCTCCGGATCTGGTCCGAGCCGGGCACACCTCCCCACGACATGGTGATCCGTGAGGGCGACGTCTACCTCCTCCCACCCCGATTGCGGCACTCGCCCCAACGGCCCGACCCCGACAGCATCGGCCTGGTCGTCGAGTACGCCCGCCAGCCCGGTGAGCTCGACGGCTTCGAGTGGGCGTGTGCGAACTGCTCGAAGCTGGTCCACCGGGTCGAGGTGCAGCTCCAGGCCATCGACAAGGATCTGCCGCCGCTGTTCGACGCCTTCCACGCCGACGTCGACGCCCGCACATGTCCACACTGCGGCACGGTGCATCCCGGCAAGCTGAAGTCGTCCGACACAGAGGCCTCGTCGTCGTGAGTGTCACCGAATCGGCGACGCGGGCACCGCGGGTCGACATGCACGCGCACTTCTACCCCAAGCTCACGCGGAGACAGGGTGAGCTGCTGGGCGTACCCGCAACGCCGTGGCTGCGCGACGACGGCGATGGCACTGGCTTCATGATGTCGGGCGACCGCGAGTACCGGCCGGTGCAGGCACCGCTGTGGGACGCCGCCGCCCGCCTCGCCCACATGGACGAGATCGGAGTTGCCGTCCAGGTGATGTCACCCACACCGATGTTGTTCGCCTACGACGCCGAGCCGTCGATCGCCATGGACTGGGCGGCGCAGATCAACGACATGGCTCGTGACATGTGTGCCCACGATCCGGTGCGGCTGCAGTCGATGTGTCAGGTACCGCTCCAGGACGTCGATCGGGCGTGTGCCGAGGTGCAGCGGGCGATGGCGACGGGCCACGTGGGCGTGCACCTCGGCAATCACGTGTGCGGCCGCAATCTCGACGACCCCGAGATCATCCGCTTCCTCCACTTCTGCGCCGACGAGTCGATTCCCGTGCTGGTGCACCCGTGGGACACCATGGCCACCGAGCGGATGCCCAAATACATGCTGGCGTGGCTCGTCGGCATGCCGGCCGAGACCCATCTGGCCATTCTCTCGCTCGTGCTGTCGGGGGCCTTCGAACGGCTGCCCGAGCAGCTCAAGATCTGCTTCGCCCACGGCGGCGGGAACTTCGCGGCCCAGATCGGCAGGGTCGACAACGCCTGGCATCGCCGTGATCTCGTGCGCGCCGACTGCCCGCATCCACCCTCGACCTACGCCAACCGGTTCAGCGTCGACTCGGCGGTGTTCAGCGACGAAGCACTCGGGCTGCTGCTGTCGGTCATGGGCGAGGACCGGATCATCATGGGATCCGACTATCCCTTCCCGCTCGGCGAGATCGATCCGGGTCACCTCATCGACACGTCGTCGCACCTCTCGGCCGAGGGCAGAC
>JAHEJN010000187.1 GCA_024638845.1 Acidimicrobiales bacterium | reverse complement strand
AACCACGGCGTCCTCGACGTCGGCAAGGCGACGGGTGTCTTTCCGAGCGAGTTGACGGTGGCTTACTACGAGTTCCTCGATGCCGGCATGGACGTCGACGTGGCCAGCCCGAAGGGTGGCATCATTCCCTTCGACCGCAGTCTGCATGTTGCGCCCGTACGGACCGAGGCGTGCGACCGCTTCCTGGCCGATGACGAGCTCAAGGCGAAGGTCACCGATTCGTTGGCGATCGGTGACCTCGACATGGCCGACTACGACATCGTGTTCCTCGCCGGTGGGTGGGGTGCGGCGTTCGATCTGGGCTTCTCCGAGGAGCTCGGGCGCCAGATCACCGTCGCCAACGAGCGCGATCGGGTGATCGGCGGTGTGTGCCACGGCCCGCTCGGGCTGCTGAAGGCCAAGGCGGCAGACGGCTCCCCGCTGGTCGAAGGCCGGCGAGTCACCGCGGTCACCGACAAACAGGTGAACGAGCTCGGCATCGACAGCACCCCCCACCACCCGGAAACCGAGCTCCGCAAGCTCGGCGCCGACTTCGAGAGCGAGGCCCGGTTCCGGGACATTTTCGCCAACTACTGGGTGGTCGACGGCAATCTCGTCACGGGCCAGAACCAGAACGCCTCGCCCATGGTCGCCCGCGAGATGCTGCGGCTCGTGGCGGAACGCTCCGCAACAGCTACGAAAGAGGCTTGACCCATGCCGGTCACGAGCGAACTCTTCGACCTCACCGGCAAGGTCGCGATCATCACTGGGTCGTCGCGCGGTATCGGCCGGGCGATCGCCCATGACCTCGCGGCCCACGGCGCAAAGGTCGTCATCTCGAGCCGAAAGCCCGAGCCGTGCGATGCCGTTGCCGCCGAGATCAACGCCGCGTGCGCGGATGGGCCGGGTGAAGCGATCGCGATCCCCGCGAACATCGGCGACAAGGACGCCCTCCAAGCCCTGGTCGACCAGACGCGTGAGGCGTGGGGCCGCATCGACATCCTGGTCTGCAACGCCGCGGTCAATCCGTTCTACGGCTCCTCGATGGACATCCCCGACTCGGCCTTCGACAAGATCATGTCCTCGAACATCAAGAGCAATCACTGGCTGTGCAACATGGTGTTGCCCGAGATGGTCGAGCGGGAGGACGGCTCGATCATCGTCGTGTCGAGCATGGGTGGTCTGCGGTCGAGCGCGGTGATCGGCGCGTACGCGATCTCCAAGGCCGCCGACATGCAACTCGTGCGCAACCTCGCTGCTGAGTACGGGCCCAAGAACGTGCGGGTGAACGCGATCGCACCGGGACTGATCCGCACCGACTTCGCACGCGCCCTCTGGGAGGACCCCAAGACCCTCAAAGGTGCAACCGCAACGACGCCGTTGCGGCGCATCGGTGAACCCGAGGAACTGGGTGGGATCGCCGTGTTCCTCGCCTCGAAGGCGTCGAGCTATTGCACCGGCCAGACCTTCGTGGTCGACGGTGGAACCACCATCACCTGACCAGCAGCCCGCGCCGCGGCCCAACGGAGAGAGAGCAAGCATGGAAGTCAGAGACAAGGTCATCGTCGTCACCGGCGCGGCCAGCGGCATCGGGCGGGCGCTGGCCCGTCGCTTCGACGCCGAGGGCGCGCGTTCGGTCGTTTCGGTCGATCTCGATACGGAGGGCGCCGAGGCGACCGCAGCCGAAATCGGGGGCATCGCGCTCGCCGCTGACGTCTCGGTCGAAGCCGACATCGCCAACGTCATCGAGACCACCGAAGCTCAGGTGGGCGCCATCGATCTCTTCTGTTCCAACGCCGGCATCGGCATGGGGATGGACCTCGACGCTCCGAACGAGGAGTGGCAGAAGAGCTGGGATGTCAACGTGATGTCCCACGTCTACGCGGCGCGCCATCTCGTGCCGCGCATGATCGAGCGAGGCGGTGGCTACTTCTTGAACACGGCGTCCGCGGCCGGGCTGCTCAACCAGATCGGCGGTGCGGCCTACGGCGTCAGCAAGCACGCGGCGGTCGGCTTCGGTGAATGGCTCGCTCTCACCCACCAACACCAGGGAATCCGCGTCTCGATGCTCTGCCCCCAGGCGGTGCGCACCGGGATGACTGGCGACTCGGCCGCCACCGCCGCAGCCGCCGGCGATGGCCTGATGGAACCCGAACGTCTGGCTGACTTCGTGATCGAGGGGCTCGCCGACGAACGCTTCCTGATCCTGCCCCATCCCGAGGTGCTCGAGTACATGCGCCGCAAGACCGCCGACTACGACCGCTGGATCGGCGGAATGAATCGCCTCCACCAACGTCTCACTGGAGCATCGCATGTCTGATCAAAGCACCGACGCTGCTGTCCCCACTCGCCTCGGGTTCCACTTCGACGTGATGTGCCCATGGGCGTATCAGACGTCGAAGTGGATCCGCGAGGTGCGCGCAACCGTGCCTCTCGACATCGACTGGCGGTTCTTCTCGCTCGAGGAGATCAACCGCGAGGAGGGCAAGAAGCACCCGTGGGAACGGGAGTGGTCCTACGGCTGGGGCATGATGCGCGTGGCCGCGCTCTTGCGGCGGGGCTCGATGGACGACTGCGACCGCTTCTACGAGGCGGCGGGCCGGGCGCTGCACGAAGACGGCCGCAAGCCGCACCGGCCCGAGGTGGCCGAGGAGATCTGCGCCGGGCTCGGGCTCGACCCGGGCGTCGTGCGGGCGGCCATCGATGACCCCACGACGCACGACGACGTCCGCATCGACCACGACGCGATTGTCGCCAACGGTGGATTCGGCGTGCCCACGCTCGTCTTCGACGACGGCCGTGAGGTGTACGGCCCGGTCGTCGCGCCGGCGCCGACCGGGCAGGCGGCGCTCGACCTGTGGGAGCTCACGGTCGCCTACAGCAAGGTGCCGCACCTCTACGAGCTGAAGACCCCGAAGACCGACGGCGACATGGCCACCATCGCCGATGTGTTCCGCCCGTACCTCGAAGCCCGTGACTGGGAGAGCAGGGAGAAGCCCGCCCGATGACCACCCCGACGATGGCGGACTATGTCGCCGCCCACGAGGAGATGTACGCACACTACGACGAGCTGTGCGGTCGCCTCACCACCGAAGAGCTCGCGATTCCCTCACTGTGTCCCGACTGGGACGTGCGCGGTGTGCTCTCCCACGTGATCGGCGTGGAGCACGTCCTCGACGGCTGGGCTCCGGCTCCCGACGACCCGCCACCGTTCGACCGGTTGGGCGCGTTCCAGGCCGAGATGGCCGACCTCGATCCGGCCGCGCTCGCCACTCGCGTCGCCGAGGTCACGTCCTCCCGGCTCGGCCATC
>JAHEJN010000186.1 GCA_024638845.1 Acidimicrobiales bacterium | reverse complement strand
GATCGGTTGGCCGACAACGGCCTGCGGTACAACAACATGCACACCACGGCGCTGTGCTCGCCGACGCGCACGTGCATCCTCACCGGCCGCAATCATCATTCGAACGGAATGGCCTGCATCACCGAAGCATCGACGGGATATCCCGGGTCGAACGGCAACATCCCGTTCGAGAACGGGTTCCTGTCCGAGATGCTGCTCGATCACGGTTACAACACCTATGCGATCGGCAAGTGGCACCTGACGCCGGCCGATCAGATCTCGGCGGCCGGTCCCTACGATCGCTGGCCGCTCGGTCGCGGGTTCGAGCGCTACTACGGGTTCTTGGGCGGTGAGACGCACCAGTACTACCCCGAGCTGGTCTATGACAACCATACGGTCGAGCCGCCGTCACGTCCCGAGGACGGCTACCACGTCACGGAGGATCTGGTCGACAAGGCGATCTCGTTCATCACGGACTCCAAGCAGGTCGCGCCGGACAAGCCGTTCTTCATGTACTTCTGTACGGGGGCGATGCATGCACCGCATCACGTGGCCAAGGAGTGGTCCGACAGGTATGCCGGTGCCTTCGACGACGGATGGGGCGCGTATCGGCAGGCGGCCTTCGCCCGGCAGAAGGAACTCGGCATCGTCCCCGCCGACGCGGAGCTGTCGCGTCACGACCCCGACGTGCCCGATTGGGACACGCTCGGGGCCGACGAGAAGAAGCTCTACTCGCGGATGATGGAGGTCTTTGCGGGGTTCCTCGAGCACACCGATCACCACATCGGCCGCTTGATCGATCACTTACAGCAGCTCGGTGAGCTCGACAACACGATCGTGATGGTGATCTCCGACAACGGGGCGAGTTCCGAGGGTGGGCCGCAAGGTTCGGTGAACGAGAACCTCTTCTTCAACAACGTGCCCGAGTCGCTCGAGGAGAATCTCGCCGCGATCGACGAACTCGGCGGCCCGACGACGTTCAACCACTACGCCTGGGGATGGACGTTCGCCGGCAACACCCCGTTCCGGCGATGGAAGCGTGAGACGTATCGAGGCGGCATCTCCGATCCATTCATCGTGCACTGGCCCGACGGTGTCAGCGCCAAGGGCGAAGTGCGAGAGCAGTACGCCCACGCGATCGACATGGTGCCCACCATTCTCGAGGCGGCAGGGATTGAACCGCCACAGTCGGTCAAGGGGGTGACCCAAGCGCCGATCGAGGGTGTGAGTCTCGCTCACACGTTCAACGACTCCGGTGCGACGTCGCGGCGTAACACCCAGTACTTCGAGATGATGGGCCACCGTTCGATCTATCACGACGGATGGCGGGCGGTCTGTCCGTGGCCCGGGGCGTCGTTCACCGAGTCCGGCGGCAAGTTCGGCGATCCGATCTCGAAGGACAAGCTGACCGAACTCGACGCCGAGCACTGGGAGCTGTATCACGTTGCCGAGGACTTCGCCGAGAACCACGACGTCGCGGCCGAACACCGGGATCGCCTGATCGCGCTGATCGGGATGTGGTACGTCGAGGCCGGCAAGTACAACGTCCTCCCGGTCGACGGCCGAGGAACGGCGCGCTTCGCCGAACAGCGACCACAGTTGTCACCGAACCGCGACCGGTACGTGTACTACCCGGGTACGCAGGGCATTCCGACGAACGCAGCGGCGGTCGTCCTCAACCGGTCGCATACGATCGTCGCCGACGTCGAGATCCCCGAGGGTGGTGCCGACGGGATGATCGTCGTGCACGGCGGGACCGACGGGGGCTACGGGCTGTACATCAAGGACGACAGGCTCATATGGGTGCACAACTATGTCGCGCGCGACTACCTTACGGTGGTCTCGAGCGAGGATGTGCCCTCGGGTCGTCACCAGCTGCGATTCGAGTTCGAGGTCACCGGTCCACCCGACTTCGCCAACGGCAAGGGGACACCCGGCCGGGCCCAGTTGTACTTCGACGAGCGCTTGGTCGCGAGCGCCGACATCCCGGTGACCACACCGCTGTCTCTCGGCCTCACGTCACCGCTGATGATCGGTGAGGCGCCGGGCGCGCCGGTCTGCCCCGAAATCGATCAACGACCTTTTGCATTCACCGGTGTGATCTATTCCGTCACGTACGACGTGACCGGCGACCTCATCGAGGACGACGAGCTCACGCTTCGTCGCCTGATGGCGCGCCAATGAGCCGACGGACGTGACATCGGCAGGCGACGGGTGCTGCGCGCCCCGACGAGACGAAGATCCGGCTGATCCCGACCGCGGCGCGACGTCCTTACCGGCAGTCGACCCGATGTCGGGAGCGAGCGATGGGATCCACGACGGCGATTTCGTCGAGCTTCCCGGCGGCACGTTCGTGATGGGCACCGACGAACCGTTCAGGTATCGAGGCGATGGTGAGGGCCCGGCCCGCGAAATCATGCTTAGTCCGTTCCGGATCAGCAAGTACTCGGTCACCAACACACAGTTCCGATCATTCGTCGACGACACCGGTTACCGCACCGAGGCCGAGCAATACGGCTGGTCGTTCGTGTTCCACCTGTTCCTCCCGGATGACTTCCCGGACACCAGGGGGGTGGCGGCGACGCCGTGGTGGCGGCAGGTGTTCGGCGCCAAATGGACACAGCCGGCCGGTCCGCAGTCGGATCTCGGCGGTCTCGCCGACCACCCCGTCGTGCACGTCAGCTGGAAGGACGCCAAGGCGTACTGCCGCTGGGCCTGCGTTCGGCTCCCGAGCGAAGCCGAGTGGGAGATGGCTGCCCGCGGGGGTCTGGTGCAGAAGCGGTTCGTGTGGGGCGACGAGCTGATGCCAGACGGCCAGATCATGTGCAACATCTTCGAGGGCAGCTTTCCCATCGAGAACACCGCCGAAGACGGGTACGTCGGCACGGCGCCCGTTGATGCCTTCCCGGCCAACGGGTTCGGCCTGCACAACATGGCTGGCAATGTGTGGGAGTGGTGCGACGACTGGTTCCACTCGGACTTTCACCTCGATGGCCCGAGGCACGATCCGCACGGTCCGCCGAGCGGCGAAGCCAAGGTGATGCGGGGTGGCTCGTATCTGTGCCATGACTCGTACTGTCATCGTTATCGGGTCAGCGCCCGCAGCTCGAACACCCCTGATTCGTCGACGGGCAACCTCGGCTTCCGAGTCGCAGCCGGACCAGGGTGAGTCCGTCGCCGAACATCACGAACTTGACGACCGCAGCAGCAATCGGACTGACGAGCATGCCACGCAGCGCGTCGCTGACCGTCGCGATCTCGCCCAGTGATGGGATCGTGTGAGCGATGGAGAGCTAAGCGCGCTCGGAGGGA
>JAHEJN010000185.1 GCA_024638845.1 Acidimicrobiales bacterium | reverse complement strand
GATTGCGGTTCCGCGAGACCGAGATCGGTTGGCCGCTCCAGGAGGTGTGGGTCACCGGCGCGCTGCTCGAACCGGTCGACGAGCTCGAGCACGGTTCGGTCATGCTGATGATCGACCTCCCACCCGCCGAGCTGCCCTGGCTTGCCGTCCACCCGGCTGCGGAGTGGATCGGCGACCAACTTCGGCTCGGCAAGCGACCGCTGTGGTGGAGCTACCGTCCGACCGCCTGGCCGCCGTGGAGCTACCGCGACCGGCGAGTCGCGAGGTTCTGGTCGGCCACCAGCGGCCTCGACGACGAGGTGATTGACGCGCTCCGCACGCAGCGTCCGCCAATGGTCGTCGAACCAGAGCGAGCCGAGCTGCTCGACCAGCTCGGCATCGAGCTCGCCGTGGCGAAGGCGCATCTGCGGTCGATCCTCGATCACTACTGGGACCAGGAATGGCGGCGAGCCAACCGACGCGGCACAAGCCCCGAGGATCAGCTCTGGCGTGCCGCCACCGCAGTCACGGAGATCGAGACAGCCCTCGACGAACAGAGCAGCTGACCGCCGGCGTTATCGAGCACCTCGCCGTTCGCGTAATGCCGGCTATGGGCGGTCTGGGCTGTTTGCCGGCTGCACAGTATGGGCGGGTGGGATCGTTCGAGCGGCGGATCAAAGATCGCCGAGGTGGGGCCAGTTACACCAGACGTCCGTCATGCCCATCGCATTGCGCCCCCGGATGGGCGCTCGCAACGTCAACGGTCAGGGACAACGTCACCGGTTATCACCGCTCGGGAGTTCAATCCAGAACGTCGCACCTCCGCCGGGTGTGGGGTCCACGCCGCGCTTGCCGTCGTGCGCCTCAATAATCGCTGCAACGATCGCGAGTCCGAGTCCGTTACCACCTGCTGACCGGGTTCGGCCCTTGTCGCTTCGATAGAAGCGTTCGAAGACATGCGGAACGTCAGTTGCTGGGATTCCGGGTCCGTGGTCTTGGACCGCGATTCGGACGCCGTTGTCGATGGCGGTGGCGTGAAGTTCGAGGGGCGTGTCCACTGGCGTGTATCGCAACGCGTTGGCCGCCAGAGCCGTGAGAGCTTGGAAGAGTTGGTCACCGTCCGCATGTGCAATGACATCGCCATCGGTGATGACGGTGACGACACGGTCGGGCTGGGCGGCGCGTATGTCTGCCGCGATGTCGTTGAGGAGCTCGCTCATGACAATTGCGTCGACGGCGGGCGGTCGATGTTCGTCGAGGTCGGACAGCGTCAGAAGTTGCTCGACGATGCGCTTCATGCGACCGGCCTCGCCACCGATTCGCTGCATGGCGTCGTCGAGTGTTCCCGGTTCTTCGAGTGCACCTTGCTGGTACAGCGCCGCGTACCCCTGCAGCGTGGTGAGCGGAGTTCGGAGTTCGTGGCTGACGTCGGCGGTGAAACGAGCTCGTTGTGCCTCGGCCTCCTGGGCCCTGTCGATCATCAGGTTCAGTGCGCGTCCGAGTCGGGCGGCTTCGGTCCGGCCAGTCGGCTGTTCGACCCGGCGATCGACGGCGCCTGCGGTGATGGCGTCTGCCGCTTCGGTCATGGTGCGGATCGGTCGGAGACCGTGCCGGATCATCCACCACACGAAGAGGGCCAGCGCAAGCAGGATGATCGCACCTGCGGTTGCCTCGGCGATGACGAGCGACCGGAGCGACTCGTCGGCGTCGGTGGTCGGCAGGGCGATGAGCACGAGCTGACCGGTGGCGACGATGGTCGATGCGCGAACGTGGTCAGCGTCGCCGGACACCGTGCCAAGCGTGGTGGGACTGTCGAGGTCTTGGCCGTCCGGGACGGCCGGCACGAGATCGGGGTCGTCGATCGGTGTCGCAATCGGAAACAGGGTGCCGTCAGGTGAGATGACGCCGATGTAGGCGTTGCCCACGATCGAACCGCCGTCGCTCGGGCGTTCGACAGGTGGCCGGTCGGCGACCTGGCTGACGACCTCTTCGATTGCTTCGAGTTGACGGTCGAGCTGGTCGTAGAAGTGGTTGCGCTGGGTCACCGCGACGAAGACTCCGACCAGGGCAAGCACGATGGCGACGCCGAACACGCCCCCGAGGAGTCGGGTGCGCAGTGTCACGAGGGTTCTCGAATGCTGTAACCAACGCCGCGAATTGTGTGAATGAGCTTCGGATCGCGGTGGTCGACCTTCTTGCGAAGGTTGCTGACGAAGGACTCGATGATGGCTGATTCACCGTCGAAGTCGTAGCGCCACACATGATCGAGGATCTGACCGCGGCTGACCACGCGCCCGGCGTTCGACATCAAACAGCGCAGCAACTTGAACTCGGTCGCCGACAGAGCCGCCTCGTCGTCGCCTCGCCAGACGCGGTGGGCGTCATCGTCAAGAACGAGATCTCCGACCTGCATCCGACTGCTCGTCGAGGCTGCACCGCCGCTCCGACGAAGCGCAACGTGGACCCGCGCCACCAACTCCTCGAGCGCGAACGGTTTCACGATGTAGTCATCGCCGCCCGCAGTCAGACCGCGCACTCGGTCCTCGGTGTCATGTCGAGCGGTCAAGAACAGCACTGGCGCCACAATCCCGCTGGCGCGCAGCCGCCGGAGCACCTCGAACCCGTCCATGTCACCGAGCATCACGTCGAGGACGATGACATCGGGTCGCCGCCGCTCGGCCTCGCTGAGCGCCGTGCGACCGGAACTTGCGGTGGCGACATCGAATCCCTCGACGCGCAACGCGGACGACACGAGGAACGAGATGTTCTCCTCGTCGTCGACCACCAAGACCTTCGTGGCCGATGCGGATCCTGCATTCATCCCATCAGAGTCACACACGAACCTGCTAGCCGTCTCGACGAAAGCTGGAGATTTCCTGAACGTGCGGAGCAACCGATCCAGATTTCCAGCAAGCCTCAAGGTTCCATTGATACGGGCCTGAGGTTCTCACCAGACGATGTCGTCCATGAAACGCACGCATCGAAACGTGAGACGCCACTCCCGACAGTTCGCCATCGTGCCCACGACCACCAGCCCTCCGACGAGGGTGCCTCGACGCCGCGCTCGAGCGTTGGTCGTCCTGCTCACGGCCCTGCTGTCGCTAGCAGCGTGCTCCGACGCCTCGTCCGAAACCGCGTCGACCACGACAACGGAACCCGCGCCAGCCTCGGAAGCCGAGACAGAGGCGGAAATTGCTGGCGGAACTGAAGACACCGTGCCCGAGACAGACCCTGAATCATCTGACCCAACCCCACCGCGGTCAGATGATGATGTTGCGCCCGCCCTCTACGACGACCGCATTCTCGCAGCGGAC
>JAHEJN010000184.1 GCA_024638845.1 Acidimicrobiales bacterium | reverse complement strand
GACCACGCGTCGAGGTCGACGCCATCGAGTTCTGCCGCATGCTGTCGGGCCGAGCCGAGCCGAGCCACGAGCTGCTCGCGACCCAGGTCCCGTTCTGAGGACCACGACCAGCCGACAACTCCTTCCAGGAGGAACCACCGAGATGAAGACAACCCACGCCGAGATAGCCGACGGCATCCACCGGTTCGCCACCTTCGTGCCCGACGCCGGCATCCCCTTCTGCCAGTTCCTGATCGAGGCCGACGAGCCGCTCCTCTACCACACCGGGCACCGACGGATGTTCCCGCTGGTGCAGGACGCAGTCAGCCGGGTCATCGATCCGACCACGCTGCGCTGGATCGCGTTCGGCCACCTCGAGGCCGACGAGAGTGGGTCGATGAACGACTGGCTCGCTCTCGCCCCCCGGGCTCAGGTCGCCCACGGCGCGCTCGGCGCGATGGTGTCGCTCGACGATCTGGCCGATCGCCCGCCGCGGGTGCTGTCGGATGGTGAGGTGCTCGAACTCGGCGGCAAGCGCGTCCGCCACATCGACACCCCCCACGTCCCCCACGGCTGGGATGCGAGGGCGCTCTACGAAGAGACGACCGGTACCTTGTTCTGCGGCGACCTGTTCACCGCGATCGGCGATGCACCTGCGACCACCGACGACGATCTCGTCGGCCCGGCAGCGGCGGCGGAGGACGTATTCGGAGCGACGTCGCTGACACCCCTCACCGCGCCGACCATTCGGCGACTCGCCGACCTCGCTCCCACCCGGCTGGCGCTGATGCACGGCCCCACGTTCGTCGGGTCGGAGCCGGGGGCTGCTGCGGCGCAGCTCCGTTCGCTGGCCGACGACTACGAACGACGCCTCACCCCGGCTGCCTGACACGAGCGTCGCGGCCGCGGGAACCCTCCGAGGTCGGCGGCTCACCCGGACGCGACTTCGTGCCGACCTGGTCGCCCGAAGGTGAGCTCTTCTTCATCGGGCCGCAGTGCTCGGTCGTCGCAGTCAAGCCATCCGGCTTCGTTTCCCCGCTTACGACTGAGCACTGAGCGACGATGAGCACACCGGCCTCGGCCCACGGGAACCGATGGGCGGAAATTGTGGCATAGGTCCCTGGTGTCGTGCCGTGGCCGGGGAGATAGTCGATTCGGCACGGCGTCACCGTGCTCCGGAATCGCCCGGTCGTGCGGCACACGAATCGTAGGATCGCCATGGGTTCCCGTGCCCGACGGCCTCGGGGAGGTGACGACATGCTCGAGTTCGATGGTGCAGCCAAGCGCTACGGTTCGGTGAGTGCGCTCGACGGGTGCTCGTTCGCGGCCCGGCCTGGGCGGTTGACCGGATTCGTGGGCCCGAATGGCGCGGGGAAGACGACGGCGATGCGGGCGGTGTTCGGGCTGGTGGAGTTGGACACTGGTGCCGTGCGGTGGCGCGGAGCGTCGATCGGGGCAGCGGAGCGGGCGGGTTTCGGATACATGCCCGAGGAGCGGGGCCTGTACCCGCGCATGAGGGTGCGGGACCAACTGGTTTACCTGGGCCGCCTGTGCGGGCGGACGGGTGCGGAGGCGGGTCGCAGCGTGGACGCCTGGCTGGAGCGGCTCGGCCTCGCCGACCGGACGGGTGACCGTCTCGATGCGCTCTCGCACGGCAACCAGCAGCGCGTGCAGCTGATCGCTGCGCTCATCAACGAACCCGATCTGCTCGTGCTCGACGAGCCGTTCTCCGGGCTGGACCCGATCGCGATCGCCAACATGGCCCTGCTGCTCGCTGAGATCGGGGCCGCGGGCGCAACCGTGTTGTTCTCCAGTCATCAGCTCGACCTGGTCGAGGACCTGTGCGAAGACGTCGTGGTCATCGACCATGGCCGGATCGTGCTCGCCGGTGATCTGGCCGAGCTGCGGGCCGGCGTGCCCCAACGGTTCGTGGACGTTCGCTACCGCGGTGCCGCGCCAGACTGGTCGGGGCTGCAGTCGGTGATGCTCGTCGAGTCGAAGGACGGCCACGCCCGGCTTCGGGTCGACCGCGACACCGACCTGGCGAGCGTGGTGGAGGCTGCGTCGCCCGCCACCGAGATCGTCTCGTTCGCGTACGAGCCCCCGACGCTTTCGGAGTTGTTCCGTCAGGCGGTGGCGGCATGAGCGACCTCAGCCAGATGTGGCTCGTCGCAGACCGGGAGATGCGCGAACGAAGCCGCTCGCGGGCGTTCCGCGCGTCATTTGTCGTGATGATCCTCGCCACGGTGGGCCTGATCCTCGTGCCCGCGCTGCTCGACGACGACCCCGGCACCCGCGACATCGGCTTGGCCGGTTCTGTGCCGCCTGAGCTCCCCGACGCGATCGAGGACCAGAGCAGCGTCACCGGTGCCACAGTGCGAGTTCAGCGCTTCGACAGCGTGGCCTCCGGGCAGGAGGCCGTCCGCCAGGGGGATCTCGACGTGCTCGTGGTCGACGCGCAGCGCCTGGAGTGGCGACGCCAAACCGACGAGCAGCTTGCTGGTGTGCTGACCGGCGCGATCCAGGCGGTGGCGGTCAGCGAACGGGCAGCGGCCGCAGGCATCGACACCGACGATCTGCTCGCGCTGGTCGCGCCCGTGCCGATCGAGAACGTCGAGCTCGGCTCGGTCGCGGGGCGCAGCCCCGACGACGAGATGGCTGTCCTCGTCATGACCGTCGTGCTGTTCATCGCCATCTCCACCTTCGGCAACCTCGTGTTGACTGGCGTCGTGGAGGAGAAGGCGAACCGGGTCGTCGAGGTACTTCTCGCGCGCATGCCGGCGCGCAATCTGCTGGCCGGCAAGGTGATCGGCATCGGGCTGCTCGGACTCGCCCAGATCGCCGTCACTGCGCTCGCCGCGCTCGCCGCCTTGACGATGGTCGACTCCGTCGACGTCCCCGCCGCGCGCGGCGCCGTGCTGGCCTGGGTCGTGGTGTGGTTCGTGCTCGGCTACGCGCTCTACGCCACCGTGTACGGCGCGCTCGGCTCGCTCGCGTCGCGTACCGAAGACGCCCAAGCCGTCGCCGGACCGGTCATCGCCGTGCTACTGGTCGGTTACTTCGTTTCCTTCGCCGCGGTCGGCCGGCCCGACAGCGGTATCGCCCAACTGGCCTCCTTCTTCCCGGCTACTGCGCCACTGACGATGCCCAGCCGCATCGCCATGGGTGCCACCGCCTGGTGGGAGCCGCTGGTCGCCGTTGCGCTCACTCTCGCCGCCATCGCCGGTCTCGTGGCGTTCGGCGCTCGCGTCTACAGCGGCGCCGTGCTCCACACCGGGCCGACCCTCAAGCTGCGTCAAGCCTGGCGGGCCGCCGC
>JAHEJN010000085.1 GCA_024638845.1 Acidimicrobiales bacterium | reverse complement strand
CTCGAGTGGATCGGCGCCGCCGTCGACCGAGGCTTGCCCGACCCCGAAGTGCTCGACTCCGACCCTGATCTGGCCGACCTGCGGGAGCGGGCCGAATTCACCGACCTCCGCCGTCGAGGCCGCGAAGCTTGAGCGAACCCGGTCGGTTCGACTGGAGCGGTACATTCGAGGGAATCAGTCGCGCCCCCGTCGTGTTGGCTCAACCATTCTCGAAGACTGTCCCCTGGAGGATCAGTGAAACGTTTCGGTCTCCTCATCGCCACCAACTTCGCCGTCATCCTGGTGTTGGGCGTGGCTCTCACCCTTCTGCAGGGTGTGCTCGGCATCTCCTTCGACGGTGTGCTCGGGCTGCTGGTCTTCTCTGCCCTGTTCGGCTTCATCGGCGCCTTCATCTCGCTGGCCATCTCCAAGTGGTCGGCCAAGAAGATGACCGGCGCGGTCGTGATCGAACAGCCCACCACCGAGCTCGAGCAGTGGCTGGTCGGCACCGTCGCCCGGTTCGCGCAACAGGCCGACATCGGCATGCCCGAGGTGGCGGTGTTCGACAGCCCGACGCCCAACGCATTTGCCACCGGCGCACGCCGCGACAACTCCATGGTTGCGGTCAGCACCGGGTTGCTCCGCACCATGAATCGGGCCGAGGCCGAGGCCGTCATCGGCCACGAGGTCGCCCACGTCGCCAACGGCGACATGGTGACCATGACCCTGCTCCAGGGCGTGCTCAACACCTTCGTCATCTTCCTGTCGAGGCTCATCGGCGGGTTCATCGACCGGGAGGTGTTCAAGAGCCGCAGCCGTGGCATCGGCTACTTCGGCACGGTCATCGTGCTGCAAATCGTCTTCGGCATCCTGGCCTCGATGATTGCCGGATGGTTCTCGCGTCGCCGTGAGTTCCGAGCCGACGCCGGAGGCGCCGAGCTCACCTCCCGAGACGCAATGGCGTCGGCCCTCGAGCGCCTGGCCGGGCCTGCACCCCAGGAGATGCCCGAGTCATTGGCCGCCTTCGGTATACGTGAGGCCGAGCGACCGGGCTGGCGTCGGTTCCTGGCCACGCATCCGCCGATCGAGGACCGGATCGCGGCTCTTCGTCAGATGCCATCCCCGCTGAGCTGAGCGCCCGCCTAGGCTCGGCCTGTGGCTCAACCTCCTTTCGTGCCCGCGGGCACCAACGATCCAGTGTCGTACGCGTCGCCGCCCCGACGGGCCGGTTCATGGACCGCCGATCGACCGGGAGAGAACATCGGCCTGCCCGACGGTCACCACCCTGGCTTCGGCAGTCAGGGCCCCGATCAGGGCTACCTGCTGAAGTTGGCCGGTCTGCTCCGCGGCGAGATCGTGCTCAGCGAGGGCGAAGACCGAGCCGATGTCATTGCCGGGTGTGCCGCAGTGGCCATGAAGCGGGCGTCGCTGTTCGGCCGGGGTCCGGTCGTTCACGATCTCCGTGCCGCGCTGGGCATCTGGGGCTATCTCACCGAGACTCCCCCCGAAGAGCTGATCGCCGCCCGCAAGGCCATGTTCGCCGAGGTGGCGTTGCCTCATCACTATGTCGAGCGCGGTGCGATCGCCGATGCCGTGCCGGCTTCGGTGCTGCACCAACCCCACGGTGCCATTGCGTCGGCCTACGCCAGCGACTGGCAGTCGGTGCTCGATCTCCCGACCGTTCCGTGAGCTCGCCTCCCCGCGTTCGGTTCGCGCCGGCGCCCACCGGTTTCCTGCATGTGGGCAGTGCTCGCTCTGCGCTGTTCAACTGGCTTCACGCGCGTCACCACGGGGGCACCTTCGTGCTGCGCATCGAAGACACGAACACCGAGCTGGTGCAGCCCGAGTTCTACGACGCGATCACCGGTCCGCTCCAGTGGCTGGGTCTCGACATCGACGAGGGCCCCTACTACCAGAGCCAGCGCCTGCAGCTCTACGCGGACGCCATCGCCAGACTGCTGGCGTCGGGAGATGCGTACTTCTGCGACTGCACCCGCGTCGCGATCGACGCACGGCTGGCCGAGCTGGCCGGGCGCGCGGGCTACGACGGGTTCTGCCGCGATCGTCAGGTGGCCGATGGCCCTGACGTGGTGGTTCGCTTCCGGGTGCCCGACTCGGGCTCCACGGTGATCGACGACATCATCCGTGGCCACGTCAGCTTCGCTCACGCCGAGCTCGAGGACTTCGTCATCCGGCGGAGCAACGACACACCGGTCTTTCTGGTGGCCAACGCCGTCGACGACGCCGACATGGCCATCACCCATGTGATCAGAGGCGAGGATCTGCTCAACACCACCCCGAAGGTCCAGCTGCTGTGGACGGCCCTCGGGTACGGCGAACCGCCGAGATACGCGCACCTGCCGCTGTTGGTGGGTGACGACCGCAAGAAGCTCTCGAAGCGCAAGCAGGCGGTAGCCCTGGCCGACTTCCAGCGTGCCGGCTATCTCCCCGAGGCCATGGCCAACTACCTCTCGCTGCTCGGGTGGGGCCCTCCCGACGACATCGAGATCCGCCCGATGACCGAGATCATCGAGCTGTTCACCCTCGAGGCCGTTCACAAGGCGCCCGCGTTCTTCGACATGAAGAAGCTCGATCATGTCAACGCCACCTACATCCGAGCGCTCCCCGTCGACGACTTCATCGAGCGGTGCGAGCCCTGGCTGACCAACGAGGCCCCGTGGCCCGCCGACTCGTATGTGCCCGAGATCTTCGCCGAGCTTGCTCCCGCGATCCAGGAGAAAGCCCACACCCTGGCCGACGTGCCCGCGTTCGTCGACTGGCTGTTCCTGGCCGACCCACCGATCGACGATGACTCGTGGAGGAAGGCAATGGTCGAGGGACGCGCCGCCCCCGAGATGATCGACGGCGTGTTGGCCCGACTCGATCATGTCGAGTGGACCGCCGATGCGATGTACGCGCTGGTGTCGGAGGTCGGCGAGGCCAACGGTCTGAAGCTGGGCAAGGCGCAGGCGCCCATTCGAGTCGCGGTCGCCGGTCGCACCGTCGGGTTGCCGCTCTTCGAGTCGATCGTCTTGTTGCCACGAGGTGAGGTACGGCGGCGACTCGTCGCGGCCCGGACGCGTCTGGATTGACCGTGGAGCGCAGTCGTCGGTTCCGGTTGATCGCCTGGGGCCTCGTCGGGCTGCTGGGCATCGGCCTCCTGTACGTGGGTGTCACCTTCGTGCAGGTGTGGCGCGGTTCCACCGTCGATCAGCAGCGCGAGGTCGATGCCATCGTCGTGCTGGGCGCGGCGCAGTACGACGGAGCACCGTCGCCGGTTTTCGAACGCCGATTGCGGCACGCGTTCGACCTCTATCAGGCCGACCTGGCCGGCGTCGTGGTCACGACCGGTTCGAAGCTCGAAGGCGACCGGTTCACCGAGGGGTTCGCGGGGTACGACTTCCTGCGCGGCCTGGGCGTACCCGACTCCGACATCCTCGTCGTCGTCGACGGCAAGAACACGTGGGAGCAGCTCACCGCGACCGAGGCGGTGTTGCGGGGGAGGGGTCTGTCGTCGGTGTTGCTCGTGACCGACGGGTACCACGCGTACCGGTCCCGGCTGGTGGCCGAGGCGGTCGGCCTCGAGGCCTACGTTTCGCCGACCGAGGGGGAGTCGTCTTTCTCCGAGCTGGTGCGCGAGACCGCCGCGGTTTCGATCGGTCGAGTGTTCGGGTTCCGGCGTCTCTCGAACGTCAGCTGAGGCCGGTGGTCGAACCGAAGGTGCCGGATAGGATCGAGGCCCGCCCATTCGGGGGTGGTGTAATTGGCAACACAGCTGGTTCTGGTCCAGTCGTTGGGGGTTCGAGTCCTCCCCCCCGAGCAAACGCTGCGGCAGTGGCTAAGCTGCTGCGGTCCACAGCTCCTCAGGAGCGTCGCGCCCCGTTCGTCTAGCGGCCTAGGACGCCGGCCTCTCACGCCGGTAACACGGGTTCGAATCCCGTACGGGGTACCAGCTGTCGCACCCATGAGGCTCGCCGTCGACGATCGAGAGAGATGAGCTCGATGCCCGCGTTGACAACGTTCGACGACCTGGTTGCCCTCGTCGATTCGGCCGCGACAGGAGCCGGTCTGACGATGGTCGGGCTCGTCGGGCCGCCCGGTTCAGGGAAATCGACGATGGCGATACGGGTCGCCGAGGACCTCGGACCGCGGGCGGTCGTAGTGGGCATGGACGGCTTCCATCTGAGCTCCCAGACGTTGGAGCATCTCGCGCTGGCCGACGTCAAGGGCGCGCCCCAGACCTTCGATGCTGGTGGCTTCGTGCATCTGCTGGCACGGATTCGGCAACGCCCGCCAGGCGTCACGATCCATGCACCGACCTTCGATCGGGCTCGGGAAGAACCGATCGCGGCCGGGGTGGCGGTGACCCCAGACCACGAGATCGTCGTCGTCGAGGGCAACTACCTGCTCCTCGACGGGCCGTGGGAGCGGATCCGGGACCTTCTCGACCTCATCGCCTACGTCGATCTGGACCCGTCGGTGAGACGAGACCGGCTGGTGGCCCGGCACGTGGCCCATGGGCGCACTGCGCAACAGGCCCGGGCCTGGGTCGATCGCAGCGACGAAGCGAACGCAGTGCTCATCGAAGCAACCCGCGAGCGAGCCGACTGGTGCGTGCCGGGCCCATGATGTGAGCCCATGGTCACCTGGCCGGCCGGCAGTCTCTCGGGCGGGTCAACAAATCGGTGCGGGGACTGGGGTCAGTACGGGTGGCGGAACGGCAGTGGGGGTGGCCGTCGGTGTGGGGGTGGCCGTCGGTGTGGGGATCGGGGTGGCGGTCGGTGTGGGGATCGGCGTGGCCGTCGGTGGCGGGATCGGGGTGGCGGTCGGCGAAGGATCGGGCTTCGGAGTCACGCCGGAGATCGCCGTGGTCCTGATCGCACAGGGCGTCGGCGTGGGTGGGGGAGCAGGGCTCGGGGTCGACGTGGGTGCCGTCCGGGGCTGCTGTGTCGGAGTGGCGGTGGGCGAGGGTGTAGCCGTGGGCCGGGGCTTTCCGGTCGGGGAGGGCCGCGGCCCAGGCCGGGGGATCGCCGTGGCGGTGGGCTCGGGGGTGGGAGTCGGCGTGGGACCGGCGAGCTCGAAGGAGCGTGGAGGCTCGTCCCCCGTGGTGACGGTCGTGGGTGCGTCGCCCCCGCCGCCCCCGACTTGCAGCCCGAACACGACGGCGACGACTACGACGAGCGCGATGCTGCCGAACTGCGCGAGGCGACGGCGCCGGCGACGATTGGCCTCGGCCACCTCGTACGACGTCGGTGCCGCGGCCGGCCGCTTCTCGCCGTCGGATGTCTCCGTGCCGAACAGGTCGAGGCCGAGGTCGTCGAGCTCCGAGGCGTCGCCGTCGCCCGGTGGTTCTGCCATGACCCACGATGCTAGAGGCGCCATCCCGGCCCATGGGGGTTCCCCTGGTGTCAGTCGACGAAGCGCAAGGTGGTGGGGCTCGCAACGACACGGTAGTAGCAGCCCGAGCGGGCCACTCCCTCTGCGTCGTGGGTGTGGCAGGCACCGGCGCCGTCACGGCGCACGCGGTAGAGCAGGGAGTTCTGCTCGCAGTTCACCCGCACGTCGACCACGGTGAGGGTGTCGCCCGACGTGGCGCCCTTGTGCCACAGGACGTTTCGTGACGTCGAGTACAGCACCGCCTGGCCCCGCTCCAGGGTCGCCCGGAACGCCTCCTCGTTGGCGTAGCCGATGAACAGCACCTCACCGGTGTCGACTTCTTGCAGCACCGCCGGCACCACCTGGTGCCCGGCCGAGCCGATCTTCGCGAGCTTGCCGAAATCGAGGGCCAGGTCGGTCCCCTCTTCGAGTTCCTGGTGATCGATCACCGATTCACCCTACGCAGATCGCACCCTGGGTCGACACTCGCCGGCGTCAGAGCGGGAAGACCAACGGGATCATCACCAGTGCTCCGGCGAACACGAGAGCGGTGATGGGAGCGCCGAGGCGGGTGAAGTCGGTGAACCGGTAGCCGCCCATGCTCCACACCATGGTGTTGGTCTGGTAGCCGATGGGGGTGAGGAACGAACACGATGCCATCACGAGGATGCCGAGGGCCAGGCTGCGCACTTCCACGTCGGACTGGCCGGCCACCGCAACCGCGATGGGGAACACGAGCGCAGCGGCCGCGTTGTTCGACAGCATCTCGGTGGCCAGGAGGGTGGCGATCATGATGCCGGCAAGCACGCCCACCGGTCCCATCGGCTCGAAGCCACGCACCAATGCGTCCGCCGCTTCGGTGGCGAGCCCGCTCACGGCCGCCGCGCTCCCGAGCCCGAAGCTGAACGCGATCATCAGGATCACGTCGAGGTTGATCGACCGGCGGGCCTCCGACGGGGTGATCACCCGGGATACAACGAGGAAGAGCGCGGCCGCGACCGCGGTCTTGGTGAGCTCGACGAGCCCGGACCCTGCGACCGCGATGAGTGCGACGATGGTGGCCTCGACGATTCGCACGCCGTAGCGCCTGACCGGTGTCGTGTCGTCGAGGGCGGCCACGAGCGCGAAGTCGGGCAGGTCGCGGGTGCGGTTGCGGAAACCCGGTTCGGCCACCGTGACCAGCACGTCGCCGCCCCGCAGCACGATCTCACCCAGTTTGCCGGTGAGTCGCGTTCCGGTTCGATGCACGGCCACCACGGCGGCATGATGGCGGTCGCGAAAGCTCGACTGCTTCAGGCTGCGCCCGGCGAGGGGACCGCTGTCGGCGACCACTGCTTCGAAGAATCGGTGGCCACGATGGTCGTTGGCATCGAAATGGCGGTCGTGGGGCATCGACAGGCCGGGCAGATTCTGGAGATCGAGCACCGAGTCGATGTTGCCGGTGAAGATCAATCGGTCGCCGGCCCGCACCAGGTCGGTGGGTGACACGGGAGCGATCACCCGGTCGCGTCGTTCGATCTCGATCAGGAAGACACCGTCGAGGTCGCGCAGATTGGCCTCGGCAACCGTGCGGCCGATGAGTGCGCTGTCGTCGTCGACGAGCATCTCCACCGTGTACTCGCGAACGCGCGCCAGATCGTCGGCCGGCGCAGTGCGGTCGGGCAACAAGACCGGGGCGACGACGATCAACAGTGCGGCACCCACGACGGCGATGGGCAGTCCCACAGGGGTGATGTCGAACACCGAGAACGGCTCGAAGCCGGCCTGCTCGAGGAAGCCGTTCACCACCAGGTTGGTCGATGTTCCGAGCACGGTGATGATGCCGCCGAGCACCGCTGCGTAGGAAAGCGGCAGCAGCAGACGGGAAGGAGCGATCCCGTGCCGGCGCCCCCACCCGGTGACGCGGGGCGCGAGCAGGGCCACGAGGGGAGTGTTGGCGACGAAACCCGAGGCGGCCACGGTCGGCAGCACCAGGCGGGCCTGGGCCGCCCGTTCCGATCGAGGACGCTCGTCGCCCAGGGCGCGAGCGCTGAGGCCGCCGAGGGCGCCCGTGTACTCGGCGGCGCCGGCGACGACGTAGAGCGCCGCCACGGTGACCGGTGCCGAGTTCGAGAAACCCGAGAACGCCTCGCCGAAGTCGATGACGTCGAGCAGATAGAGGCCGCAGACGGCACCGGCCATGGCCACCGGCGGTGCCACCCGTTCGGTGACGAAGGCCACGACCATGACGGCGATCACCGCGAGGGTGATCCAGGCGTCAGCCGGCATCGAGTCGCTGATCGCGTCGGCCGATGTCGGTCACCGAGCCATTGTGCCCTGCAGGGCCGTGCGGCGGTGGCATGCGGCGGGCCGCTGCTCGTCGCCCTGACGAGCGCGTCATCTGGCGCGACTGCCTCAGGCGGGCCACGATGAACCGGTGCTGGAATCGCTGCGAGTGGTCGAGCTGGGTATCTGGGTCGCCGGTCCGGCCGCAGCGGGAGTGATGGCCGACCTCGGCGCCGACGTCATAAAGGTCGAGGCACCCGCAGGAGACCCGATGCGACAGTTGTTCCGCGCCGTCGGCGTCGACGTCGACGTGGTTCCCCCGTTCGATCTCGACAATCGGGGCAAGCGATCCGTCGTGCTCGACCTGGCCGATCCGGGCCAGCTCGAGACCATGCACGAGCTGTTGGCCACCGCCGACGTCTTCGTGACGAACCTGCGTCCGGCTGCGTTGGAACGGCTCGGGCTCGACCCCCCGACGGTGACCGATCGACACCAGCGACTCGTGGTCGCCGCCATCACCGGTTACGGTCGAGTCGGCCCCGACCGCGATCGTGCCGGGTACGACGTCGGTGCGTTCTGGGCCCGCTCGGGAGCAGCCGACACCATGACGCCGCCGGGGGTCGCGCCCGGCAACTTCCGTCCTGGTTTCGGCGACCACGTCACCGCCATCACGGCAGTGGCCGGCGTGCTCGCCGCGGTGCAGGAGCGATCGGTGACGGGAAAGGGCCGAGTGATCGATGTCTCGCTGCTCGGCACCGGGATCTGGGTCATGGGCTGGGACATGAGCATCCAGCTCTGGTTCGAGCGGATCTCCTCCACCCGGCCCCGCGAGCGCCACGACGCGCCGATGGTGAACTCGTACCGCGCCGGCGACGATCGATGGTTCTGGCTGCTCGGTCTCGAGCAGGATCGTCACTGGATTCCGACGCTCACCGCTCTCGACCGACTCGACCTGGCCGAGCATCCCGACTACGCCACCGCATCGCTGCGCATGAAGAACAGCGAAGCCCTGATCGCGCTGCTCGACGCCGACTTCGACGCGCGGCCGCGATCGTATTGGATCGACCGCTTCGACGAGGCCGGTGTGTGGTGGGCTCCGGTGAGCACACTGGCCGACGCCGCCGCCGACCCCCAGGCCGCCGCCGCCGGGGTCTTCACCACCATTCCGCACGACGGGCCGTCTTACCGCTCGGTCGCTGCGCCCATCGGCTTCGATGACGCGGCACCCACGAGAGCGGTGCCGACGCTCGGCCAACACACCGAGGAAGTCCTCGCCGAGCTCGCGACCCGACGGACCCCTCGTTCGGCCGGATCGAGCGACTAGATCCCCGGAGTCGCGAATGCGCTCTTCTGCTCGAGCAGCGCCGACACCCGTTGGCGCGAAACGTCGTAGGGGGAGGAGGAGTCTGGGTCGATCATCGCCCGGCTCGCCTTCGTGCGGCCGCTGGTGTCTCGGCTCGCCGACCCCGCTCGATCGCCTCCCTGCGAATCAGCTTGACCGGCACGCCGATGAGGTCGCCCGGTGGGTTCACGTCGGCGGGGTAGATGGCGATCTTCTGTTTGTCGGCGATGCGGCCGCCGTCGAGGTCGAGACCGCGGGCGTTGGTTCCCTTGTCGGGGACGATGGTTCGACCGTTGCGCCACTCGAGATCCCACCACCACTTCTTGACCGGGTTGATGGAGCCGTTGCCCACCTTGTCGTCGAGGCGGGCAATCCACTTGCGGGTGAAGGGCAACGTGATGGCCGCCCACAGGAACACCCGCTCCGAGAGCACGCCTTCGATGTTGAACGGGCAGGTCTTCATGCATCGCCCACACGCAGCCCCCTTCAGGTTGCCGAGGCGATACTTGGTGCACTTCTCCATGTCGGGCTTCCACATCTCGTACCCGTTGAACATGATCTTGTCGCCGAAGGAGATGGCGCCGCATGGACACTCGCGGGCGCACTTGGTGCACTTCCCACAGAAGTCCTGGAGCCCGAAGTCGACATGGCGGTCGGGGGTGAGCGGCATGTCGGTGGTGAGCACCACCGACTTGAAGCGCGGCCCCACGAACGGGTTGAGCACCAGTTCGCCGATGCGGCTCAGCTCGCCCAGGCCGGCGTGGAGCACGAGGGGGATGTGCAACACGTCGGAGTCGACGTTGGTCTGACTTCGGGCGCTGTGACCGAGCGAGCGGATGTGCTCGGACAGGATCCCGGCGATCTGCGCGCCTCGCATGTAGGCGCGCATCGACTGGGCCCCGCTCACCCAGTCGTCGCCGCTGGCCCCCTCCATCGTCTCGTACCCCTGATCGAGCAGGATGACGACGGCGTTCTCGTGGTACGGCTCGATGACGGTTCCGTCGGCCTTGTGCGAGTACCACGCATAGCGGGGCACAGCGCACACGCCGACCATGTCGCCGCCGAGATGGTACGCAAGCGCCTTGACGGCATCGGTGTTGGCATCGGGATCGGTCGTCGAGGGGTCGACCTCGGGCGCGACATCGCCGTCCTGGTGGGGCACCATCGAGCGGATCTGGCTCACGTACGACTGCGCCTGCGGTGTCTTGTACGCGAAGACCTTGACGTCTTCGAGGAATTTCGGGCCGAAGTCGCCGTTGCGGGCTCGTGGGAAGCCACCGGCCCGCACAGGAACGCGTGGCACCTCGTCCTCGATGATGAGCGTGGTCGGTTCGTCGACCCGTTTGATCCTCTCCATGGGGTACCGGCCCATGTGGAGGGGGCGATGGCCGCCGTTCAGTCGGCTGATGCCGGCTCGCGTTCCGTTCCGGCCGAGCATCCATCCCACACTTCGAGTGCTCCGGAGCCCGTCGAAGACGGTACGGCGCGCGAGCGGGGCGTCGGGTGCGATGGCGAGGTTCGTGCTGACCACCGACAGTGCGAAGCCACGGTCGAGGAACGGAGCCCGCAGCTTTCCGCGGCGCACCTCGACGAGGCCGGCTTGCAGGGCGACGCGATCGAGGTCGAGCTCGGTGGCATTCGGGGTGTGGGCGAGGGCATCGAAGCCCAGGTGGCGGATGTAGGACGCCGTGATGACGGCGAGCTCGGTCGCCCGGAGATCGGCGTTCACCTGTCGTGTGCCGTCGATCCACTCGTCACCGGGGTGGGCGCCCCGCAGCTCACGAGTGTGGGCGACGAGGCTGACCACGGCGTATCGATGGTCGAGACGATCGCCGATCCAGGCGTCGTCGAGCACGAGTCCGCAGCCGACCATGTCGGCGTCGAGGAAGTACAGGCCGGCCTTGAGGTGGTTGCTTCGTTCGGCTGGATCGTCGGGCACCGGTGCCACCGCTGCGACCTCGCCGGCGCGGGCGCGGTCGAAGAGATCGAGGTACAGGCCGTAGGCGTGGCGTGCGCTCCGGGGCCCTTCCGGGGTGATTTCGGTGGGTCGCAGAGGGAGTCTGCGCCGGGATCCGGGTGGTGTACCCGCCGGTTCGGTGAGGCGGGGGAGACGTTCGAGGGGATAGGGCCCCAGGTGCACCAGCCGCCGCTTGTGCGAGAAGAGCTTCACGGGAGCTCGGCGACCGGTGACGGATCGGGCATGGCGAATGATCGCACATTCGCATGCTCCGACGAGACGGCGCTCGGCTCGCGAACAGACCAGAATCTGCACGCCGGCCGATTTTGTGGGTAGTCTCCTGGTCGATGTCATCCGTCGCCAAGAAAGACACAACAATGCTCAAACCACTCCGCAAGCTCTCGATCGCCGTTGTGATGGTCGCTGCCCTGGTTGGCTTCATGGCCGGCCCCGCGACCGCGCAGGATCCTGATGCCCCATCCATCGCCGAGGTCGCGGCCGCCGACGGCGGCTTCAGCACGCTGGTAACTGCCGCGGAGCTGGCCGGGCTGGGCGACACGATCAGCGACTGCGAGGCCGGTCCACTGACGGTGCTGGCTCCGACCGACGACGCCTTCGCCGCCGCACTCGAGGCTCTTGGTCTCGAGGTCACCGACCTCGTCGCCGACCCCGAGCTGCTCACCACCATCGTCTCGTACCATGTGCTCGACGGCGCGGTTCCCGCCGAGGTCGTGCTCACGCTCGACGGTGCCTCTGCTCCGACCTTGCAGGGTGAAGACGTGTCGGTGTCGGTCGACGGTGACACCATCAGCATCGTCAGCGGTAACCCGGTACCGGCCACCGTGATAGCGGCCGACATCCAGGCGTGCAACGGCATCATCCACGCCATCGACAACGTGCTGCTTCCCCCGACGGTGGCCGAGGCCCTGGGCCTCGCGGCTGCCGCTGAAGAGGCACCTGCTGAGGAAGCGCCCGCCGAGACCGATGCCGCCCAGACCGACCTGGCCCAGACCGGATCCAACTCGATGACCCTTGCCGTCATTGCGGTCACCCTCATGGCCGCGGGTGGACTGGTCGTCGTCTCCAGCCGTCGCCTGCGTACCCTCGACTGACCTCTCCGAAATCGCGATTGCGGCCCGCACTGTGCAAGCAGTGCGGGCCGCTGTGCTTTTCACGGCGGGGCCGTTCGGACCGGCCGAGTCAGGCGTCCGGCAGCATCTCGTCGGTCAGGGCGGGGTAGACCGCCTGCATCGCGTGGAGCAGGCTCTCCAGCTTCATCGCCTTGGACTTGGACCCTTTGACCTTCAACTTGCGGAACAGCATCGCCCGGCCGAGCGGGAGTGTTCCGAGCAGCAGCGCGTGCATGGAGTTCGAAGTCAGGTCGGCCGTCAGCGTGGCGTCGAGCTCTTGTTCGCCGAACGATGTCCGCACCGGCTTCGATCGCCCGTCGATCCACAGCTCGACGTCCGGCTTCCGGAGGCGGAACCGGATGACCATCTGCTGCTCGACGAGTTCGTCCATTCCGTCAGGGTCGTCGGTTGCGATCTGATCGAACATCCGGGTGAACAGGGCTTCGAACTGGG
>JAHEJN010000084.1 GCA_024638845.1 Acidimicrobiales bacterium | reverse complement strand
GCCCGAGAACGGTGTCCGGACCTCATCGTCGTCGAGCCCCGAATGAATGCCTACAGCGAGGCCAGCCGTCGCGTGTTCGAGATCTTCGACGACACCACTCCGCTGGTCGAGCCCATCTCGATCGACGAGGCGTTTCTCGACGTCTCGGGGCTGAAGAGGCTGGTCGGCTCGCCGGAGCTGATAGCCACTCGGCTTCGTTGTCGTGTCGCGGCCGACGTCGGTCTCGCCATCTCGGTTGGCGTTGCGCGCACCAAGTTCCTGGCCAAAGTGGCGAGCAGGGTCGGCAAACCCGACGGCCTGCTGGTGGTCGAGCCCGAGGCGGAGCTCGAGTTCCTGCATCCGCTCCCTGTCGATCGGCTGTGGGGCGTCGGGCCGAAGACCGCCGAGAAGTTGGCGCAGAGAGGAATCACCACGGTCGGCGAGGTGGCGGCGGTCGGCGAGGGTCCTCTGATCGCCATGCTGGGCTCCGGATCGGCTTGCCACATCCATGCGCTGGCCCTCAACCGCGATCCGCGACCGGTCGTCACCGGGAAGCGACGGTCGTCGATCGGCGCGCAGCGGGCCCTCGGCCGAGGCTCCCGCACCTTTGGCGACATCGAGGCGATCCTGCTCGAGTTGATCGACCGCGTCTCTCGTCGACTGCGCGACGGACATCGCGTGGGTCGCACCGTCACCCTGCGGTTCCGGTTCGGCGATTCGACTCGTGACACGCGTTCACACACGTTGCGTGAGGCAACCGGTTCCACGGCGGCGTTCCTCGATGCATCGCACATCCTGCTCGTGGCCCGCCGCGACGAGATCGCCCGACGCCGACTCACCCTGCTCGGTGTCACGATTGCAAACCTGTCGACGGCCGACGCGGTCCAACAGGCAATTCCCTTCGACCAGCGATCGTCGCCCGACCTCGATCATGCGGTCGACGCCGTCCGCAACAGGTTCGGCTCGGCGTCGATCGGCCGGGCAACCCTGTTGGGGAGCGGTCGCGGGCCGACGATGCCGGTCTTGCCCGATCCAGGCGGGCGCCGGCCCTGAGCGGGGGTTTCGACGCCCGAGTGGCTTCAGCGGAAGGACACGGAGCCCCGACCGCGGGCAAACGGTTGCGTGGGCGAGTTCCCGTGCAGAATTCACCCTCACACGGAGTAGCGTCGGAGCGAGGGTCGAAACCCGATAGGAGAGGACGCTGCCGCTGCCCAATATGAGGTAGCACGGCAGATCATTGAGCCATGTCTGGTGATACGAAGCTCCCGAGCATCATCCAGGGCGGGATGGGCGTCGCCATCTCCGGGTGGCAGCTCGCCAACGCGGTCGCGCGGCGGGGGGAGCTGGGGGTCGTATCAGGCACCATCCTCGAAGTCGTCATGGCCCGCCGGCTCCAATTGGGCGATCCCGGTGGGCACGTTCGGCGAGCCCTCGACCACTTCCCGTTCCGCGATATTGCCGAGTGGATCCGCGACATGTACTTCGTGCCCGGCGGCAAAGAGGACAAGACACCGTTCAAGAACGTGAGGACCTTCACCGTCGACCCCGACCTGGCTCTCCAGGAACTGACGGTGGCTGCCAACTTCGTGGAAGTGTTCCTCGGCAAGGAGGGCCACGACGGTCCGGTCGGCATCAACTACCTCCGGAAGATCGAGTTGCCGATTCCCTTCTCGGTCTACGGGGCGATGCTGGCAGGTGTGGACTACGTCATCGTCGGGGCCGGAAACCCGAAAGACATGCCGTGGATGATCTCCCAGCTGGCCCGTCATGAAGCGACCCATCTGGCGCTGCGGGTCCAGGGACTCACTTCCGGCGACGACGCCGTCGAGGTGCGGTTCGACCCCGTCGATATCCACCGCGGATCTCCGCCGACGATCGAACGACCGGATTTTCTGGCGATCATCGCCTCGGTCGATCTGGCGGAGGGGCTGGCAGCGCTGCCCGAGCCGCCCGACGGGTTCATTGTGGAGGCCCCCACCGCCGGCGGACACAACGCACCGCCGCGCGGTCCCCGGCGTCTCGATGAGCTGGGCCAGCCGGTTTACGACCAGCGTGATGAGGTCGACCTGGCGCGGCTGGGTGACATCGGGCTGCCGTTCTGGCTGGCGGGTTCGTACGGCACGCCCGGGGGTTTGCGGCAGGCCCTTGCAACAGGAGCGGTCGGCATTCAGATGGGAACCGCCTTCGCGTTCTGTGAGGAGTCCGGGCTCGCTCCCGACCTGAAGGCCAAGATCGTCGCCCAGGTGGCCGACGGCACCGTCGAGGTTCGCTCGGATTGGCGAGCGTCGCCGACCGGTTTCCCGTTTCGCATCGTGCAGTTGGAGGAAACTGTCTCCGACGACGATGTGCTCTCGAATCGGCGTCGGGTGTGCGACCTCGGCGCCCTGCGGGTGCCGTACAAGACCGACAACGGCCTGATCGGCTACCGGTGCCCGGCCGAGCCACTCAAGGCTTACAGCGACATCAAGGGCGGCCGGGCAGGGAACACCGAGGGCCGGGCCTGCCTGTGCAACGGGCTGCTGGCCACGGCCGGACTGCCTCAGTACCGGACCGCCACCGACATGCAAGAACCTCCCATCGTCACCGCCGGATCGGATTTCGACGGCGTCCGTGACCTCATGAGCCGCGTCAGGCCGGGCGAGTCGTTCTACTCGGCCGACGATGTCATCGACTACATGTCAGAAACGGTGGTACCAGTCGAGTGAACTTCGGTCGAACCTCGGCTCCTCCAGTTGGTGATTTCCCGGGCCGTTGCCACCGGTAGGTGTGCCGTGCCCGATCCGATGGCTCATCTCGCCGTGCCGGCGAAGGGATCGGGCCCACCCGTGCTCATCATCCACTCATGGTGGGGCCTGACCGGATCGTTCACCACGCTCGCCGATCGGCTCGCCGACGCAGGCTTTTTGGCCGGATGTGTCGACCTCTACCGAGGCCAGATCGCCGCCACCGAGCAGCAAGCCCGGGCGTTGCGATCGGCGCGGCGTCGCGAACCCGTGTACCAGACCCTCAGACACTCGTTGACCCAGCTCGGCCAACACCCCGCCGCAGTGCGGCCCGACGCCGCGGTCATCGGCTTCTCCATGGGAGGACACTGGGCGGTGTGGCTGGCCCAGCACCCGCCGCCGACGATCGCAGCGACAGTGCTGTTCTACACGGCCCGAGCGGGCGACTACCGCCACGCCAGCTCACCGGTCCTCGCGCATTTCGCCGGGACCGACGAGTTCGTCTCTGACTCCGCCCGCAACAAGATGGAACGCGCCATCGCCCGAGCGGGCCTCGCCTATTCCGCCTACGACTACCCCGACACCACCCACTGGTTCGCCGAGACGGAGCACGACGCCTACGACAAGACCTCCACCGAACAGGCCTTGTTACGCACCATCGGGTTCCTCACCCGTCGGCCGGGCCAGGGATGAGCTCGATGTGCCAGTTCCCGCTGATCGTGATCGGAGGCAGTGCCCCCGTCGTGTCGATGATGTCGCTGTGGTCGATACCCGAGTACCCCCCGATGGCAGGGGAGTCGGCCACGACGATGTAGCGGCCGTCGAAGTCGACGAGGTGGGCGGTGGCCGGCACCTCCATCTCGAACTTTTCGGCACCGGTCGCCACGTCGATGACGCGGATCGTGCCGGGGATGGCCTGGGTCGTGGCCCACCACTCGTCTTCGGTCATCGCCACAGCCCGTTCGGACGGCCAGTACGCGTCGGGGCGATGCCGATACGCGAGGAACTGCCCGTCAGGTGACAACGCGGCGTCGAGCTCGCAGGGGGCGCAGGATTCGGGAACCGGGTTGGCGGCCCAGGAGACGCGGTTGCCGGCAAAGTCGATGAGCTGAATGTCGTGGCAGGTCCAGGGCTCCCAGATCTCCCATCCGACGGTCGACATGCGATCGTCGCCGACCGAGGTCAAGGAGTGACCGCCGTCGGGGCCGTCGGTGTCGCAGAACAGGAAGGTCGGCGTGCCGGTGGTGAGGTCGGTGAGGTAGACGGCCTCCTGCCAGTAGGTGTCCGCACACAGATCGGGCGCCGACCCGATCGAGATCACGGCTGGGTGCCCGTCGGCGGCCAGCCCAGCGAGGACTCTTCCCGTCAGCAGAAGTGGATCCTCCCGTTCGGGCCACCAGTAGTAGTCCACTCCCGTCGGCCCGAGCACGCCGAACACGAAGCCCTCGGCCCCGTCGGTCGTTGCACTCCACACCTCACCGGTGTGAATGAGCTCCTCGCCCTGGCTGTCGACCCGGTACAGCCCGGCCTCGCCGTACTTGAGGTAGTGCACGGGTGGGTCGGCAGGGTCGAGGATCTCGAGCTCCGGGGGTTGGGGGGTAGGGGACGGTGCCGGAGTCGGTGTGGCTGCGGGAGCGAAGGGCGTTGGCATCGGGGTCGCGACTTCGTCGACCGTGGCCGGGGCCTCGGTCACCACGACCTCCGACGCGGTGTCGCCCGATGGCCGGCTGCTGCAAGCTCCATTCGCCGCCAGCAGGATCACGGCGAAGACACACATCCATTTGCGCATCTCACACCTCCTGCACTTCTCGATTTCATGGTCGACGGGAGTGCCGGGACGCGCCAGAGGACAAGGTCAGCGCATGGTTCACGGCGCGCGGCGCTGCCCTGCCGCCCCTCGGGCGCGTGACTGGAGAGCGAATCGGGCGTCAGTCGCTCGCGTTCTCGACGAGGAACGAGATGCGAACGTGGGCGCCCCACTCGTCCATGTTCTGACCCCGAAGCCCAGTCGACACGACGTCGAGCGCTTTGATGTCCCGCAGGTTCTTGCTCGCCTGAGCGAGAGCGTCCTTCACTGCGGCGTCGGAGCTCTCCGTTGAACGGCCGACTACCTCGATGATCTTGGTGATAGCCATGACTTCACTCCTCGGATCCGTTTCGGTACCTGAGCGCGATTCTCGCTGCGCCTTGTCGCACCGGACAGAGTCGATGGTCCCGAAGTCCCTCGATACGCCGGCGACGCGGGATGGCATCTGCAGGCCGATCCGAGGGAGACTCTGGTCACACGCGCATTCAGGGGGTCGACATGGTGCAGCACAAGTTCCTGTTGAACGAGGACCAAATGCCCACGCAGTGGTACAACATCGTGCCCGACCTTCCCGAGCCGCCGCCGCCGGCCCTGCACCCCGGGACGATGGAGCCGGCCGGACCCGACGACTTCGCCCCGCTGTTCCCCATGGAGTTGATCCTGCAGGAAGTGTCACAGGACAGCTACGTGGACATCCCCGGCGAGGTCATGGACATCTACCGCATCTGGCGACCGACGCCGCTGTTTCGGGCCCACAGGCTCGAGAAGATGCTGGATACGCCGGCCAAGATCTTCTACAAGTACGAGGGCGTGAGCCCGTCGGGTTCCCACAAGCCCAACACGTCGGTGCCCCAGGCGTACTACAACGCCCGAGCCGGTATCCGGAAGCTCACGACCGAAACCGGGGCAGGCCAGTGGGGCTCGTCGTTGGCGTTCGCCTGCGCGCAGTTCGGGCTGGAGTGCGAGGTGTGGATGGTGGCGGCCAGCTACCGACAGAAGCCCTACCGCAAGACCATGATGGAGATCTGGGGCGCCGAGGTGCACCCGAGTCCATCCGAGGTCACCGAGTACGGGCGGGCGTTGCTGGCGCAGAACCCGGACCACGCCGGCAGCCTGGGCATTGCCATCTCCGAAGCCGTCGCCGAGGCCGCGCCCCACGACGACGTTCGCTACTCCCTCGGCAGCGTGTTGAACCACGTGCTGATGCATCAGACGGTCATCGGCGAAGAGGCGCTGCTGCAGATGGAGATGGCCGGCGTCATGCCCGACGTCCTGGTGGGCTGCACCGGAGGCGGGTCCAACTTCGGCGGGCTGTCGTTTCCGTTTCTCCGGGAGAAGCTGAAGGGCAACATCGACCCGATCATTCGATGCGTGGAGCCGGCGGCATGTCCCAGCCTGACCAAGGGGCAGTATCGCTACGACTTCGGGGACAGCGCCGGCATGACGCCGCTGATGAAGATGCACACCCTGGGGCATCAGTTCGTCCCCGATCCCATCCACGCGGGCGGGCTTCGCTACCACGGTATGAGCCCGTTGGTGAGCCACATCTACGAGCTGGGCATGCTCGAGGCCGAGTCGATCGGCCAGACCGAGTGCTTTGCCGGCGCATTGCGCTTCGCCCGGAGCGAGGGCATCATCCCCGCGCCGGAACCCACCCATGCCATCGCCGCCGCCATCCGCGAGGCCAACCGCGCCAAGGAGTCCGGTGAGGAGACGGTCATCTTGACCGCGCTCTGCGGACACGGCCATCTGGACCTGGCCGCCTACGAGTCGTTCCTGTCCGACGACATGGTCGACTACGACTTCAGCGATGAAGCACTGGCCGACGCCATGGCCGCGGTGCCCCAGGTGTGAGCTGGTAGGCGTCGTCCTGACGACGAGGGCGCTCTGTTCAGGTCGAGCGCCGGTCGACTGCAGCGCCGAAGGCGTCCAACAGTGGCAGTGGCTGGCCGCTCACGAAGCGGATGAGTGCTCCGCCCGCCGTGCTGACGAACCCGATGTCGTCGAGGTCCACGAACCGCTTGGCGCTGGCGACCGTGTCTCCGCCGCCGATCGCGGTCATCCCGGGCGCCGCGGCGACCGCGGCCCAGAGCCGCCGGGTGCCGAGGTCGGCTCCCTCGTGCTCGTACGCGCCGGCCGGACCGTTCACGAAGACGGTGCCTGCGGCGGCGATCACCACCTCGTAGGCGCTGATCGTCGCCTCGCCGACATCGACGATCAGCGTGTCGGTGGGCAGGTCGGCCACTGCGAATTCGCGACGCACGCCTCCGTCCACGACGGCGACGTCGACCGGTGCGGCGATCCGGTCGGGATAGTCGGCCAGCAACTCTTCCGCCTCGTCGACGTGGTGCAGCAGATCGTGCTCGGCGATGAACCGTTCGGTGGTCGGGCCCAGTTCGATGCCGTCGGCCAGAAGGAAGATTTCGCCGAGCACTCCCGTGGTGAGTATCCGGTCGGCGAGGCCGTCGCCGAGCACCCGGCCCATAACGGAGAAGCCGTCGGACACCTTGAGTCCGCCGAGCAGGAACACTGCCGGGCGGGTCGGGTCGTGGAGGATCCGGCTCAATCCCTCGACCTCGGCGGTCAGCAGCAACCCGGCTGCCGACGGCAGCAACCGCTGGAACGCGATCATCGACGGGGCCGCCCGGTGCGCCGTGGCGAACGCGTCGTTGACGTACAGATCGAACAGAGGCGCCAGATTGCGCACCAGGTAGGTGTCGGCCATCTGCTCGGGTGTCAGTCGGACGTCGCGCTCGAAGGTGGACAGCTCCTCGCCGTACATGCGGATGTTGTCGAGCAGCAGGATCTCGCCGTTGCCCAGCGCTTGTATGCGGCGGCGCGCCTCTGGCCCTGCGACGTCGTCGACCCACTGCACGGGCCGGCCCAGCTTCTCGGTGAGCTTGGCGGCGTGCTCCTCGGTGGGGACGAGGTTGTGATAGTCGAGCGCGTCGCCCTGATGGGCCATGACGACGAGCCGCGCCCCACGCGCCGCGAGGTCGCGGATCGTGGGGAGGCTCTTGTCGATCCTGGACTCGTCGACGATGCGTTTCGTCACGGGGTCGACGGGTGAGTTGATGTCGACGCGGAGCAGCACCCTCTGGCCCGTGACGTCGAGGTCGGCACTCGACGGGATGTCCGGCACCGAGGCCAAGGTGGTCAGATGCCCAGGTACTTGTCGGTGGCGGCCACTGCTTCGACACCCGTGGGTTGCATCTCCATTGCCGCGCGGACCGCGTCGATGGTCTCGGGGATCGTCACCGCCTCCTGGGGAATGTTGATGGCGAACACGATGTCGTCACCCGACAGACCGACCATCTCCTCCCACAGGCCGATCTCGTACATGTCGGCGCGCGGGTACTCCATGTACCGGGCCCACTGGAACAGCGACGAGTTCGAGTTGAAGCCGTCGGCGATTCGCACGACCTTGATCCGGGGGTAGGCCCGGAAGGCTTCGATCGCGTCCTCGACGGGCATCTTCTGTTCGGGCGTCACCGAGACCGTGATGATGTGGCCATGCGTGACCGGCGCGTGGATGAGCATGCCGGTGGCGTCGATCTCGGGGATGATGTGCATGAGGTCGACGGCCTGGTGGTTGGGGATGGGGTCGACCTGGAGCACGTTGGTGAGACCGCGATGAGTGTCGCCCGGGTCGGCGACGCGGCGCACGATCGTGATGAACGTCTTCGACACGCCGACCGCTTGGTGGACGGCGTCGACGGCGCGGATCAGGCCGGTGGTGTTGCACGACGTGAGCTTGAGGAAGTCGACCCCGAGGCCCTTTTCGTAGTTGGCGGTGCCGTGGAAGAACACGTCGGCCACCCCGCCCGACTCGCCGCCCTGGAACACGGCCTTCACGCCGTGTTCGAGATACTTCACCTTGTTCTTGGCGCCGATTCCGCCCGGGGCCGAATCGAGCATGACGTCGACCTCGTCGAGCAGCTCGGCAAAGGTTCCGCTGACCGGTATCCCCGCATCCCCGAGGGCCTGCTCGGAACCGGGGACCGCCGCGAACAACGGGAACGGCATGCCCCGCTCCAGCAGGGCCCGCACCGCGAGTGTGGGGGCGACGTCGGCGACGCCGACCAGTTCCATGTCTTCCTGGGCGACCACCCCGGCGGCGAGGCGATTGCCGATGACTCCGTAGCCGGCGACGCCGACCTTGACCTTGCTCATGCGCGTTCCTCCTCGACTCGCCCTCTTCGTCGAGAGTACGGCGATGGTCGAAGCGGCGGAAGTGACGAAAGGCTCTGCGTCGCGTCGGAAATTCGTGTGACGGTCGCAGGTGGCCAACGGTCGCCCGCGACACGAGACGCCCACCGATCCGGACACCACCTCGGGAGGAATGATGAAGAAGGGAATCCTGCTGCACGAGGCGGACGACGACGTGGGTGTGGCCACGATGGACCTGGCCGCTGGTGAGGTCGTCCAGGCGTTGACGCTCGAGGGCGAAGCGGTCACCGAGATCGAGCTCGTCGACGACGTACCGCTCGCCCACAAGGTGGCCATGAAGCCCATGGATGCGAACCAGGACGTCGTGGAGTACGGCCGGGCCATCGGGTCGTCCACGACGGCGATCCTCGTGGGTGCACACGTCCACACCCACAACGTCAAGGGCAAGCGGTGGAGCGGCAAATCACAGATCGTCGAGCACCTTGGGGATCAACCATGACGGACTACAAGGACATCTCACTGACCGGCTACCGCCGGGCGAACGGCCGGGTCGGGATCCGCAACCACGTCCTGCTGATCTCGGTCGACGACATCTCGAACGCCGCCGTCACCGGCGTGGAGAGCCTCGTGCGGGGAACCCTCGCTCTCCCGCATCCCTACGGGCGTCTCCAGTTCGGTGCCGACCTCGATCTCACCTTCAACACCCTCATCGGGTACGGCAAGAACCCGAACGTCGCCGCCGCGATCGTGATCGGCATCGAGCCGAACTGGACCAACCACATCGTCGACCAGATCGCCGAGACCGGGAAGCCGGTCCGCGGGTTCAGCATCGAACGAACCGGCGACCTGCAGACGATCGCCGACGCCGCCCGTGTCGCCCAGGAGCTCGTCCAGTACGCGACCGAGCTGCCGCGCGTCCCTGTTGAGTGGAACGAGATCCTGGTCTCGACCAAGTGCGGGGAGTCCGACACCACGAGCGGCCTGGCCTCCAATCCGACGGTCGGCCGCGTCTTCGACCGTCTCGAGGAAGGCGGCAGCACCTTGATCTTCGGTGAGACCACCGAGGTCACCGGCGCAGAGGACAAGGTGATGGAGCGCTGCGTCACGCCCGAGGTCGCGGCCCAGTTCAAGCGAGCCTTCGACGACTACCAGGACCTCGTCCAGTCCCAGGGCGTCAACCTGCTGGGCTCGCAGCCGACGGAAGGCAACATCCGCGGCGGCCTGACCACGATCGAGGAGAAGGCGCTCGGCAACGTCGAGAAGATGGGACGGTGCACAGTCGTCGGCTATCTCGACCAGGCCGAAGCACCCGCCGGGCCGGCTGGTCTGTACTTCATGGACTCCTCGAGTGCCGCCGCCGAGATGGTCACTCTGTGCTGCGCGGCCGGCGCCACTCTTCACCTGTTCACGACCGGCCAAGGCAACATCATCGGCAACCCCGTCCTCCCGACCATGAAGATGACGGCGAACCCACTGACCGTCGAGACGATGTCGGAGCACATCGACGTGGACGTCACCGGACTGCTGCGATTCGAGTACAACCTCGACGGTGCGGCCGACCGCACGATGGAGATGATGGCCCGCACCATCAACGGTCGTCTCACGTGTGCCGAGACCTTGCACCACGACGAGTTCGTGCTGACCAAGCTCTACCGCAGCGCCTAGCCACCGTCATCGCGATCGGGCATCGATGGAGATCAGCGTTCCGTACGGGCACTCGACGGTGTCGGCCGAGGTCCCCGAAGCCCTCGGCGTCGACATCGTCGAACTGCCCGACACCCCTGCGGCGACCGACCCGATCGCCGAGGCGCGGCGTGCCCTCGCAGAACCGGTCGACGACTTCGCCTGGTCGGGACACGAGCGGGTTGGATCGGTCGCGATTGCGGTCAACGACAAGACCCGCCCGGTTCCCCACCAGCACTTGCTCCCACCGCTGATCGAGAGTCTCGCCAGCCTGAACATACCCGATGCTGCGATCACGTTCTTCATCGCGGTCGGCGGCCATCCGCCGATGACCCCCGACGAATTCCCTGCCGTCATCCCGCCCGAGATCCTGAGTCGCTTTCGGGTCGTGTCGCACGATTCCGAGCGCGACGACCTCGTCTTCCTCGGAGACACCACGCGTGGGACTCCGGTCTGGGTCAACCGCAGTTTCGTCGAGGCCGATCTCAGGATCGTGGTCGGCACCATCGAGCCCCACCAGTTCGTCGGCTTCTCCGGCGGCGTGAAGAGCGCCGCGATCGGCCTCGCCGGGCTGGCCACGATCAACGCCAACCACACCTTGATGGCCCATCCCGACTCCCAGATCGGCACCTACGCGACCAACCCGGCGCGCCAGGACGTCGAGGAGATCGGCGAGCTGATCGGCGTGCATCTGGCCCTGAACGCGATCCTCGATCCGCAACGGCAGCTCGTGCAGGCCGTCGCCGGAGATCCGGTTGCCGTGATGGAATCGGGTGCACCGCTCGCGCAACGCCTCTGCCAGGTCGCGGTGCGCCAGGACTACGGGTTGGTCGTCGCATCGCCTGGCGGCCACCCGAAGGACATCAACGTCTACCAGGCGCAGAAGGCGGTGGCGTCCGCCGCCCGAATCGTCCGCCCGGGCGGAACCGTCATCCTCACCGCCGCCTGCCCCGAGGGCGCGGGCAGCCGGCACTACGAGCAATGGGTGTCGGGCAAGCGCTCACGTCAGGAGGTGATCGATGCGTTTCACACCGAAGGCTTCCGGATCGGCCCGCACAAGGCGTTCCAGCTCGCACGCGACACCGGACGGGCGCGCCTGATCGTCTGCTCCGACATGTCACCCGAGCTGTCCCGGCGGTTGCTGCTCGACCCTGCGGACGACTTCCAGACGGCGGTGGACGTCGCCCTGGCCGATCTCGCTCCCTCGGAGCGCATCGCAGTCCTGCCGCATGCCACGTCGACGATTCCGTACCTGGAGCGCTGACGGCATTACCATCGACGTGGTAATCCATGTCCATGGGAAAGCGCGAAACGACGCTGACCGAGGTGGGGAACGGGTGCCTGGCGTACCTGCAGGGCGACGGCGGGTGGGGGTGGAGCAACGCGGGCCTGGTCGTCGGAGACGGAGCCTCGCTGCTCGTCGACACCCTCTTCGACCTGAAGCTCACCCGGGCGATGCTCGACGCCATGGCCGATCACACCCGGTCGGCGCCGATCGCCACCGTGGTCAACACCCACGCCAACGGCGATCACTGCTACGGCAACCAGGCCGTCGACGACGCCGTGATCGTGTCCTCGACCAAGGCAGCCGAGGAGATGGGTGACGTCCCGCCGTCGCTCCTCGCCGCGCTCAACAATGACGACGGTCCCGCGGGCGAGCTGTTCCGGTCGTTCTTCGGTGCATTCGAGTTCGGCGGCATCCAACTGCGACTGCCCGACCGGACCTTCGACGGCCGGCTCGAGCTCGATGTCGGTGGCCGCGTCGTCGAGTTGATCGAGGTCGGCCCGGCCCACACGGCGGGGGACACGATCGCCGTGGTTCCCGACGCGGGCGTCGTGTACACCGGCGACATCCTGTTCATCGGCGGCACCCCCATCGTGTGGGCCGGCCCCGTTTCGAACTGGGTTGCCGCGTGCGATCTGATGCTCGGCATGGATGTCGACACCGTGGTGCCGGGCCACGGCCCGGTCACCGACAAGCGGGGTGTGACCGACGTGCGCGACTATCTCGTGTTCGTCGAGCGTGAAGCCACGGCCCGACACAGCGCGGGCATGGACGCATTCGATGCCGCCCGCGACATCGGTGCCGCGATCGGAGCGTCCGAGAACTTTGCATCGCTGGGCGAGTTCGGCCGGATCGCCGTCAACGTCGAGGCGGTCTACCGC
>JAHEJN010000183.1 GCA_024638845.1 Acidimicrobiales bacterium | reverse complement strand
TAACCCAAAGTACACGCGGACCCTGGAGCGTCGAGTTGGTCGCTGCGTAGGTGTCTTGCCTGCTCAGGCGCCTCTTGCGGCTGCAAGTGCGGCTCGCAATTGGTCTGCGGTCGGCGATCCTGCTGGACCGTCGGGGGTCTGATAGATCCGGCAGCTGAGGCCAACTGGTTCGTCCGGTTCGGCGAACAGGTCTGTCCCGTCGACCTGGATGCTCGGTGAGCCCCTGAATCGAAGTGCCTCGGCCGCGTCTGGGGTGGTCACCTCGACCCTGTTGATTGTGAAGTCGTCATCGGTGGCTATGGCACGGAGGTTCTGGTCGGCGGTCTGCCAGCTCGGGCAGTCGTCGAAGTAGAGCAGCGTGACTTCCATGCCCCTAGCCTACGCCGGCTCCATGGCGGTGCTCAGCCGTGTTCTTGCATTCCGCTGCGATCTCGTCGCGGACGCGGGGTCCAAGCGGGCTGAGACCAAGCCGTCAACCCAAACCGAAGTCTGAGTACAGGCGCCCCTGGACCGCCAAACTGGTTGCTGTGAAGCAAACGGCCTGGTCACAGGCTCACGACTGAGTTTCCGGCACCCGCACTTTCGATACCGCCGCTGCGGATGGCTTCGAGGCGTCGGGCGACCAGGGCCGCTGTTTGTTCGGTGGACATGGTGATCTCCTCGTGAAGTCGAACGTTGCGCAATCCGCTCAGCGTCGGGTCGCGCGCTGGGTCTCATTGGACCGGCCGGCTGGGAGCGGCGCCGTCGAAGACCGTGAGGATTCGGGCTTGCACCTCGGGGTCGTAGGCCGTGGGATGCAGCTTCTGCTCTTTCGATTCGGTGTCGAAGTAGCGTCCCGTCACGCCGTCGAGCTCTGCGCTCGTTGCCCCCCAGATCGTGGAGCGAGCCGCCTTCTTGGCGCTCTTGCCGCCGTCTTCCTTGAAGAGGAGTCGAAAGAGCGGGTACATCAGTTTCATCACGCCCGGCAGGGCGCTGAGCGAGAGTGAGCCCGTCATCGACGTCGAGGCGCGGCCGGGGAAGAGCACATTGACGGTGACCCCTTCGTGGTCGAGCTTCTCGGCCAACGCCATCGACATGGCCTCCATCGCGCTCTTTGAGTGCGTGTAGGTCATCAGGCCTCGAAAGCCCTTCTCGGCCTGGAGGTTGTCCGGGTCGATGGCCGCCGGCTTGTCCCCGCCGGTGATGTTCAGGACCCGGGCATGTTCCGCTGCTTTCAGCGCTGGTAGCAGCGCCCATGTGAGTCGCCAGGGGGCGAGCACATTCACCGCGAAGTGCATCTCGACTCCGTCGTCGCTGTACTCGGGCGCGCTGCCCATGTAGCCGGCGTTGTTCACGAGCACGTCGATGTGTTCCAGCCGCTCGACCAGCGCGTGCGCGAGTGCATCGATGCCTTCGATGGACGAGACGTCGCCGACGACTAGCTCGACGCCGTCGTTGCCGGTCTCATCGATGATGCGCTGGAGCGCTGCCTCCCCTCGCTTGCGGTTTCGGCCGGTGATGGCGACGTGGGCACCCGTTCTCGCGATGCCGATGGCGCTTTGGAATCCAATGCCTCCCGTTCCACCGGTGATGACAACGGTGCGGTCTTTCTTGCTGTTCATGGTGTGCTCCGGGGTGATGGCCTGAGGTGAATCAAGGGGTGCTGCTGGGTGGACGTTTCGCGACCGCCCCGAGGGCGACGCGGGACCAGGGCTCGAACATGGGCAGGCTGGCCACGAAGGGGACCGCGGGGGCCGTCGTGGTCTCCTTGCCCTAGACCGCGCCGATGGCGTGGTTGGAGTTCACGATCAGCGTGTTGCCCTCTGGATCGGTTGCGATGAACCGATCGTGCGGGTTGCCGCGCTGAATGACGCTCGGTGAGGCTCCTTGGGCCTCGAGCACCGTTCGGGTCCCATCGATGTCGTCGACGATCAAGTCGAGGGTTGACACGCCCGACTCGCCGGACTGGATGACGAGGTGTGTGCCACCCCGAAGTTCGACGATCGACATGCGACCCATGTTCACCACCAGGCGCATGCCGATAGCGGTGTAGAAATCGGTCAACGTGTCGATTTCTGCTGCGGTGATGGCCATGTGGCCAATTCCGAATCGAGGCCGGGGGTCTTCGCCCGGTTCAGAAACGGCGTTGGGATTGTGCTGCAATACTGGCATGTGGGTTAGCTCTCCTAGATATTTGATGTTAGGTATGGTTAACAACTCTGCTTTCTGGCTCGGTATTCCCGTACCGGGAAAAATGAATGGCTTTGCTCGAACCGGGACACGGCGAGACCCGCAGCGCCGGGCTGAGTTCGCGCAACTCATCGGTCCGGTCGACCCGCCTCGGGGTCGGGGGCGTCGCCGAGGGTGATGCGGGCCCATGGCTCGACGAGGTCGTTGATTGTCTTCCCGGCCCGGTCCGACGGGTGGATGGTGTCGGCAGTGAGGGTGAGTCCGCGCCGTTGGGCGATCTGGTCCCACGACTGGCGGAGCACGTAGTGGCGAACGGCCGATCCGATCATCCACACCAGGAACCTGGATAGCGTGCCGACGAAGGGCCGACCGGGCGTTCCGTCGGTTCGTGTGAGCAACCCGGACACGTCTGAGGAGGCGTCGAGGACGTCGGCGCCGTGGCGCCCGGCCGCTGCGGAGATGGCCACGTTGTAGCGACGCACCACCTCGTTGACCGACGAGTCGAGTTGCTCGCCGAGCGGGGGCAGGGTCAGGCAGGCCAGCCGCGGCGTCATGGCAGAGATCTCGCCGACGAGCGCGTCGTACTGTTCCGCGAACCAGGCCTCGTGGGGTTCCGCGGGCAGCTTCTGGGTCGACCGGTAGTACGACGCCCATCGTTTCCCGAGCGAACCAACCACGTCGTTCGTGCCGACCATCAAGACCACTGCGTCGGGGCGACAGCCAGCGACGTCATCGAGGCGCTGGCGGACACTCCAGGTGACCTCGCCGCTGGCGCCGGCGTTGACCACGACGGAAACGTCGGCGAGCCGTTGCCGGAGGCTACCGACCCAGTCGGCGCCGAGACCTCCGTGAGTGATCGAGTCGCCAAGACAGACAAGTACCGGCTTGCCCGATGCCGGTCCGCCGCTCCCGATGATCGATGCCGGATCTCCTGCGGGTTGCCGCCCGACCCGAGCGACGGCGTACCCGAGAACACCGACCGCACTGGCAACGACTCCGCCGACGACCACCAAGCCCATGGATCAGGCGGCGTTGACTGCGATGAGGATTGCGGCCCCGGCCACCGCTAGGTCCTTGACGAACCCGGCGATTGCCGCTCGCTGTTCGAGGTCGATGAGATCGGCGCCGAGGTCCTCGGGGTAGTCCTTGACGACGTCGGGCAGGTGGACTCCGAAGGCGGTGATGGCCAAGGCTCCGGCCATCGTCCAG
>JAHEJN010000182.1 GCA_024638845.1 Acidimicrobiales bacterium | reverse complement strand
ACTGGCCGGAACGAACGCGTTGATCAATATATTCCCGCAGAGACTCGGGAAGCGCGAAGCTCATCGTGTTACGACTCACACAACCATTGTGTGTCGCTTATCAACTGTTGTCAACACGACTCGATCATGATCGATCTAGGACACATCCCGGCCATGGCATGTCAAGGGAGGCCCGTGGGGTGTGCCGCCCGGAAACTCGCGCGTGGGGTGCCGACCAGGCCCGATGGAACGCCATCCTGGATCCTCGTGGTTCGCATCCTCTACCAATTCCTGGCCGCACTTGCCCGACTCGCCGTCCGGTCTGGACGCTCGAAAGATCTCGAGATCATCGTGCTTCGCCACCAGCTCACCGTGCTGCGCCGCCAAGTCGACCGACTACCGGTCAACGACGACGACCGGACCCTCCTCGGAGCAGTCGCAGCTGCACTCCCCCGCCCGATTCGCGAAGGCTGGATCGTCACACCCGAGACGCTGCTGCGATGGCACCGTCGTCGTATCGCCCGCCACTGGACCCAGCCACCAAACCAGCCACGCCCCGGCCGTCCGCCAACAAATGCAGCGCTACGCGGGCTGATCGTGCGACTCGCCACCCAGAACCCAACCTGGGGACACCGCCGAATACAGGGCGAACTCGCCCGCCTCGGCCACACCATCGGCAAGACCACCGTCTGGCAGATCCTTGTGGTGACCGGAAAGTGGCCCATGGCTGCTGACCAGGCCCGATGCCGCCATGCTGGGCCATCGTGTTTCGTATCTTCTACCGCTTCTTGACATCTCTGGCTCCGGCTCGCTGTTCGTTCTGGGCGCTCCAAAGACCTCGAGATCATCGTGCTGCGCCACGAAAACGCCGTGTTGCGCCGCCAGATCCACCGACCCGCTCTCAACGATGACGACAGGACCCTGCTCGACGCCATCGCCGCGGCGCTCCCCCGCCGACTGCGGCAGGGCTGGATCGTGACACCCGAGACGCTGCTGCGCTGGCACCGCCGACGAATCGCCCGACACTGGACCCAGCCACCACCCAGTCGTCGCACAGGCAGACCACCCACCAGCACCGAGAAACGCAAGCTCATCCTGCGACTCGCCAACGAGAACCCGACGTGGAGATACCGGCGTATCCAGAGCGAACTCGCCAGACTCGGCCACACCATCGCCAGAACCACCCTCTGGCAGATCCTCACCAACAACAGCACCGACCCGTCTCCGAAACGCTCCGATGTGGCCAGGACCGAGTTCCTCCACTCCCAAGCAGCAGTCGCTTGTCACTTCATCACCGTCCACACCGCAACGTTCAGCGCCGCTACCACGTCTTGTTCTTCATCAAGGTCAACACCCGTGAAGTGATCTGTGGTGGTGTCACCGCCCATCCCACCGGCGATTGGACCACCCAAGCCGCCCGGAACCTGCTCATCGCCCATCACTACGCGCTTGAAGGCGCCCGGGCTCTGGTCCGTGATCAAGCCAGCCAGTTCATCGAGAACTTTGACGAGGTGTTTCGCTCCCAAGGAACCAAAATCCTCAAGACCCCCGTCCGAACACCAGTAGCCAACACCTTCGCTGAACGATGGATCGGATCCATCCGCCGAGAACTCCTCGACCGCACCATCATCTGGAACCGCCGACAACTCGAACGACTCGTCGGCGACTACATCGACCACCACAACCAGCACCGACCCCACCAATCACTCGAACAACGGCCACCGACACCCCTCGACCAACCACCCGAAGCTCCACCAGCAACCGTCACCGTGCTCCGAACCAGCCGATGCGACGGCCTCATCCACGAATACCGAAACGCCGCATGACCAGGCACAACCGACTCTCCGGTCAGCACAGGCTACCGACGCATTCATGGCGAACTCGTTGGTCTCGGCCATCGGATCGCTGCCTCAACTGTGTGGCGGATCCCCAAAACCAGCGGCATAGATCCAGCGCAGGAGCGATCCGACGTCACCTGGTCGCAGTTCCTTAACTCGGCTGATTCGTTGCTGCCTCGCTTGGCTCATCATCAATCCGCTTCGTCGCCAACGACACAGATTCACACGACTCTAGACCGGTTCGCCGGGTGTCCCGCCGACTCGTTCGCCGAGCCCGGCCGATTGGCAAAGAGTGCCCGGCTGGTCTTCCGGGTCGGTGAGACCGCCTCTGGTCAAGCACTGGTGTTGGATGGGTGACTGGTGGTGTTCGTGCGCCCGGCGTAGGTGGCGGTGAGGAGTCCGGCGACGATTTGGAGGAACAGGATTGCGGTGATTGCTCCGAGGATGTCGGGGTCGTTGTCGAACGCGATGGCGACGGCGGCGAACGCTGGTCCGGAGTTGCTGCAGGGTTGGATGAGGGCGGTTGCGTAGCGGCTGGTTTGTTCGCCGGCGGAGATGAGGTAGCCGATGGCGATCATGATGATGGAGGCGACGATGGCGGCGAGGAGGACTCTGGATCCGACGAGGTCGATGACGGTCTGCCAGCTCCCGAGGATGGCTCCGGCGAGCACTCCGACGAAGGTGACGCTCGAGATCTTGGTGACCGGGGTCGTCCACTCGAGGGCTCGTTCGGGCGTCCAGTGTCGGGTGAGGATGCCGATCGCGAACGGGACGAGTTGGAGGAATGCGACGGTCTTGATGAGGTCGCCGACCGGGAGTGAGACGTCGTCGCCGAGGCCGGCGGCGCTGATGATCGCGTTCGCGGTCGGGGCGAAGGTGATGCTGCCGATCGCGGCGAGCAACACCTGCAGGACCGCGCCGGTCTGCAGATCGGCTTTGGCGGTCATGACCAGTTTGGCCCCGAACGGCGCCCCGGGACAGCTCCACAGCAGCGCCATCGCAATGAAGGCCGGTGTCGCGAGTCCGAACACTTCGGCGGTTCCCCAGCCGATGAGGGGGCGGATGACGAAGCCGGCAACGATGACAGCGGCGACGAGACTGATCCTCGACAACACCGATCGGATCTGTTCGAAGGTGGTGTTGAACCCCGCTGAGAGCATCGTGGTCATGATGAAGACGATGAGCACGGTGTTGAACAGGGCCTGGAAGGTTTCCATTCTCGCCTTTCGGTCGTGTCGCGGTACCGGCCTAGACTACTGGTTCGTAGCCGCCCGAGGGACCGACCCGGGCCGCGATGCAGGAGGCTTGGAATATGAGTGATCGTCCGAACGTGTTGTTCTTCCACGTCGACAACATCAGCACCGGTGACTTCGGCTGTTACGGGGGTGGGATCACGATCGGTGCGTCGACACCGAACGTCGACCGGTTCGCTGCCGAGGGTCTGATGTTGACGAACTACAACGTCGAGGCCCAGTGCGTGCCAACGCGGTCGGCGTTGATGACCGGTCGCCATTCGGTCCGTACGGGCTGCACGACGGTCCTGGGGGGCGTCGGCCTGGTCG
>JAHEJN010000023.1:7141-42155 GCA_024638845.1 Acidimicrobiales bacterium | reverse complement strand
CCCGCAGTCGACGACCTGGTGCTCCTCCGTGCCAACGCGCTACCGCGAACGACCAGCGGCAAGAAGCAGCACCGCAAGACGCGACTGATGCTCGAAGCGGGTGAGCTGCGGGTCGTATCGCAAACCGCCCTCACGCCCGAGCGGCACCCGGCGAAAGGGGCCGAACCGGAGACCATCGATCTCACCCGCCTGGAGGTCGCGACAGCCACCCAACGGTTGGTCTCCGCCATCGCAGGACGTCGGGTCCCAACGGTCGAGGTCACCGAGCGGTCGATTCTCACCTCCGACCTCGGTCTCGAGTCGGTCGACGTGTACGAACTGGCCGTCGCCCTCGAAGACGAGCTCGACATCGCCCTCTACGAGGGCGATCTTCGCGACGTCCGCACAGTCGGCGACCTCATCGAGATCGGCACCAGCCGTCGGCGAAGTGGGGTCCCCCTCGCCGGCCGCGGCATCACCACCGCCCTCGAAGCAGCCGCCGAGCCGTTCCCCCAGCTGCTTCGGACCGCGGACGACCAGAAGGACCGTCAGGTATGGATCGACGGACGCTGGATGACCGACTTCGCGTCGTGCAACTACCTCGGTCTCGATCTTCACGACGAGGTCATCGAAGCCATCGAACCGGCGCTCCGCCGCTGGGGTGTGCACCCGAGCTGGACCCGGGCCGTCGCTTCGCCCGCTCCCTACAGACAGCTCGAGTCCGCGCTCGCCGGCCTGATCGGTGCAAGCGACACCGTCGTCTTCCCCGCGCTCACCCTGTTGCACCTCAGCGTCCTTCCCGTGCTCGCCACCCCGGCGGGCACGATCCTCATCGACCGCGCGGCCCATCAATCGTTGCAGCAGGCCGCCGAGCTCGCCGCAGGTCGCGGCACCACGGTCACAGCCTTCGACCACGGCGATATGGCCGAGCTCGACCGCCTGCTGACGACCGAGGCCGGCGGGCCGCGCGTCATCGTGGTCGATGGCGTCTACTCGATGAGTGGCCGCCCGGCCGCGCTCATCGAGTTGAGCGAGCTGGCGAAGCGTCACGACGCAGTGATCTATGTCGACGACGCTCACGGCTTCGGCATCCTCGGCGAGAACCCGACCGAGCAGTCGCCATACGGTCAGCGAGGCAATGGTGTCGTGAAGTACTTCGGCCTCGACTACGAGCGCATCGTCTACTGCGCCGGGCTGTCGAAGGCGTACTCGTCGATGGGTGCGTTCGTCACCGTTCGCACCCCGGCCGAGAGACGGCAACTCGAGAAGTCGGCCACCCTGGTGTTCTCCGGGCCGATACCCACCGCCAGTCTGGCTTCAGCCCTGGCCGGCCTGGCCGTGAACGACAAGTCCGGCGATGTGACCCGGGCGCGACTGCGCAGACTCACTGGTCGCCTCGTCGCAGGGATCCGCGCGCTCGGCTTCGACTACGACAACGAGTACGACTTTCCCATCGTGAACCTCACCATCGGCTCGATCGCCAGGGCGCGGGAGGCCGCGACGATCTTGTGGGACCACGGCTTGTTGGTCACACCATCGATCTATCCGGCCGTTCCGCTCGATGCCTGCGGCATCCGATTCACGGTGACGGCGGCGAACACCGATCTCGAGATCGATCAAGCCCTCACGGCGCTCACCGAGATCGCCGGTCTGATCACCGCCGATCAGCCCTCGAGCTCGGCCACGACCGCCTGAGCCATCGCGACCGGGTCATCGGCCGCCGTCACCGCCCGGCCGATGACGAGCACATCGGCACCGGCGTCGATGGCCTGACGCGGCGTGGCCACACGAGCCTGGTCGTCGGTCGCCACGCCGGCGGGGCGGATGCCGGGAACGACCCGCACCATGCGCGGGGCCAGGGTGCGAACGTCGTCGAGGTCGGTGCCCGAACACACGATCCCTCCGCACCCTGCCTCCATGGCCGCTCGCACCCGCTTGGGCACGATGTGGGGCGGCGCGTCTCGGTCGCTGGTGAGCACGGTGACGGCCAACGCGACGGGACGGTCGAGCCCGGCTCCGGCCGCCCCCTCGGCCAGGCCCTCGACCCCGGCGCGGAGCATGTCGACATCGCCGTGGGCGTGCATGGTGAGGTACCTCACGCCGAGCGCACCGAGCACACGGCTGGCCTTGCCCACCGTGGTGGGGATGTCGTGGAGCTTCAGGTCGGCGAAGACCTCGTAGCCGAGGTCCTGCATCAGGCCGAATGCCTCGGGACCCGCCGCGCTGAACAGCTCGAGGCCGACCTTGGCGACGCCGAAATACGGCCGCAGACTGCGAGCGAGACGGCTGGCGGCCACCAGGTCGTCGACGTCGATGGCCAGCGCCAGCTGGCTGCGGATGGATTCGGGAACTTCGGTGGGAGACATCATCACTCCGGGTCAGGGTGCACGGGCCGGTCGGTGCGCGGCTCCGACGATCTCGGCCACCGACGCGACCCCATGATCGTGACACCATCGACGGGTCTGGGTGAGGATCCTCTCGCATGCCCTCGGATCGGCGAAGGTGGCCGTTCCCACACCCACCGCCGATGCGCCGGCCATGATCAACTCGATGGCATCGGCTCCGCTCAGTACGCCGCCCAGCCCGATGAGGGAGACGTCGGGAAACGCGGCGTGGACGTCGAAAACGGCGCGTACCGCCACCGGGTGGATGGCGGCCCCCGACAGACCTCCCCCACCTGCACCGAGCGCGGGTCGGCGGGCTTCGATGTCGATGACCATGCCGAGCAGCGTGTTGGCGATGGTGAGCGCCTCGGCACCGTTGTCGACGGCCGCCCCTGCGATGGGCACGATGTCGGCGACGTGCGGGCTGAGTTTGGCCCAGCGCGGGCGATCGGCGGCTGCAGTGGCGGCCAACACCGCCCCGGTGGCCTCCGGGCTCGACGAGAACATCGCCCCCCGCGCCTCGAGGTTCGGGCACGACACGTTGACCTCCACGGCGATCACCTCGGCCGGCAGCCCCGCACACATCTCCGCCGCTCGCCGGTACTCGTCGACGCTACGACCCCAGATGCTGGCCACCACGGCCGCACCGGTGGCGACCAGCTCGGGCAGATCGTTCTCGGCCCAGGCGGCAATTCCCGGTCCCTGCAGTCCGACGCTGTTGAGCATGCCACTCGCGGTCGGGAGAACCCGCGGCGCCGGGTTGCCGGGCCACTCGTCGGGCGACAACGACTTCACGACCACCGCGCCGAGCGTCGACAGGTCGAAATAGCTGTGCAGCTCGGCACCGTGGCCCGCGGTACCCGAGGCGGTGAGTATCGGACTGCGCAGTCGCAACGAGCCGATCGTCGTCGGGAGCTGCGGACTTCCTGTCGGCACGGCTCAACCGCCTGCAGAGCCGTGATGAACGCCGCGGTGATACTCCTGCAGGGTTCGCACCTCGAGGGCGTGATCACGGCGGTCGGCGATTCCTCGTGCGGCGGCCAGCGCGGCCGACACTGTGGTGAGAAGCGGTACGCCCTTGGCTCCGGCCGCCTGCCGGATGTGGGCGCCGTCGGCTCGCGGGCCCCGACCGCGCGGAGTGTTGACGACGAGCTTGATGAGGCCGGAGTCGATCAGGTGCACGGCATCGGTGCCCGACGCTTCGCCCAGCTTCGAGACCTGGATGGCCACCGGTACGTCGGCGTCACGGAGCGCTTCGGCGGTGCCGGCGGTCGCCGCGATGGAGAAACCGAGATCGACGAAGGCCCGTCCGGCGTCGATGCCTGCGGCCTTGTCACGGTCGGCTACCGAGAGGAACAACGTGCCCGAAGCAGGAAGCTCGTTGCCCGCCGCGAGCTGGGCCTTGGCGAAGGCGAGGCCCACCCGCAGATCGATGCCCATGACCTCACCGGTGCTCTTCATCTCGGGGCCGAGCATGGCGTCGGCGTCGGGGAAACGACTGAACGGGAGCACCGCTTCCTTCACGGCGACGTGATCGCCGACGGCCTTCTCGGTGAGCACCCCTTCGGCTCGCAGCTCCTCGAGGGTCGCACCGAGCATCACCCTGGCGGCGACCTTCACCAACGGCACGCCGGTGGCCTTGGCCACGAACGGGACGGTGCGGCTGGCCCGCGGGTTGGCCTCGATCACGAACACCTGCTCGCCGCCGGCGCGTTTCACGGCGAACTGCACGTTCAGCAGGCCGACCACGTTCAGGGCGTTGGCCAGGGCCGTCGCATAGTTCTCGAGCGTGGCGATGGTGGCGGCCGACAGACTCACCGGCGGGAGCGTGCATGCGCTGTCGCCGGAGTGAACCCCCGCCTCCTCGACGTGCTCCATGATGCCGCCGATGAGCACTTGGCCTGCGTGGTCGCGAATGGCGTCGACATCGACCTCGATGGCCTCTTCGAGGAACCGGTCGACCAGCACCGGCCGTTCGGCCGACAGCCCGCCCTCCCGACCGAGCGAGCCGCTCACCGTCAGCTCGGCCATGGCTTCGCGAAGGCCGTCTTCTTCGTAGACGATCACCATGGCTCGGCCGCCGAGCACGTAGGACGGACGGATGAGGGCCGGATAGCCGACCCGCTCGACCACCGTCAGCGCGTCGTCGATGACGATCGCGGTGCCGCCGGGCGGTTGGGGGATCTCGAGGTGTGCACACAGTGCATTCCACCGATCGCGATCCTCGGCCTGATCGATGGCATCGGGGCTGGTGCCGGCGATCAGTTCCGTGGGGAGCAGTGAGGACAGCTTGAGTGGCGTCTGGCCACCGAGGGCGACGATGACACCGACGACGCCGGGCCCACCCGCCGACGCGACCTCTTCGGCCTCGATCACGTTCAACACGTCTTCCCGGGTGAGCGGCTCGAAGTAGAGACGGTCGGAGGTGTCGTAGTCGGTGCTCACCGTTTCGGGGTTGCAGTTGATCATGATCGTCTCGAAGCCCGCCTCACGGAGGGCGAAGCTGGCGTGCACGCAGCAGTAGTCGAACTCGATTCCCTGGCCGATGCGGTTCGGGCCCGAACCGAGGATGATCACCCGGGGGCGATCGCTCTCGCCGACCTCGCTCGTGTCCTCCCAGGTGGAGTAGTGATACGGGGTCCGAGCGGCGAATTCGGCGCCACACGTGTCGACGGTCTTGAACGTGGGCATCACGCCGGCGTCGGTGCGACGGGCCCGAACCTCGGCCTCGGGAACCGACCAGAGATGGGCGAGCTGGGCGTCGGAGAATCCGATCTGCTTGGCCCGCTTCCATTCCCGTCGGGTGAGATCGGCCGGTGACCGGTCGACCAGCTCGGCCCGGTGTTCGACGATGGCCGCGATCTGATCGAGGAACCACCGGTCGATCATGGTGGCGCCGTGCAGCTCGTCGACCGAGATGCCGCGGCGCAACAGCTCTCCGAGCTCGAACAGCCGCGACGGGGTGGCCACCGCCACCCGCGCCAGCAGGTCGGCGGTGTCGGTGGCGAGCAGCTCCGCCTCGGCGGGGTCGGCATTGAGGCCGCATCGGCCCGTCTCGAGCGACCGGAGCGCCTTCTGGAGCGACTCGGGGAACGTTCGGCCGATCGCCATGACTTCGCCGACGGACTGCATCTGGGTTCCGAGTACGGGCGCCACCCCGGGGAACTTCTCGAAGGCCCATCGCGGGATCTTGGTGACCACGTAGTCGATCGTGGGCTCGAACGACGCCGGGGTCATCCTGGTGATGTCGTTGGGGATCTCGTCGAGGGAGTACCCGACGGCCAGGCGGGCGGCGATCTTGGCGATCGGGAACCCCGTGGCCTTCGAGGCGAGGGCCGATGACCGTGACACCCGCGGGTTCATCTCGATGACGACCTGCTCACCGGTCTCCGGGTGAACGGCGAACTGCACGTTCGATCCGCCGGTCTCCACGCCCACCCTTCGCATGACCGCGAAGGCTGTGTCGCGCATCAGCTGGTACTCGACATCGGTGAGCGTCTGGGCCGGCGCGACAGTGACCGAGTCGCCGGTATGCACGCCCATGGGGTCGAGGTTCTCGATGGAACACACGACCACGCAGTTGTCAGCGTGATCGCGCATCACTTCGAGCTCGAACTCCTTCCAGCCGACGATCGACTGCTCGATGAGGATCTCGCTTATGGGGCTGGCTTCGAGCCCCAGCTTGGCCACCTTCTCGAACTGCGGGGCCGTGGTCGCGATTCCCGTGCCCTTGCCCCCCAGGATGTACGCAGGGCGGATGATCACCGGCAGGCCGATCTCCTCGACCGCAAGCTGGGCTTGATCCCATGTGCGCGCGATGGCCGAGCGCGGAACACCCAGGCCGATCTCGAGCATCGCCTGCTTGAACCGATGGCGATCCTCTGCGGTGGCAATCGCCTCGGCGTTGGCACCGATGAGCTCCACACCGTGGCGGTCGAGCACGCCGAGCTCGACCAGCTCCATCGCCAGGTTGAGCGCCGTCTGACCGCCGAGAGTGGGCAGCAGCGCATCGGGCTGCTCCCGCTCGATGATCCGGGTCAGCACCTCGGCCGAGAGCGGTTCGACGTAGGTCGCGTCGGCGAAGTCGGGATCGGTCATGATCGTGGCCGGATTGGAGTTGGCCAGGATGACCCGATAGCCCTCCTCTCGAAGCACCCGACAGGCCTGGGTGCCGGAGTAGTCGAACTCACACGCCTGACCGATCACGATCGGTCCCGAGCCGATGAGCAGGATCGACCCGATGTCGTCGCGACGCGGCATCAGTTCGTCTTTCGGGCGGTTGCGTCGATGAGGTCGGCGAAGGCGGCGAACAGGTACCGGGAATCGTGGGGCCCGGGCCCGGCTTCGGGGTGGTACTGCACGCTGAACGCGGGTGCGCCGAGAACCCGGAGGCCCTCGACCACTCCGTCGTTGAGGTTCCGGTGGGTCACCTCGATGCCCGCCACTCCCTCGGCCGTCACTGCGTAGTTGTGGTTCTGGCTGGTGATCTCGATGCCTCCTGTGGCTTCGTGCCGCACCGGGTGGTTGCCGCCGTGATGCCCGAACGGGAGCTTGTAGGTCTCGGCGCCGACCGCGAGGGACAGCAACTGGTGGCCGAGGCAGATGCCGAATATCGGCACGTGTCCGAGGAGACCGGAGATGGCCTGCACTGCATAGCCCACCGGTTCGGGATCGCCCGGGCCATTCGAGAGGAACACGCCGTCGGGGTCGCGAGCCAGTACCTCCGCCGCCGGTGTCGACGCCGGTACCACCTCGACGTCACCGATCATCGAGAGATGACGAAGAATGGTGCGCTTGATGCCGAAGTCGTAGGCGACCAACCGGCGCGTCCCGCCGGTCGACGGCACGCCGTAGGGCTCTACGCACGTGACTCCCGCCACCAGGTCGATGCCGTCGGTGGTCGGTTGCGCCCGCGCCGCCGCCAGCAGTGTGGCTTCGTCGGCGGTGCCGAAGGCGGCAGCCATGGAACCGTGGTCACGGATGACACGCGTGAGTCGTCGGGTGTCGATCCCCGAGATCCCCGCCACCCCCTGGTCGATCAGCATCGACTCGAGGCCGTGCTCGGCTCGCCAGTTGGAGTGACGGCGGGCGAGATCGCGCACGATCACCCCGCTGCAGAACGCCCGACGGCTCTCGAAATCGTCTGCGTTCACGCCGTAGTTCCCGATGTGCGGATAGGTGAAGGAGATGATCTGCCCCGAGTAGCTCGGATCGGTGATGATCTCCTGATAGCCCGAGAGGGCCGTGTTGAACACGACCTCACCGGCCGTGACGCCGGCGGCCGGAGCACCGATGGCCTCGCCCTCGAAGATCGAACCGTCGGCCAGAACCAGCTGCGCCTCGTCCCTACGGGTCACCGCTGCGCCCCTCCGTCGATCACGACCGCTTCACCCGACACAACCGTGTGCCGGACCTTTCCCACGAGCTGGCGGCCTGCATACGGCGTGTTCCGGCTGCGACTGGCCAGGTCGTCCGGGTCGACGGTCCAGGTGTGGGCCGGATCGAACACGGTGAGGTTGGCCGGCGAGCCATCGACGATGTCGGCCCCGTGGGTGGTCTCGATGCCGGCAATGGCTGCAGGCTTCCACGACAGCGCCCCGATCACTTCGTTCAAGGGCAGGTCGAGCTCGGTGAGGGCCAGGCCCAGTGCGGTCTCGAGCCCCAGCATTCCCGGAGGTGCAGAGTCGAACGGACGCTCCTTGGCCTCCGGACTGTGGGGGGCGTGATCGGTGGCGATGGCATCGATGGATCCGTCGCCCAGACCGGCCCTGACCGCGGCGACGTCGGCATCGGTCCGCAGTGGCGGGTGGACCTTGTACACCGTGTCGTAGTCGGCGCATGCCGCATCGGTGAGGGTGAAGTGATGGGTCGTCGCCTCGGCAGTCACCCCGACGCCCGCGTCACGGGCGGCGCGTACCATCTCGACCGAACCGGCCGTGGAGAGGTGCTGGAAGTGGATGCGGCATCCGGTGAGGCGGGACAGCGCGATGTCGCGCATGACCATGAGCTCTTCGGCCTCGGCGGGCTGACCCGGTATGCCGAGACGACTCGACCACTCGCCTTCGTGCATGAACCCACCGGCGGACAGCGCCTCGACCTCGCAGTGCTGGGCGAGCGTCACCCCGAGGCCGGTTGCGTACTCCATCGCCCGGCGCATCAGCCGCACATCCTGCACACCGTTGCCGTCGTCGGTGAATATCCGTACCCCCAGGTCGGTCAGTTCGGCCATCGGTGCGAGCGTGTCGCCCTTCCGGCCCATCGTGATGGCTGCCGACGTGTACAGGTCGACCAACGACTCGCGTCCGAGCGCCAGAACCTCACGAACGACCGACGCATCGTCGATGGTCGGCGTGGTGTTCGGCATGGCCACCAACGCCGTGAACCCCCCGAGTACCGCGGCCCGACTGCCGGACTCGATGGTCTCGGCTTCTTCGTTCCCGGGTTCGCGTAGATGGGTGTGGAGATCGACGAAGCCGGGCGAGACCACGCACCCTCCGGCGTCGAGCACTCGATCGCCCTCGAGGTCGGGGCCGACGCCGACCACCCGGCCGTCTTCGATGGCCACGTCGACGACGCGTTCGCCGAGACGGTCGATCACCCGACCTCCCTTGATGACCAGCTCAGGCATCGGTCTCCTCCCCGTCGTCGCCGAACACCGGGTCTGCTTCGGTAGCCAACAGATCGAACAACACCGCCATGCGAACGGCGACGCCGTTGCGAACCTGATCGGTCACCACTGCGTTGGGCATCTGTGGGACATCGGCGGCCACCTCGACCCCTCGGTTCATAGGCCCCGGGTGCATCACGACCGTGTCGGGGCCGAGGCGACGGGCTCGCGCCGCGGTGAGCCCATAGGTGGCGGTGTACTCGCGCAGACTGGGGACCAGCGCTTCGTGCATCCGTTCGAGCTGCATGCGCAGCAGGTACACCACATCGACCTCGCCGATGACCTCGTCGATGGAATGGCTGACCGTGACATCGAAGGGCACCAGCGAGGGGGGCAGCAGCGTCGGCGGTGCGACGAGGACGACCTCGGCGCCGAGGGCAGTGAACGCGGCGATGTTCGACCGGGCCACCCGCGAGTGCTTGATGTCGCCGACGATGGCGATGCGTCGACCGTCGATGCCGCCCAGCCTGGCGCGCAGCGTGTAGCAGTCGAGCAAGGCCTGCGTGGGGTGGGCATGCCACCCGTCGCCGGCATTGATCACCGATGCGTCGAGCCACTGGGTGATCTGTTTGGGGGCACCCGCCGACTTGTGGCGGACCACGATGGCATCGACGCCCATGGCTTCGATGGTCTGCACCGTGTCCCGCAACGACTCGCCCTTGTTCACCGCCGACGAACCCACGCTGAAGTTCATCGAGTCGGCCGACAAGCGCTTGGCCGCGGTCTCGAACGACAAGCGGGTGCGGGTCGAGTCCTCGTAGAACAGCCATGCCACCGTGCGGCCCCGCAGCACCGGCACCTTCGGGATGCGCCGCTCGCTGACCTCGACGAAGCTGTCGGTCAGTCTCAGGATGCGCTGCACACCTTCGACGCCCAGGTCATCGATGGTCAGGAGATGCCGTTGCGCCGTGCGGCTCACTGCTCCACCTTCGCCTTCTGGCGGCCTGACGGCCGCTCCGTGCGGCTCACTGCTCCACCTTCGCCTTCTGGCGGCCTGACGGCCGCGCCGTGCGGCTCACTGCTCCACCTTCGCCTTCTGGCGGCCTGACGGCCGCGCCGTGCGGCTCACCGGTGCATCTCCCCCAGCTCGACGGCGGTGCTCGACACGTTCACGACCTCGTCGCGCCGGGTCGGCAGGTTCTTCCCGACATAGTCGGGGCGAATGGGTAGCTCGCGGTGGCCACGGTCGACCATCACGGCGAGCTGCACGGCTCGGGGACGCCCGAAGTCGTGCACCGCATCGAGCGCGGCCCGGATGGTTCGACCGGTGTAGAGCACGTCGTCGACCAACACGATGATCTTCCCGGTGAGATCGTCGGGGATCTCCGTCGGGGCCTCGGGCAACACGGGACGGAGGCCGATGTCGTCCCGGTAGAACGCGACATCGAGGGTTCCGACGGGTGGCACGGTGCCACTGATCTCGGTGAGCGCCTCCCCCAGTCGATGGGCGAGCTCGACGCCACCGGTCTGGAGACCGATCACGATGATCTGGTCGTCTCCTTGGTTGTGCTCGAGGATCTCGTGGCCCATGCGCCATATCGCGCGGCGGATGTCGTCGGCATCGAGAACGGTGGAGCGGGCAACGAAAACGCCCCCATAAGGGGGCGTACGTCGGCGTTCACGTTCGGCCACTGGGCTACCTCGTTCTTCCGTGCGAGCCTCACCGGACCCGCTTCACGGTCGAGATCGCACCGTAGCAGAACCCGCCCGCCGTTCGAACACCAATCGTCCATCGGGCAGATTCGCCCGGTGGGCGAAGCCCGCCCGGCGGGCCACCGCGACCGACGCGACGTTGTCGGCGGCGATGATCGCAGCCAACCGGCTCATCCCCCACGCCTCGAACAGCCAAACGGCGAAACCGTCGACAGCCCGGGTCGCGTGCCCCTTGCCCCGGGCGGGTTCGACGAGCCACCACCCGACGACAGCCGTCCCGCGTTCGGCGTCGATCTCGGTGACGCCGATCTCGCCGAATGGTTCACCGGATACAGCGTCGACGATGACCAGGTCGATGGCGGTGGGTGCGGTTCGATCCGCAGCCGCCTGTCGCAACCAGCGGCCCGCAGTGGTGCTCGTCGGTTCCGCAGGCACCGGCGACCACCGGGCCACCTCATGATCGGCCCACGCGGCGACGAGGAAGGCCGCGTCGTCATCATCGGCGCGCCATGCCCGCAACGAGATCGGCCCGAACCTCAGCGGATGGGCCGGCAGTCGTGGTGGATGCTCAGCCCGACTGCTCATGGTGAGGATGGTCGCGGTCGGACCGGAGCTCGTCGGCGACGGCCACCAGGACCCCATTCACGAATCCGCCCGACTTCTCGGTGCTGTACTCCTTGGCCAGGTCGACCGCCTCGTTGATGATGACTGCAGTGGGAACGTCGCCTCGATGGCCGAGCTCGTAGGCCGCGAGGCGGAGGATCGCCCGGTCGATCGACGGCATCCGCCCAACGGTCCACCCGTGGGCATGAGCGGCGAGCACGGTGTCGATGGCGGCTTGGTTCGATTCGACGCCGGTGACCAGGTCGACGGCGAAGGCATCGACCTCGAGGGGCAGCTCGTCGAGGATCGCCTCGACCGAGCAGCCCCGACTCTCGGCCTCGTAGAGGAAGCTCAGAGCCCGTTCCCGTGCCGCTCGACGACCGGTGAAGCCCGAGCCATCGCTCACGCGCGACTCTGATACGTGCCGCTGCGGGTGTCGACCTTGATGGTCTCGCCGGGACCGACGAAGAGGGGCACCTGAACGACGAGACCGGTCTCGAGGGTCGCAGGCTTCGTGGCGCCCGAGACGCGGTCGCCCTGCATGCCCGGCTCGGTGTCGGCGATGGTGAGCTCGACCGAAGCCGGCAGGTCGGTGCCGATGATCTCCTCGCCGAACAGCATGAGCACGACGTTGCTGTTCTCGACCAGGTAGTCGACCGAGTCGCCCAGCGACGTGGTGGGCACCGGGCGCTGGTCGTAGGTCTCGGTGTCCATGAAGACGTAGTCGTCGCCCTCGCGGTAGAGGAACTGCATCTCGCGCTTGTCGATGTTGACGCGCTCGACCTTCTCACCGGCCCGGAACGTGCGATCGACCGTGGTGCCGGCCCGGACGTTGCGGAGCGTGGTACGGACGAACGCCGGACCCTTGCCGGGCTTCACGTGCTGGAAGTCGACCACCTGCAGAAGATCGTTGTCGATCTCGAGGGTGATCCCGGTCTTCAGGTCGTTGGTGGTGATGGTGGGCATGACGTTCCTCGGGACGGCGACGTGCAAGCCTACCGCCGCCGATCAGAGGGAAACGATGGGTTCCTTCGGGGCCCGGGTGAGCAACTCGGCCGCACCTGAGGCGGTCACCAGGCAGAGGTCCTCCCACCGCACGCCCCCGATTCCCGGCAGGTACACGCCGGGCTCGATGGTCACCGTCGTGTTCGCGACGACGACATCGGTCGACGTGCGATTCACGCGTGGCAGCTCATGGATGTCGAGACCAACGCCGTGGCCGGTCCCGTGTCCGAACTCGCCGCCCCATCCCGCCGCCTCGATCACCGTCCGCGCCGCTGTGTCGATATCGGCTCCGGTGGCGCCGCTGACGGCTGCGGCCACACCTGCTTCCTGAGCGGCGAGCACGACGTCGAGCTGGCGCTGCTGGTCGTCGGTCGGATCGCCGAGCACGAAGGTGCGGGTCATGTCCGAGCGGTAGCCGTCGACCTCGGCGCCCACGTCGATCACCACCAGATCACCGGGTGCCAGCGGACGCATGCCCGGAAACGCATGCGGCAGCGCGCTGTTGGGCCCTCCGGCCACGATCGTGTCGTAGGCGGGTCCGGCTGCACCCGCAGCACGAATGTGATCGTCGAGACGACGGGCCAGCTGGAGCTCGGAGACGCCGGGCACGAGGGCAGGCCGGGTGGCGGCGAGGGCGTCGTCGACGATGGCGGTTGCCGCCCGGATGCGCGCGAGCTCGGCCGCATCCTTCACCATCCGCAACCGCTCGACCAGCCCGGCAGTGGCCACGAACGCATCGGCTCCGTGCTCGCCGATGAGTGGCATCATCGTGGCCCACGTGACGTGATCCGCCTCGACCCCCACTCGTCGCGAGCCTGCCGCCGCTGCGGCTCGATCGAAGGGACGACCGCCCACGACGACCTCGACGTCGAGGCCATTGGTGGCCAGTTCGACCGGCGCCTGTGTGGCGTATCGGGTGTCGGTGAACAGCTCCCAGCGGTCGTCGGTGATCAGCAGCGTGGCGTTCGAGCCCGTGAAGCCGGTGAGCCACCGGACGTTGGTCGCCGAGGTGACGACCAGCCAGTCGATCTCGGCGTCGCGGAGCGCTGTGTGTACCCGAGCGCGGCGGGGCGCAACCTCCAGCGTCGCGAGGTCGAGTGGTCTCACGAGATGGGGCTCACGGCGGTGAGGGCGTCGACGAGCACGTCGGGGTCGATACCGGTGACCGGCTCGACACCGTCGGGCCCATCGAGCACCAGCGTGAGCCCGGTCGTCGCCTTCTTGTCCCGACCGAAGAGCTCGAGGATCCGGTGCGGGTCCAGAGGTGCCGCCACTCTCGTGGCGAGGTCGTACCCGGCGATGAGGTCGCGGTGCTCCGCCACTCGACTCTCGTCGATGCGGCCGAGTCGGTGAGCAACCTCGGCGGCATACACGAGTCCGATCGCGACCGCCTCGCCGTGGAGCAGATCGAACCCGCCGGTGGTCTCCAGGGCGTGGGCAAGGGTGTGGCCGTAGTTGAGCACGGCGCGCCGGCCGCCCTCTCGTTCGTCGGCTCCGACCACCTCGGCCTTGATGCGCACGCAGGCTGCGACCCGCTCGTCGAACGGCAACGCTTCGAGGTCGTCGCGACCGAGGAAGTGGTACTTGGCCATCTCACCGAGGCCCGCGGCGTAATCGCGCGGGGCCAAGGTGGCCAACACGGCGGTGTCGCACACCACACCGTGGGGTTGCCAGAACGCGCCCACGAGGTTCTTCCCCTCGGGCAGGTTCACGCCGGTCTTGCCACCGATGGCTGCGTCGATCTGACCGAGCAGCGTGGTCGCCACGTGCACCACTGGCGTGCCACGGTGGTAGGTCGCAGCCGCGAAGCCCGCGACGTCGGTCACGATGCCGCCGCCGACTCCGATCACGACATCGGCGCGGGTAAGACCCCAGCGCGCGAAGCGACGACACAGGGACTCGATCGTGGCCAGCGACTTGTGCTCCTCGCCGTCGCCGATCGCGAACACCTCGTGGGCGACACCGGGCTCGACCGTGACGGGAATGCCCGGTTGCGTCACGATGGCCGCCCGGCGCGCCGCCCGCGGGAGGAGGGTGGGGAGCGCGTCGATGGCCCCCTCCCCCACGACCACGTCGTACCCGCGCTCGGCCAGCGGCACGCAGACGGTGGTGATCATCGACACACGATCAACGGCTGGATCACGGGATCGAATCTACCCAGACCGACGACGAGCGCTGGCGCAGAACCCGATTGGTCACAAGAGCGCGTCGCGGAAGGCGATCACGATCAGGGTGCCGGCCACGAGCCCGGGCCCGAAGGGAAATGACGTCTTGAGCAGCGGGGGCAGTGGTGCGTCGGGATCGGCGTCGGGATCGGGGAGCAGGTGTTTGCCGGTGAGTCGTCGGGCCATGGCGAGGAGCAGCCCGTTGAGCACCCCGAGCAGGCTCGACAACAACATCGCGTACATCAGCAGCCGCGCCACGTCGTCGTTGTCCCCGGCCGACCATCCCACGACCATGCCCAGCAGTATCGCGAGCTTCACGTCGCCCAGACCGAGTCCGCCGGCCGGTGCGATCAGGGCAACCAGCAGCAGGAGCCCCGAGAAGACCGCCCCGGCAACGAGTGCTCGCCAGAGGTCACCGAGCTGACCGGGCCCGACGGCGACGACGATCATGGCGACGAGCGTCGTGGTGATCGACGGGAAGAGAATGCGGTCGGCGATGCGGTAGCTGCGGACATCAGTGGCCGACACCGCGGCCAAGCCGGTAGCAGCCACCAACAGCGGCACTGCATCCCACCCGTCGTCGGCGGCGGCCGCCGCCGCCACGAACGTGAGCCCGGTCGCGAGCGCCACCGCCCACGGGACGGCCGGACGGGCCGCGATTCCCTCGCTCCGAAGCGTGGCCAGATAGCTGTTCACCGGTGACGTCATGACCATGCCCACGACCAGACCGGCCAAACCGATCACCATCACGACTGCGCCGCTCATCGGGCTCGCTCCGACACGTCAGAGAGTGTGACGCGCGGCCGTGGTCATGGCGGCGATGGGAGCTTCGAGACCCGTCCAGAGGGTGAAGGCCCGAGCGGCCTGACAGACGAGCATGCCCAGCCCGTCGACCGTGCTCGCCCCGGCTGCTTCCGCGGCTGCGAGCAGTGGCGTTCGCAGAGGGTTGTAGACGATGTCGGCAACCGTGTGGTGCGACCCCAGCAAACCGATCGGCACCGCAACCGCGTCGTGACCGGCGGTGTGCGCCATGCCGACCGACGTGGCGTTCACGACCAGACGGGCATCGGGAACGTCGGCGAAGGAACCGACACGCCCGACCGCGCCCGCCAGCGAGACGGCGGCCTCGGCCCGGTCGCGCGAGCGGTTGACCACGATGATCTCGGGAGATCCGGCTCGGGCCAGGGCGTCGATGATCGCCCGAGCCGCCCCACCAGCCCCCACCACGACGGTCGGTCCGTCATCGAGCGCCATGCCGTGCCGACCCAGTGAATCGACGAACCCGGCTCCGTCGGTGTTGTGGCCGACGAGGTCGTCACCGTCCCACGCGATGCAGTTCACCGCTCGGAGCACCTCGGCCGAGGGCGTGAGGCGATCGACGGCGCTCATGACCTCGGTCTTGAGCGGCATCGTGACCGAGTAGCCCCGTAACCGGAGCGTTCGGAGAGCGTCGACCGCCGCTGCTGCCTCGCCCGGTCCGACCTCGAGGGCTGCGAACTCCCAGGGCAAGCCGGTCGCTGCGAAGGCCGCTCGCATGATCGACGGCGAACGCGAATGGCCGATGGGCGAACCGATCACCGCGGCAAGCGCCGTGACCGGTGCCCGGTCGGCGGGGCTCAACAGCCGAGGTCCTGAGCCCGGCATTCCGCAACCGCGGCATCATGCTCGGACTGGGTGACCGAGAAGGTGTGCGCACCAACCACCCCACCCTCGTTGGTGAGGGCGTAGAAGAAGAAGTCGCCGTCGGCCGGATTGAGCGCCGCTTCGAGCGAGTCGCGACCGGGAGCGGCGATGGGCGTGGGCGGGATACCTGCATTGAGCCGGGTGTTGTACGGGCTGTCGAAGTCGAGGTCACTCTGGAAGATGGTGTCGCCGGGGTCCTTGCCAACGGCGTAGAGCACGGTGGCATCGATCCCGAGAGGCTCCCCAGCGGCGAGGCGGTTGTAGATGACCCGAGCGATCTTGACGCGGTCGGGTGCGTAGGCTGCCTCTTCCTCGATGAGCGATGCGATGATCACCGCCTCGTACGGGGTGATGCCCAGCGCCGCCGACCGTTCCTCGATACCGAGCTCGTCGGCGACCGCCTCGAACTGGCTCACCATGCGCCGCACCAAGCCCGCCTCGTCGGAGGCGAATTCCTCGGGAACGTCGTAGGTGGCGGGGAACACGACGCCTTCGAGGGTGTTCACCCCAGGAGGAACGATGGCGGGACGGATGGTCGGGTCGGCGAAGGCCGCTTGTATCTCCGCCGACGAGAAGTCGGGTAGCTGGTCGAGCATCGACTGCTCGAGCTGCTCGAGGCGCAAGCCCTCGACAAAGGTCACGAAGGTGAGATCGGCCGGCGCTGGTCCTGCCTCGAGTACCTCTCGAGCCTCCCAGACCGCCATGTCCTCCTGGAACTCGTACACACCCGCCTGGAACTCAGGGGCGTCCTTGTAGCGCAGGTAGTAGCGGAACACCCACGACTTGGTGACCACGCCGGAGTCGTCGAGGATCGACGCGATGTCGTTGGTCGTTGCTCCGACCGGGATCTCGATCACGATGCTTTCGCCCGGTGGGCCCGGCGGGTCGAGCTGGTCGTTCATCCAGCCGGTGAGCACGGTGCCGATGGTGAGAAAGCTGACCACGACAACGACGGCGCTGACCGCGAGGCGGAACAGGAACGACGAGCGACGAGGGAGGTCCTGCCAGTCGGCGGGGTCGTCGTCGTAGTCGGCATCGTCGTATTGCTCCCACGACGAGCCGTCGTCGAATCCCCGCCGGACGGGTCGGCGAGAGGCCGGGGGCGACGACGTCGCCGGTGGCGCGACGGCGATCTGGCTGCTGGGGTTATCGGACTCGGACTCGAAGACCGACGCGCTGGGCTTGTGCCGATAGGTGCGATCAGGACCGAGGATGGGATCGTCGGCTTCGCCACTGTCGGGATACGGGCTCCTCGACGTCTCGTCGGGGTACGGGTTGTCGGTCACAAACGCTCCTCGGAAGCTGCCGAGTTCGCTGCGGCATCGAGCCAGTTCTGCAGGATCACCGCGGCGGCAACCTTGTCGATCACGGCTCGTCGCTCGACGCCGCGGACCTCGGCGTCGCCGAGCAGGCGCTCTGCGGTAACCGTGGTCAGACGCTCATCGTAGGTCTCGACCGGCACCCCGAGGGTGTCACGCAGCTCCTCGACCTCGTCGAGGGCGCGCTGGGCCGCCGCGCCGATGGAGCCGTCGAGTGAGTACGGAACGCCGACGACGACGAGCTCGACCTCGTTCTCGGCAACGAGCTCACGGAGTTGGCGGCGAACGGCTTGGCGATCGGTGGTGCGCAGCACCGTGGTCAGCGGTGAGGCGAGCGTGGCGGACGCGTCGGTCAGAGCGACGCCGATGCGTTTGGTGCCGAGGTCGACTCCGAGGATGCGCACGGGCTCAGATGCCGGCCGCGGCGCGGGCGGCGTCGAGGGCAGCGTCGAGTTGCTCGGGATCCTTGCCTCCGGCCACCGACAGCTCGGGATTGCGGCCGCCGCCACCTTTCACGAGCTTCGACGCGTCGGCGATCAGCTCACCGGCGTCGAGGCCGCCGTCGGGGGTTGCCGCCGAGACCAAAGCCACTCCTCCGGCGGCCGGAGCCGCGCCGAGGACCACCGCTCGGATGCCGGCGCGGTCGCGAATCGCAACGGCAAGGTCTCGGAGATCGTCACGGGTGAGGTCACCGACCCGGGCCACCACCACGCCGTCGACGGCCGCCGCGGCGTAGTCGTCGGCCGCGTCGACGGCGGCGGCGCGGCGCGCGTCGTCGAGCTCTCGCCGCAGCGCCTTGAGGTCGGCCAGGCGTCGCTCGAGACCGGACTCGATGTCGTCGTCGGCGACACCGAGCTGCTCGGCAACCGCCGCCAGCCGCGCTTCCTGCCGGCGGAGTCGCTCGATCGGCGCCATGCCGGTCACGGCCTCGATGCGGCGGATGTTGGAGCCGATTGACCCCTCGGACACGATCTTGAACGCGCCGATGTCGCCGAGGGCCTTCACGTGGGTCCCTCCGCACAGCTCGATCGAATGCGGGCCGGCTTCGAGCACCCGCACGATGTCGCCGTACTTGTCCCCGAAGAAGGCGACCGCGCCGAGCTCTCTGGCATGGTCCATGGTGGTCTCGAAGTGACGGGCAGGAGGGTTGGCCAGTATCTCGGCGTTCACCATCGACTCGACGGCGGCGATCTGGTCGGGGGTTAGGCCCTCGTAGTGGCTGAAGTCGAATCGCAGGCGATCGGGCCCGACCAGCGAACCCTGCTGCTTCACGTGGTCGCCCAGGACTGCCCGAAGTGCGTGATGCACGAGGTGGGTGGCGGTGTGGTTGCGACGGATCGCGTTGCGGCGATCGATGTCGATACTGGCCCGAACCTCGGTGCCTTCGGCCGGAAGCTCGGTGCCCTCGGCGACGCGATGCAGTATCAGCCCGGGCGCGCCGTAGGTGGTGTCGATCACCGCGGCGGCTCCCTCGGCCCACTCGAGCGAGCCGGTGTCGCCGATCTGGCCGCCGGATTCCGCGTAGAACGGCGTGCGATCGAGCACGATGCCTGCCGGCACGGCGGCCACGACGGTCGCCGATGTGTCGAAGACGTCCCGGCCCACGAACTCCGTGGTCCCGCGTTCGGCGGCGATGGCGCCGTAGTCGGTGGTGTCATCGCCGGCGGACCCGAACTTCGCGGCGGCCTTGGCCCGTTGACGCTGCGCAGCCATGGCCGTGTCGAAGCCGGTGCGGTCGATGGTGCCGCCCCGCTCGGCCACGATCTCCTCGGTCACCTCGAGCGGGAACCCGTAGGTGTCGTGCAGCTGGAACACCACACTGCCCGGCAGCTCGGCCGCGCGGCCCAGTCGGGCCAGCTCGGCGTCGAGCAACTGCGAGCCGGTGCGAAGCGTCTCACGAAAGCGCTTCTCCTCGCGCTCGACCACACCCCGGACGAACTGGTGGTTCTCCCGTAGCTCGGGATAGGCGTCACCCATGATCTCGACAACGGCATCGACCAGGCGAGGGGTCACGAGGTCTTCGACACCCAGCAGGTAGGCGTAGCGCACGGCCCTCCGCATGATGCGACGCAGAACGTACCCGCGGTCTTCGTTGCTCGGGAACACGCCATCGCTGATGAGCAGGGTCATGGTGCGGGCGTGTTCGGCCAGCACACGGAGGGCCAGATCGGTGAGCTCGTCGTCACCCAGTCGCCGCCCGGTGACGGCCTCGGCCGTTTCGATGAGCGACGCCATCTCGTCGATCTCGAAGACCGAGTCCTTCCCCTGGAGCACCGAGAGGATGCGTTCGAGTCCGGCTCCGGTGTCGATCGACGGCTTGGGCAGGGACCGTGATTCGCCGGATTCGTCGGTCTCGAACTGCATGAAGACGAGATTCCAGATCTCGACGTAGCGTTCGTCGGCCTCCGGGTTGGCCGGCCCACCATCGGGGCCATAGCGCGGGCCTTTGTCCCAGAAGATCTCCGAGCTCGGCCCGTTCGGACCGGTGTCGGCCATCCGCCACCAATTGTCCTCGTCGAGGCGTTGGATACGTTCACGCGGCACTCCGACATCGGTGGCCCAGATCTCCTCGGCTTCGTCGTCGGTGAGATGGACGGTGACCCAGAGACGCTCCGCATCGAGGCCGAGCACTTCGGTGACGAACTCCCATGCCATCGGGATGGCGAGCTCCTTGAAGTAGTCACCGAAGCTGAAGTTGCCCATCATCTCGAAGAAGGTGAGGTGGCGCTGAGTACGACCCACTTCGTCGAGGTCGTTGTGCTTGCCACCGGCCCGAACGCACTTCTGGATGCTGACCGCCCGCGACGACGGCGGCTGCTCGTCGCCGACGAAATACGGCTTGAACGGCACCATCCCGGAGTTGACGAACAGCAGGGTGGAGTCGTGGGGGATGAGACTGGCCGACGGCGTCGCCACGTGGCCGCGGGCGGTGAAGTAGTCGGTGAAGGCGCGACGCAACTCGTTGGCTTTCATGGTCGGATCATCCTACCGGCGCACGATCTTGGCTCTGGCCGGACCGATGAGTGCCATCGACTCGACCTGACGCTCGGGCTGATCGACCACGCGCCGATCGGCGCCACCGAGATCACACGGTCGTGGCCGCTGCGGTCACCGGGTCAGTCGACCTGCTCGAGGTGCTGGGCATCGCCGGCCCACAGACCGTCATCCGGCTCATGTGGCCGACAGCCCTCGCCGGCCTCAGCGGGGTGCCGGTGACCACGCCGGGCTGACCATGCTGAGGGCGCAGGTCCGGCGTCAACCCACGTCGCGCACGGCCCGGAATCGGCGCCGAGCCCGATCGGCTTGCACCTCGGCCCGGGCGTCTTCTCGATAGTCGCTGGCCGCCGTGCGACCGTCCTGAACTGCAGCCTTCACGTCGCGAGCGACCTTCACCGTCGACTGGCGGGCCCGCTCGACCGCCGCCGGTGGCGTGTACCGCTGCAACCGCTTCTTTGCGGCCCGCTGGGCCCAAATCCCCGAGCCCGCGCCGGCGAAGAACCACATCAGCCGCTTCATCACGAAGCCTCCTCGTTTCGGCTGCGCAGCCTGCGGCCCGCCCTCGATGTTCCCCGGATCACCGATGCAGTACGGATCACCGGCTCGGCAATGGCCTTGTAGGTCGCCCTCGACAACGCGTCGGAGCGGGCCGAGATGGCATCGATCGTGTCGAGCACGCCGTCGGCCCGCTGCGCTTCGTCGGCCAGCAGGTCGACCGTCTCGACCAACTGCACCGTGGCCGGTTCGAGTCGATCGCGGAGATCTCGGACGGCAGCGTCGAGCTCGCGGACCGTCCGGCGCAAGCTCACGACGACCACGCAGGCCAAGCCGATGACCACCAGCGAGGAGATCGCCACCAGCACGGCGGCGAGGTCGCCCGCGCTCACCGGTCGGTCCGCTCGCTCATGCGGCGAGCCACCTCGGTTTCGAAACCGTGCTCACTGGGCTGGTAGTACACGTTCTCACGAACCTCGTCGGGTCGGTGCTCTTGGTCGACCCATCCTCGAGGGTCGTCGTGAGGATACTCGTATCCCACCCCGTGACCGAGCTTCGCCGCGCCCTGGTAGTGCCCGTCGCGCAGATGCAACGGCACTTCTCCGCCCTGGTTGCGCACGTCGGCCATGGCCGAGCCGATCGCGATGGTCACCCGGTTCGACTTGGGCGCTGTGGCGAGGTAGACGACGGCGTGAGCCAGGTTGAGGTGGGCCTCGGGCAAGCCGACGAACTCCAATGCGTGGGCCGCGGCGTTGGCAACGAGCAGGCCTCGGGGATCGGCCATTCCGACATCCTCACTGGCGAGAATGACCAGTCGCCGGGCGATGAAGCGCGGGTCCTCGCCGGCATCGAGCATCCGGCCCATCCAGTACAGGCCGGCGTCGGGGTCAGAACCCCGAATGCTCTTGATGAACGCCGAGATCACGTCGTAGTGCTCGTCTCGTCCGTACCGCAACGCCCTGGTGTTCAGCGCCGCCTCGGCATCGGCCAGCTCGACCTCGGGCGGTGCACCCCGTTCGCCCGCCAGCGCGACGGCGACTTCGAGCGAGGTGAGGACATGTCGACCATCGCCATCGGAGCGAGCGACCAGGTGATCGAGCGCCTCGGTGGTGGCCGACGCGCCCTCCATCTCCAGACCCCGGCCGAGGAGCTCGTAGAGCTCTTCGGCCGCAAGCAGCTCCAGCCGAAAGAGCGTCGACCGTGACAGCAGCGGTGGGTTCACCTCGAAGTACGGGTTCTCCGTCGTGGCGCCCACGAGCACCAACAGACCCGATTCGACCGCCGGCAACAGGGCATCTTGTTGCGCCTTGTTGAACCGGTGCACCTCGTCGAGGAACAAGATGGTGCCCTGACTGCGCTCGCCGAGGCGCGCCTCGGCCTTGGCGATCTCGGCCCGCACGTCCTTCACCGACGCCGACACGGCAGAGAGCTGCACGAACGCCTTCTCCGTCGTGCGAGCGAGTAGTTGGGCGATCGTCGTCTTCCCGGTGCCCGGCGGTCCCCAGAGGATCACCGACGACAGACGGTCGGCCTCGATGAGCGCCCGCAGAGGCTTGCCCGGCCCCAGCAGGTGCTGCTGGCCGACCACCTCGTCGAGGTGCTTCGGCCGCAGCCGCGCCGCGAGAGGCGCCAGTCGTTCCAACCGCTCACCGGCGGCGGCGCTGAAGAGATCGTCGGCCACAGGCGCAGCCTATGCCTCGCTCTCAGGTGGCAGGAGGCAGAACTCGCAGTCCCAGCTCTTCGAGGTGGCGATCATCGATGGGCGAGGGTGCATTCGTCAGCGGATCGCCACCCGACTGCGTCTTCGGAAAGGCGATCACCTCCCGGATGTTCTCCTCGCCCGCCAGCAACGCCACGAGGCGGTCGAGACCGACCGCGAAACCCGCGTGCGGTGGTGCGCCGTAGCGGAACGCGTCGAGCAGGAAGCCGAACTTGGCCTCGGCTTCTTCGGGACCGATCCCCAGGAGGCCGAAGACCCGGCTCTGGATGTCGCCGCGATGGATACGGACGCTCCCCGAGCCCAGCTCCCACCCGTTGAGTACGAGGTCATAGGCCAGCGAACGCACGTCGAGCAGCGCGTTGCCGCCCTCGTCGAGCAGATGCACGTCGTCGGGGTGCGGCATCGTGAAGGGGTGATGAGCCGGGATGGGACTGCCGGCTTCGTCGAGTGCTTCGAACAGCGGGAACTCGGTGATCCAGAGGAAGTTCAGTCCCCCCTCGTTCACGGGTGGCCGCCCGAGCTCGAGGCGCAACAGCCCGAGCACGTGGTTGGCGGTGCGGCGCGTGTCGGCGATGATCAGCGCGAGGTCACCGTCGGCACATCCGAGCCGATCGACGACCGCCGCCTGTTCTGCGTCGCTCATGAACTTGGTGAGGGCACCCTCCAGCGCCACTGCCCCGTTGCCGCCGGCCCGCACTCGGAACCATGCCAGGCCCTTGGCCCCCCACCGCTTGCACTTGTCGGTGAGCTCGTCGATGGCGTTTCGGCCGAGGCTGTCGGCCCCGCCCTCGAGGTTGATGCCCTTGATGCAGGGCACGGTGAACACCTTGCTCTCGGTGTGGGCGAAGGCGTCGGTGAGCTCGGTGAGCTCCATGCCGAAGCGCACGTCGGGTTTGTCGGAGCCGTATCGCTCCTGGGCGTCGAGCCAGGTCATCGTGGCGATGGGGCCGGGCCGCTCCCCCGTTGCCGCCTCGACGGCGTCCTTCACGGCCTCGCCGATACAGGCGAAGACCTCGTCTTGGCCCACGAAGCTCATCTCGGCGTCGAGCTGCATGAACTCGAACTGGCGATCGGCGCGAAGGTCCTCGTCGCGCAGACACCGGGCGATCTGGTAGTACCGGTCGACGCCGCCCACCATGCACAGCTGCTTGAACAACTGCGGGCTCTGCGGCAGCGCATAGAAGCTGCCCGGATTGAGGCGACTCGGGACGACGAAGTCACGGGCTCCCTCGGGGGTCGAGGCAACGAGCATCGGCGTCTCGATCTCGACGAAACCCTGGCGGTCCATCGCCAGACGGACGGCGCGGTTCACCTTGGCCCGAAGCCGCAGCCCGCGTTGCATCTTGGCCCGACGAAGATCGACGTACCGGTACCGAAGGCGGATGTTCTCGTCGACGTCGACCCGATCGTGGAGCGGAAACGGCGGAGGTTCCGACACCGAGAGCACCTCGACCTCGCAGTCACCGACCTCGATCTCACCGGTGGCCAGTGAGGTGTTCACCGTGCCCTCGAGCCGTGGCCGGACGGAGCCGGTGATGCGGACGACGTATTCGCTGCGCAGATCGTGTTTCTCGTCGACGACGCACTGGATCACGCCGGTGTGGTCGCGAAGGTCGATGAAGGCCAGATGTTCACCGTGTTCGCGGCGCCGGTCGACCCATCCGCACACCGATACGGTGCGGTCGATGTCAGCGGTGCGCAACTCGCCGCAGTAGTCGGTACGAAGGTTGGTCATGTGAGCTGCTTCCTGAGTGCGGAGAGGAGATCGGCGCGGACCACCGGGGCCTGATCGCCGGTCGCGAGGTCCTTGACCGTGGCGGTGCCGGCGGCGACCTCGTCGTCCCCGACGATGACGGCGACACGAGCGCCGGAGCGGTCAGCCGCCTTGAACTGCGCCTTCATCGAACGGTTGTCGTAGGCCCGATCGGCGGCCAGTCCGGCCGTGGCGATCTCGTCGATGATCGGAAGGGCCCGAGTGCCGTCGGTGAGATCGATGACGAACACGTCGACCGCCTCCGGTGGGCCGTCGAAGGCGGCTTCGGCGTCGCACGCCAACAGGATGCGATCGACGCCGAGGGCGAAGCCGACTCCGGGCGTGGGCGGACCGCCCAATTGCTCGACGAGGCCGTCGTAACGGCCTCCGCCGCCAACGGCGTTCTGCGCGGTATCGAGGGACTCGGCCGCGAACTCGAAGGTGGTGCGCAGGTAGTAGTCGAGGCCCCGTACCAGGCGAGGCGAGATCTCGTAGCCGATCCCCAGCTGGTCGAGACCGGCGCGCACCGCCGCGAAGTGCTCGGCCGCTTCGGCGCTGAGATGATCGACCATGAGCGGCGCACCGGAGATGACATCGGCGTCTTCGGCCCGCTTCGAGTCGAGGACCCGCAGCGGGTTCGTCTCGAGCGTGGTCTGCGACTGGATCGACAGCTCGGTGCGGCGATCGCTCAAGTACTCGCGCAGAGCCGCGAAGTAGGCGGGCCTGCCTGCCGGATCGCCCAGGGTGTTGAGCAGCAACGTCACCCGAGTCAGCCCGAGCGAGTCGAGGAATCGTCGACCGAGGGTGATGACCTCGACGTCGAGCATCGGATCGTCGGGACCCAGTGCCTCGATCCCCACCTGGGTGAACTGGCGGTAGCGACCGGCCTGCGGTCGCTCGTAGCGGAACTGGGGTCCCTGGTAGAAGACCTTCCATGGTGTGGCCGGTCGATGCTGGGCAAAGGCGCGACACACCGATGCGGTGAGCTCCGGGCGCAGGGCCAGGCGCGTCTCGCCCTCGCCCTTGGTGACCAGCTCGAACATCTCCTTGCCTACGATCTCGGTGCTCTCACCCACCCGTTGGAAGACGGCCAGATCCTCGAACATCGGCGACACGATCTCGCCGTAGCCGTACCGCGACGCCAATGCTGCGAATCGGTCGAGCGCCGCGCGCTGCCGCCCCGACTCGGGAGGGAGCAGGTCGCGAGTGCCCTTGGGGGCTCGGAAGGTATCTCGTGCCGACACGGCGCGTCAGGCTACTGGCGCACGCGCTGGGTCAGGTCCGCTTGTCGGGGTTGGTGGCGCGGATGGCGCCCGTGGCCCGGCTTCCCGGGAGCACCCGGTAGGCGTCGTACACGGAGTCGATGCCCTTCACCGACGAGAGAATCGAGTCGAGGTGTGACGAGTCGCCCATCTCGAGCTCGAAAACCAGCCGACTCACGCGGTCGTCGTCGGTGACCGTGGAACACGAGAGGATGTTGACCCGCTGGTCGGACAGGCAGTCCGAGACGTCGCGGAGCAGTCGCGAGCGGTCAATGGCCTTCACTTCGATTGCGGCGACGAACCCGGACCCTGCGTGACCGTCCCACTCGACATCGATGACCCGGTTCGACTGCTCGTTGGCCAGCGAGACGGCATTGGCGCAGTCGGTGCGGTGCACCGAAACGCCGCGTCCGCGGGTGATGAAGCCCATGATCTCGTCGGGTGGCACCGGCGTGCAACAGCGGGACAGCTTCACCATGACGTCGTCGAGACCCTCGACGTGCACCCCGGTCGCCGGTCGACCGTCGGAGGACCGCCGCGCGGGACGACGGGTGGCGGTGCGTGGCATCTGCTGCTCGGGAGCGCCTTCGTGGAGGTGCTTCGCCACGCGCTGGGCCAGTGATCGAGGACCTACGTGGCCGTCGCCGACGGCCGCATAGAGGGCGTCGCGGTCGGCGTAGTTCATCTCCTTGCCGACCTCGTCGAGGATGGTCGATCCGAGGATCTGCTGGACCGGCAGGCCCTCGCGTCGCAACGAGGCGGTGAGGTCCTCGCGCCCACTCGTGATGGCGTCCTCGCGTCGCTCACGGATGTGCCACTGGCGAATCTTGGAACGGGCCTTGCCGCTCACCACGAACTCGAGCCAGTCCTGACTGGGGGCGGCGCTCTCGGACTTCGAGGTGAACACCTCGACGGTGTCACCGGACTGGAGCTTGGTCTCGAGCGGCACGAGCCGGCCGTTCACCCTCGACCCGATACAGGAATGGCCGACTTCGGTGTGGATGGCGTAGGCGAAGTCGACGGGCGTCGAGTCGATGGGCAAGGTGATGACCTTGCCCTTCGGTGTGAACACGAACACCTCGTCGTGTTCGAGGTCGACCTTCAGCGCGGCCATGAACTCGTTGGGATCGTTGGTGTCGTTCTGCCAGTCGACGATTCGGGCCAACCACGTGAGGTCGTCGCTCTGCGAGCGGTCTTTGTAGTCCCAGTGCGCAGCCACACCGTGCTCGGATCGGGCGTGCATGTCGCGGGTTCGGATCTGCACCTCGAGCGATTTGCCCTGGGGACCGATCACCGTCGTGTGCAGCGACTGGTACAGATTGAACTTGGGCATCGCGATGTAGTCCTTGAACCGACCCTGAACCGGCTTCCACGATGCGTGGATCGAGCCCAGGGCTGCGTAGCAGTCCTTCACCGAGTCGACCACCACCCGAATGCCGACGAGATCGTAGATGTCGTCGAACTCGCGACCCTTCACGATCATCTTCTCGTAGATGCTCCAGAGATGCTTGGGGCGACCGCTGACGTCGGCACCGATCCCGAGCTCCATGAGACGAACGGACACGTCTTGGAGCACCTGCTCCAGATACAGATCGCGCTCCGGTGCCCGCAAGGCGACCATGTGGTCGATCTCGGCGTAGCGCTTGGGGTGCAGGGAGGCGAACGCGAGATCCTCGAGCTGGGTCTTCATCTCCTGCATACCGAGCCGGTGGGCCAGCGGAGCGTAGATGTCGCGGGTCTCGATGGCGATGCGATGCTGCTTCTCCTCGCGTAGGGCAGCCAGCGTGCGCATGTTGTGGAGCCGATCGGCGAGCTTGATGATGATGACGCGAAGGTCCTTGGCGATGGCCACGATCATCTTGCGGATCGATGCCGCCTGCTGGTCTTCCTTCGAGTCGAACGCGAGCCGGTCGAGCTTGGTGACTCCATCGACGATCATGGCCACCTCGGCGCCGAACTGCTGTTCGACGTCGGCGAGGGTGAAGGAACTGTCCTCGACCGCATCGTGGAGGAGAGCGGCGGCCACGGTGACGTTGTCGAGTCCGAGCTCGGCCACGATGCGGGCCACCGCGACCGGATGATGGATGTAGGGCTCGCCCGTCTTGCGACGCTGACCCCGGTGGGCCTCGGCTGCCATCTCGTGGGCCAACAGGATCAGGGTCGTGTCGGAGCCGGCGTGGTGGACCTCGAACTCGTCGATGAGGCCTTCGAGCTCGACGAGCGCGGGCTCGCTGTGGCGACGCCAGGGAAGCACCCGGCTCACGGTTGCCATGGGCACCTCCCTTCGATCGGACAGCCGATCACGCGTAGTTGACCAACGAGTGAACAGGAAACGAGCCGAGCTTGTTCCTGCCGCCGAGGAAGTCGAGCTCACACACGAAGCCGAACCCGATCGGCACGCCGCCGGCCGTCTCCACCAGCGCCCGAGCGGCAGCCGCGGTGCCGCCGGTGGCGAGGACGTCGTCGATGATCACGGTGCGGGCTCCGGCGACCAGAGCATCGGCATGGATCTCGAGGCTCTGCTTGCCGTATTCGAGGTCGAACTCGTGGCGCAGGGTGGCCGTCGGCAGCTTGCCCGGTTTGCGTACCGGTACCAGCCCCACGCCGAGCCGATAGGCGATCGGCGCCGCGAAGAGGAACCCACGGGCGTCGATGGCGGCGATGGCATCGACATCGAGGCCGGTGAAGTGATCGGCCAATGCGTCGACGGCGTAGCGAAAGCAGTCGTCGTGCCCGAGAAGGGGCGTGATGTCCTTGAAGACGACTCCCGGCTCGGGGAAGTCGGGCACGTCACGGATCAGATCACGGAGAAAGCACGTATCGGTGCGTTTCACTTCCGGCATGGGTCAACGCTAGCCGCAACCGGTTGACGTACCGTGCCGACCCAGTGGAGGACTCAGCCGCGTCGCTTCTGTTTGCGGGGTCGTGGCGGAATGGTCCCCGAGGCCGCCGGCGTCTGCCGCTTTGCGGTCCCTGCCGAAATCCGGCGCTCGTCGGGGCGGGTCCGTTTCGCGGCGGGCGCCGTTGCCACCATGGCCGACAACTCGTCACGACCCGTGGCACCGGCGAGATCCACCAGCGCAGCGTACTTGGGCTCGCGATTCTTCAAGGCAACGAGGACCGGAGCCGCCACGAACAGCGACGAGTAGGTGCCAGACAACAGACCCACGAGCAGGGCAATGGCGAACTCCCTCAGGGTGACGGCTCCGAAGCCGATCGAGCCGACCACCAACACGCTGATGATCGGCATCACCGAGGTCAGCGTCGTGTTGACCGAACGCATGAACACCTGATTGGCCGACAGGCTCATGATGTCGGCGAAGGCGACCTTGCCGTTCAGCGCTGGGCGGCCCTCGTTCTCGCGAACGCGGTCGAACACGACGAGCGTGTCGTAGAGCGAATAGCCGAGGATCGTGAGGAAAGCGATCACGGTGGCCGAGGTGACCTCGAACTGGAACACCGAGTAGATGCCCACGGTGAGGACGATGTCGTGGGCAAGCGCGATCAACGCGGCCGCGGCCATGCGCCACTCGAGTCGGAGGGTGAGATAGACGGTGATGACGACAAGGAACACGACCAGCGCCCGCAGCGCCTTGGTGGTGAGCTCATCGCCCCACGACGACGAGATGTCGTTGATCACCACGTCGTTCACCGAGGTGCCGGTGACCTCGGCCAACGCCTCAGCCACCTGCTGTGACGCGGCGTCGTCGGCAGTGTCGACCTCGGCCCGCACCTGCACGATGTCGCCGCTGATCTGGATGGTTGCACCGGCAAAACCGATGTCGGCCATCGCCGACCGGACGTCGCCGGCGTCGGCGGTGTTCGCCTCGGCCTCCCATACTGCGCCACCCTCGAACTCGAGTCCGAGATTGAGGCCGCGAAACAGCAACGATCCGAGACAGATGACGACGGCGACGGCAGAGAAGGTGAGCCCTCTGCGCCACCACGTCGGCCAGTTGATGTCGACCTGGTTGCGGTAGAGCCTGCTCGCCGTCGAGAGGTGCTCGGTGGGGTTGGCATCGGTCATGCGCGGACCCTTTCGGGCACATCGGGGAGACCCATGACCGCCGGGTTGTCGATCGCGATCTGGGTGCGTGACATCAGCCGCACGAGGGGCCGAAGGAAGAAGTAGGTCGCGATGAGGTCGAGTACGGAGGCCAGTCCGAGCATGAGGGCGAACTCACGAACCGACGCCGACGTGAGGGTGTAGAGGATGACGGCGCCGATCAGCGCCGCCATGTCGGCCCAGAAGATGGTTCGATAGGCCACGGGAAAGGCCCGATCGACCGCCGACCGCAGCGTGCGGCCGTTGGCGATGTCTTCCTTCAGATGCTCGAAGTACACGACGTTCGAGTCGAGCGACACGCCCATCGACACTATGAGGCCGACGACACCGGCGATGGTGAGGGTGACACCGCTGAAGAAGAAGCCGGTTTCGCTGAAGAACGAGATGAGCACCCACAGCAGCGCGCCGGACACGGCCAGGCTGAGGAGGGCGGCAACGCCGAGGAGTCGGTAGTAGACGATCATGTACAGCGCGACCAGGGCCAAGCCGATGAGACCGCTGATGATGCCGGCGCGCAGCGAGTCGCTCCCGAGGCTGGCCGAGACGGTACGTACCTGCTGCTGTTCGAGCTCGACGGGCAACGAGCCGTAGCGCAGCACGAGCGCAGTGTCCTCGGCGCGTTCCTGGCTGAAGCTCCCGCTGATCTGGATTGCGTCGCGTTCGAAAGCTGCGGCATTGATGTTGGGGGCCGATTCGACAACGCCGTCGAGCACGATCGCCAACTGGCCGGTCGGGCACGTGGGCGCCTGGGCGAAGCACTCCCCGGCCACGGTGTTGAAGAGGCGGATGCCACCGTCGCCCTCCTTCATGGTGAGCGACACGACTGCCTCGAATCCGGTGTTCACCGCTTCGGCCGTCTCGATCGACGCTCCTACGAGAAAGACCTCCTCGCCTTCGATGGTGGTGCTCGGTATCGGTCCGAGCAGGTAGCGACTGACGGGGTTGCCGTTCTCGTCGACCTGATCGAGAACCACGGGCTGGTCACGAACGATCTGGTCGGCCGGGGTCGGACCGTCGGCCGACACTGCGAGCAGATCGGTCTCGCAGGGGCTCGGAGGAACCGCAGCATCGTTCAGGATCTCCGATGGTGACGGTTCTGTGCTGTCGGGCGTCACCGCGGCGGGCTCCTCGGGCGGCTGCTCGTCGGTCGAGTCGGTCTGGCCGGGGATGGCCGGGGCTGCGTACTCGCCGTCGCCGGAGAAGCCGAAGCCCTCCTCGTCGGTGGGGGCGGGAGTGTCGGCGGGTTCCTCGTCGGTGGCCGGCGTGATCGACTGGTCCAGGATCGGGACCACCGCACACACGGGTCGGAACTGCAGCTCGGCGGTGGTGCCCACCAGATCGATGGCCCGTTGTTGGTCGTCGACGTCGGGCAGCTGCACGACCACACGGGAGCCCTGGCGGGTGATGTCGGGCTGGGCGACGTCGAGACCGTCGACCCGGTTGCGCAGGATCTGGACGGCCTGGTCGAGCTCGGCGTCCGACGGCGGTTCGGACCGGTTCGGATCGTCGGCCGCCTCGAGGACCACCTCGACACCTCCGGTGAGGTCGATGCCGAGCAGGGGCCGGTATCCCGCCACGATCGTGGCGATCAGTGCCGCGGCGACCACCGCGACCATGCCGACGAGAGGAATGAGTCCACTGCGCATTGCGGTCAGCTGATGGGACCCTGGTCGGCGTCAGCGTCGTCGTCGGCCGCGTCGTAGGTCACCACGCTGGTGACGGTGTCCTTGCCGATCTTGATCTCGACACCATCGGCGATCTCGAGGAACAGCGTGGGACCGTCGAACTCGGTGATGACACCGTAGATACCGGCAGAGGTGACCACCTCGTCGCCCACCTCGAGGGAGGCGAGTACCTGCCGATGCTCCGACACGCGCTTCTGCTGCGGCCGGATCATCACGAAGTACATGACGACGAGGAGGGGGACGAAGATGATGAGGCTTCCCATGGCCGGTCCACCCTATCGTCGGCTTGCCGTGATGGGTACCGCGCCGGGATCGGCGACAACGGGTGATCTAGGACCAGATCCGGTGCACGTCGGCGCGCAGGTCGGCGAAGGTTCCGGCCGCGATGGCGGTGCGAGTCCGCGCCATCAGGTCGAGCAACCACGCCACGTTGTGCAGTGTGCAGATTCGAGCCGCCGTGGGTTCGCCCACCTGCAGGAGATGACGCAGGTAGCCCTTCGACCACCGATTGGCCGGACTCGCCGGGAAACCGGCATCGAGCGGCTCGTCGTCGGCGGCGTACTCGGCGCGACGCAGGTTCACCCGGCCACCGGAGGTCAACAGCGTCCCATGGCGCGCCAGGCGGGTGGGTAGCACGCAATCGAACATGTCCACCCCGCGAGCCACCGACTCGACGATGCCCACGGGGTCGCCCAGGCCCATGAAGTAGCGGGGCTGGTCGGCCGGGAAGATGTCGGTGCAGGCCGTGATGGCCGGCAGCATGTCGTCGCGTCCCTCGCCGACCGAGAGGCCGCCGATGGCATAGCCGTCGAATCCGGTGGCGACGGTTGCCTCCGCCGATCGCTTCCGCAACTCGATGTCGGTGCCGCCCTGCGCAATTCCGAACAGGCTCTGACGACGCGGTGCGTCGAGGTGATCGAGGAAGTGCCGTCGGGCCCGGACGGCCCAGTCGGCCGTCCGGTCGACTGCGGTCGCGAGCGTGGAGGTCGTGGCCGGAAGCGCCGAGCAGACATCGAGCACCATCTGGATGTCGGCACCGATGAGCGCCTGGGTGTCGACCGCGCTCTCGGGCGTCAGTCGGTGCTCACCGCCGTCGTAGGTGGAGGTGAAGACGGCGCCATCGTCGTCGACCTTCGGATCGAGGCTGAAGATCTGGAACCCTCCCGAGTCGGTGAGCAGGTGGCCGTCGAAACCGGTGAACCCGTGCAAGCCACCGAGCGCAGCGACCGTTTCGGCGCCCGGTCGCAGCATGAGGTGATACGTGTTCGCGAGCACCACTTGAGCTCCGAGCTCGGACAGGTCGACCGACGAGAGATGCTTCACTGCTCCTCGGGTTCCGACCGGCATGAAGCACGGGGTGTCGAAAATGCCGTGGGCGGTGCGGACCCGTCCGGTGCGCGCGGCACCTTCGGTCGCTACCGGCTCGAACCGGGCCCTCACGAGCGGCCCGTGGTCCGACGTTCGAGCAACATGGCGTCGCCGAAGGACAGGAATCGGTAGTCGGCATCGAGGGCCAGCGCGTACAGCTCCCGCCAGCGCGGTCCGATGAAGGCGTCGATCATCACCAGCAGTGTGCTGCGCGGCAGATGGAAGTTGGTGAGCAGCGCATCGACCACCTCGAATCGGTAGGGACGACGGATGAACAGATCGGTGCGGCCGGCGAGGCGTCCGGTCGCCGCTGCCGACTCGAGGGCACGCACCGTGGTGGTGCCGACGGCGACGACACGCTCGGCACGCTGCACTGCGGCCCACGTCCATTCGGGCACCCGATACGACTCGGTGTGCATCTGATGCTCGTCGAGATCGTCGACGGTGATCGGTCGAAAGGTGTCGAGCCCGATGACCAGCTCGACCCTGGCCGAACCGATGCCGTGGGCGCTCAGCCGCTCGAGGGTCTCGGGCGTGAAGTGCAACCCGGCGGTCGGGGCGGCCGCCGATGCCGGCCGATCGGCGTACACGGTCTGGTAGCGGTCGGGATCGTCGAGCTCGGTATGGAGGTACGGCGGGAGCGGCATCTGGCCGTGGGCCTCCAGGGCCGCAACGAGGTCGAGCTCGCCGGAGTCGAACCGCACCGCGCGGCGCCCGTCGCCGAGGGCATCTCCGATCACCGCCGAGAGGCCCCCCGGCGCGGTGACCACCATGCCGGTGGGTACTCGGCGACCGGGCTTCACCAGGCACTCCCAGGTGCCGTCGTCTCGCGGTTCGAGCAGCAGGACCTCGACCTGGCCACCGGTCGGCTTGGTGAAGAACACCCGTGCCGGAAGCACGCGGGTGTCGTTCACCACCACGAGATCGCCGTCGCGGAGCAGCTCGGGGAGGTCGCGCACATGGCGATGGTCGACGCGGTCACCGAGATCGACGAGGAGCCGGGCTGCGTCGCGCGGCTCGGCGGGGGTGTGGCCGATGGCGCGTTCGGGCAGGTCGTAGTCGAAGTCGTCGGGACCCATGGCCCTCAGTCGCGGTCGAAGAGAGCGGTCTGGTCGACCGCCGGGGGCACCGCAGGAGGGGCCAGGCCAAGGTGACGCCAGGCATCGGGCATGGCCACCCGGCCCCGCGGTGTGCGCATCAGCATGCCCTGTTGGATCAGGAAGGGCTCGTACACGTCCTCGACGGTCTCGGGCGGTTCGCTGACGCTGATGGCGAGCGTCGACAGTCCGACCGGGCCACCGTCGAAGCGCTCACAGATCGCGGAGAGAATCGCCCGGTCGATCTTGTCGAAGCCGCGATCGTCGACGCCGAACAGCGCCAGGCCGTCGTGGGCGACCTCGGCGGTGATCACGCCGTCGGCCCGGACCTCGGCGTAGTCGCGCACCCGCCGTAACAGCCGGTTCGCGATACGGGGCGTGCCCCGGGCGCGGCGGGCGATCTCGTGACTTCCCGTCGGGTCGAGCCGGACGCCGAGGATGCCGGCGGCGCGGGTGACGATGGAGTCGAGATCGTCGACCTCGTAGAAATCGAGACGCGACACCAGCCCGAAACGATCGCGCAGCGGCTTGGCGATGAGAGCGGTGCGGGTGGTGGCCCCGACCAGGGTGAAGCGAGGGAGCTCGAGGCGGATCGACCGGGCGGCCGGCCCCTTGCCGAGCACGATGTCGAGCTCGAAATCCTCCATGGCCGGATACATGACCTCTTCGACGGTCCGAGGCAGCCGATGGATCTCGTCGATGAACAACACGTCGCCGTCGCCGAGCTTGGTGAGAATAGCGGCCAGATCGCCGGCCCGTTCGAGGGCAGGACCCGACGTGGTGTGCATCTCGACGCCCATCTCCGCGGCAACGATGTGGGCGAGGGTGGTCTTGCCGAGGCCGGGAGGGCCGGCGAAGAGCAGATGATCGGCTGCCTGTCGGCGGTTCCGAGCCGCGCCGAGCAGGATCTCGAGATGCTGTTTGAGCTCGGTCTGCCCCACGAAATCGTCGAGACGCGACGGCCGCAGCCCGCCCTCGTCGACGAGCGGGTCGAGCTCGTCGTCGTCGGGAAGCGGCGCATCGGCGCGGAGGAGCTCGTCGCGTGCCATCAGACCCTGCTCGCCAGCTTCTGGAGAGCCTGCTTCAGTAGTAGCGACGTGTCGTCGACGGCCG
>JAHEJN010000023.1:0-7041 GCA_024638845.1 Acidimicrobiales bacterium | reverse complement strand
GAGCTCGTCGTCGTCGGGAAGCGGCGCATCGGCGCGGAGGAGCTCGTCGCGTGCCATCAGACCCTGCTCGCCAGCTTCTGGAGAGCCTGCTTCAGTAGTAGCGACGTGTCGTCGACGGCCGGGAGGTCGCGGAGCACGGCGCGAACCTCGTCGGTGCCGTAGCCGAGCTCGGCCAGGGCCTGCTGCACGTCGGAGGTGACCGATGCCGTGGCGGGCGCCGTGACACCAGCAGGCACCTCCCTCTCGCGAATGTCGATGTCGAGACGCGACTTCAGCTCGATCAGCAGACGAGCAGCCGTCTTCTTGCCGACCCCGGGCACCAGGCAGAGGGCCGCGGCGTCGTCGTTCACCAGGATCGACTGGAGCGCCACCGGCTCGTGTACCGACAAGATGGCCAAGGCCAGCGACGGCCCCACCCCATGGGCACCGAGCAGCGCCTCGAAGGTGCGTCGTTCGTCGCGAGACAAGAAGCCGTAGAGCGACTGGGCGTCTTCGCGAATGTGGTGATGCACGTGAACGAAGGCCTCGTCGCCGAGCTCGCCCAACTTGATCGCAACGGATGGCGCAACCGCAACTCGGTACCCGACGCCGCCGACCTCGATGATCACCTCGTCGTCGGCCCGTTCGACGAGGGTGCCGCGCAGCGAGCCGATGATCACCGCTCCACCTCGACCAACACGCTCTGGGCGCAATGACACAACGCGACGGCGATGGCGTCGGCTGCGTCGACGGGCCGCAGGGGGATTTCGATGCCGATGAGGGTCTGCACCATGCGCTCCATCTGTTGCTTGTCGGCGTCGCCGTGACCGGCGACCGCGAGCTTGATCTCGTTCGGGGAGTATTCGACCACATCGGCGCCCCAGCCCGCGGCTTCGGCCATGACGATGCCGCTGGCCTGCCCCACGCTCATCGCCGTGCGCACGTTGACCTGGAACAGCACGCGCTCGATGGCGACGACCGCCGGCTCGAACTCGACCAGGAGGGTCCGGATCTCCCGCTGGAGCTCGGCCAGACGCAGCGGTAGCGGCTGCTTCGCCGGCGTCCGCAGGACGCCGGCTGCCACCGCCCGCTGCCCGGTTCGACGGTGCTCGACGACGCCGTACCCACAACGCGACAGACCGGGATCGATCCCCAGAACGAACATATGTACGACACCATACTGCTCGGCCCGCATCGACGGGTGGAGCATTTGCCCCAGCCGACGCCCTCACACCTCGCTGAGCTCCTCGAGGATCTCGTCGGGGATGTCGAAATTGCCGAATACGTCCTGGACGTCGTCGTTGTCGTCGAGCAGATCGACGAGGCGGAGGACGGCCTTGGCCGCCGACAGCTCGGTGACCGCCACCGTCTGACTCGGCAGCATCGTGAGGTCGGCCGACTCGACCTCGATGCCCGCGGCATCGAGCGCGTCGCGAAGATCGGGCAGCAACGACGGATCGCACGTGAGGCGCCAGAAATCGCCGTCGGCCTCGAGGTCCTCGGCGCCGTTGTCGAGGCCGACGACCATGACCTCGTCCTCGTCGACGGCGGCGGCGGGAACGAGGATCACGCCACGGCGCTCGAACTGCCAGGCGACGGCGCCCGGCTCGGCCAGATTGCCGCCGTTCTTCGAGAAGACCGACCGCATCTCGCCACCCGTGCGGTTGCGATTGTCGGTGAGCGTCTCGACGTACAGGGCCACACCAGCCGGCGCGTAGCCCTCGTAGTTCACCGTCTCGTAGTTGACCCCCTCGAGCTCGCCGGTGCCGCGCTTGATGGCGCGTTCGATGGTGTCGAGCGGGACCGACGCGTCGCGCGCCTTCTGGAACATGGTGCGCAGCGTCGGATTGGCATCGGGGTCCCCACCGCCCTGGCGCGCCGACACCTCGACCTGCTTGATGATCTTGGCGAAGAGCTTGCCCCGCTTGGCGTCGGCCGCGCCCTTCTTGTGCTTGATGGTGGCCCATTTGGAATGGCCGCTCATGATGGGAATCCCTCCTCGATCCACCAGCGGTGGAATCGCAGATCATCGGTGAGTTCGGGATGAAAGCTAGTGGCGACCACGTTGGCCTGCCGACACGCCATGACATCGCCGTCGAATGTGGCCAACACCTCGACGGCGGGTCCGATGCGCTCGACCCGCGGCGCGCGGATGAAGACGGCGTGGAAGGCTCCACCGGGTACCAAGGCGATCTCGAGATCGGCCTCGAATGACTCGACCTGGCGTCCGTACCCGTTGCGCCGCACGCCGATGTCGATGGCGCCGAAGGAGTGTTGGTCGGGTCGGCCGTTGGTGACGTCGGACGCCAGCAGGATCATGCCGGCGCAGGTTCCGAGCACCGGCATGCCGGCTTCGAGGCGTTCGGCCAGGGGTTCCCGGATGCCGCTGAGGTCGAGCAGCTTGGAGATGGTGGTGGACTCGCCGCCCGGGATGATCAACCGGTCGACGTCGGTCAGGTGCTCGGGTCGTTTCACGGCGACGCCGGTGCAGCCCAGCGCCGACAACACGTCGAGGTGGAGACGCGAGGCGCCCTGCAGCGCGAGGACACCGACCTTCACCAGGAGGCTCCGCGATGCGGCTCGGCGGCTACCAACCTCGGTCGGCGAAGGTGACAGCGAGGTCGTCCATGCCGATGCCGGTCATGGGCGCCCCCAGACCGGTGCTGACCTTGACGAGGATGTCGGGATCGTTGAAGTTGGTGGTTGCCTCGACGATGGCCCTGGCCCGCGGCGCAGGGTCGTCGCTCTTGAAGATGCCCGAGCCGACGAAGACCGACTGCGCACCGAGCTGCATCGTGAGCGCCGCATCGGCCGGCGTGGCGATCCCACCGGCGCAGAACAACGGAACGGGGAGCTTGCCGGTGTCGGCGATCTCCTGTACGAGCGGCAGCGGGGCACGGAGCTGTTTGGCCCATTCGAACAGCTCGGCCTCGTCGGCGGTGGTGATCTTGCGGATGTCACCGAGAATCGAGCGGAGGTGGCGCACCGCCTCGGTGATGTTCCCCGTACCGGCTTCGCCCTTCGAGCGGATGAGACAGGCTCCCTCGCTGATGCGCCGCAGTGCCTCACCGAGGTTGGTGGCACCGCAGACGAAAGGGACCTCGAAGGCCCACTTGTCGATGTGGTGGGTTTCGTCGGCCGGGGTGAGGACCTCGGACTCGTCGATGTAATCGACGGCCATGGCCTGGAGGATCTGGGCCTCGGCGAAGTGGCCGATTCGGGTCTTGGCCATCACGGGGATGGTCACCGCCTCTTGAATTGCCGCGATCATGGCCGGGTCGCTCATGCGGGCCACGCCGCCGTCGGCGCGAATGTCGGCGGGCACGCGTTCGAGGGCCATCACCGCCACCGCGCCCGCGTCCTCGGCGATCGTGGCCTGCTCGGCGTTGACGACGTCCATGATGACGCCGCCTTCGAGCATTTCGGCCAAGCCCCGCTTCACCCGGACGGTACCGGTGTCGCGAGGGGTCGGGGACGACGAGACGGAGTGATCGGTCATGGCCCCGAGTCTAGAACGAGAGCCAACTGGACCCGATCGAATAGAGCCAATCTCGGGCCGGATCCGGGAGCGCCGGATCAGGGAGCTGACGCCAGCAGATCGTCGGCTGCGGCCTGGCTCATGATGGTCACGTTCCCCGCCTCGGGGAGACCGATCCAGGTCTGGCCCGGCGTCAGGCCGATCGGGTCGCTGTCGAGGTCGGTCACCTGCCACGGCACGAGCGCCTCGGGCCGGTTCCACTGACCCTCGATCGCGCGGCCGTCGGTGAGAACCAGCGCCTCACCGGTGCCGACGGTGAGTGCCTGCGGTGAGCCAGCCGATGCGGCCGACGTGCCGTACGGTGTCGTCAAGAGCACGACGTTGGGCGGCGCGACCTGGATGCCGTCGCCGTCGACGTGAGGGGTTCCCCGCTGGAATCGCAACCAGCCCTGTTGTTCGTCGCTCCAGACCCAGTTCACGGTGACGCCACCGCGCCAGTCGATCTGGACACCGGGGATGGGTTCCGCCGATGGGTTCGGCGGGCTGTCGCCGTACCGGTAGTCGAAGATCTGGGGCGGCGGTCCGAGCTCTTCGGGTGCCGCGGCGAACAGCGATGGGGTCGAGGAGAACAGCGTGTGCTCGTAGTCGACACCACGGCTGCCGTCCCGGAACCATTCGCCGACTCCCTGGTCGATGCCGACGTCGTAGAGCTTGCCGTCGATCTCGCCCTGGCGAACCTCGGCCCGCACCGTGGCATTGCCACCGGACCACGCGAACAGTGGCATGCCGTAGTTGGCCGCCAGATCGGGATCGGAGCTGCGACCCGATCGAACCGGACCGACCGGATCGGAGTCGGATGTGTGGAAGACGAGGGCCAGTCGGGTGATGCCTTCGACGAGCAGCTCGATGCCCTGGTCGGCCTGGTTCAGACCGATCTGGGGCCGCGCCTGGGGATGGTTGTCGAGCTTGACCATGAGCGCCGGACGATCGAGGGCGGGTGTGCCATCGAGCGGGACGCCGGTGAGGGGCTCGACCGGGCCGACCGGTGAGGGCGTCGGGGTCGCCTCGGGCGACTCGTCGGCGGCCTCGATGTCATCGGCGCTCGGATCCGGCGTGGATACCGGCGCCTCCTCGTCGGTCAGTACCGGTCCTGCGTCGCTGCCTCCTCCGCTCATGAGCAGGATCACCACGATGACGACCACCACGGCGACCGCGGCTAGTGCGACGTAGATCTGATTGCGGGTCAGCGACACGGGGGGATCAGAGCTCCTGGAGTACGTCGATCCGCTCGGAGAGCGGGATGTCGATGGCGTCGTTGGTGGTGCGGGCGGGATCGTCGATCCACAGGTGGCGGGTCGAGCGACCGGCCGAGCGTAGCGACTGGTCGGCATCCTGGATGGTCGCGAAGGCCGAAACCAGCCCGGGCGGGTACCGGGTCATGCTCACGGCTTCGCGATCGGCGAGTACGGCCGGGTGGTCGGCCACCATGCGGGCGAGCGCCCGGCGCTGGAGAACAGGGATCGGAGCCATCCACATGCCGATCACGACGGCGGCCAGTGTTTCGTCGGCCAGACCCGGGGCCTTCAAGCGGGCGAGGAGATGGGCGATCACACCCTCGAGCTCGGTGCGGCCGAGTCCTTCGAGCAGCCCGGTGGTCACCACAATGGTCGCGTCGTCGGCCGATCGGCCCACGACCAGGCCGTTGAGGCTGTCATCGTCGACGATGGCCAGTGCCGGCGGGCGGATGCCGTTGGCGAGGCAGAGACCGTCGACGATGTGCGCGAGTCGGACATGGGCGCCGTCGACGTCGGCCGGCTTCACCCCGAGACGGGCGAGCACGATTCCGGGCGCACTGCGGACGACGACGATCGTTGCCGCCACGACGACCACGACCGCGAGGGGAGCGACGATCCACCATGGCACCCCGAGGAGCACGCTGACCACGGCCAGGACGATGACGGGTAGGGCGAGCAGCGCGACAAGAAGCGAGCGCGTTGGCGAGGAGGTCATGAGTGGTCCCGGTGGCTCTTCAGAACTGGACCTGGACGGGATCGATCGCCTCGCCGGGGGCCTCGAAGTACTCCCGCTCGGTGAAGCTGAACATGCTGGCGACGAGATTGGACGGGAAGGTCTGGATCTTGTTGTTGAAGCCGAGGACCGAGTCGTTGTAGTACTGCCGCGCGTAGGCGATGCGGTCTTCGGTCGAGGTGAGCTCTTCCTGGAGCGAGAGGAAGTTCTGGTTCGCCTTGAGATCGGGATAGCTCTCGCTCAGCGCGAACAACTGACGCAACGCACCGGTGAGGATGTTCTCGGCCTGGGCCTGCTCGGCGGGGCCGGGGGCGGCGATCGCTGCGTTACGGGCCTGGACGACCGCTTCGAGCGTCTCCCGCTCGTGGGCGGCGTAGCCCTTCACCGTCTCGACCAGGTTGGGTATGAGGTCGTACCGACGACGGAGCTGGACGTCGATCTGCGACCACGCGTTCTCGACCTGATTGCGCAGCCTGACCAGGCCGTTGTACTGCAAGACGAAGAACAACAACAACAGCACGAGCACTGCGACGATGATGATGCCGATGATCACGTGAACTCCTCCTCGTTCGGCCCGAACAGCCGAGACCGCCCAGCTAGTGTACGGGCTCCGCCCGATCGACGAGGCGCTCGTACCGTTCGACGTAGATACCGGCGAGCCGATGCATGGCGAAGTGGTCGGCTCGCTCGGCGCCCGAGCTCACCAGGCGTGCCCGTTCCGCCGGCTCGAACAGCGCCGCCCGCAGCGCGGCAGCCAGGGCATCGACGTCGTTCGGGATCACCATCAGGGCGTCGCGGCCGGCCCGGGCGACGTTCGCGTAGCCCTCGATCGAGGAGGCGACCACCGGCGTGTGGGCGGCCATGGCCTCGAGCAACACGATGCCGAACGACTCCCCGCCGAGGGACGGAGCGCAGAAGACGTCGGCCCCGACGAGCCGACGACGCTTCTCGTGGTCGGAGATCCGTCCCAGCCACTCGAAGCGCTGGTCGCGGCGGGTGGCCAGCCGCAGCGCGGATGTCTCGGGGCCGTCTCCGGCCACCCAGCAGGTGACGTCGTCGGGAAGCTGGGCCATGGCCTCGATCAGCACCGCCAGTCCCTTCCGGGGTTCGTGACGACCGATGAACAGGACCGCCGGCCCCGACGTCGGCCAGGGCTCGAGCCCGCGGAACGACCCCACGTCGACACCGTTGAAGGTCACTTCGATGTCACCGTCGAACACCGTGCGGGCCAGGGCCACCGCCATGTCCGAGACCGCGGTGGCCTGGTCGATGTGGCTGGCCAGCCACCGGACACCCGGCTTGAGGTAGCGGTACGGCGCGCTGGTGCCGGCGGCGTGGAACGTGGCGAGGATCGGCGCGGGATGCATCACCAGCGCCGTGTGCGTCGGGCCCGGAGCCAGGGGCTCGTGGAGATGCAGCACGTCGAACTCCTCGTCGCGAAGCGCCCGAATGGTCCGGAGCTGGGCCGAGACGTCGGGGGCCAACGGTGCGACCGACCCGTTGGCCGCCGTCGGCAGGCTGTTGCCGAGCGGCGTCACCGCCGGATCGGGCGGCGC
>JAHEJN010000022.1:4877-42208 GCA_024638845.1 Acidimicrobiales bacterium | reverse complement strand
ATCGTGGAGCAGCGAGTGATTGTGCACGAACTGCATGTCGCCCGGTTCGAGCATCATCGGGAGGTGGATGTCGGGATCGTCGGCGATCCGATCGAAGAGGTCGAGGGCCGCGATCATCTCCCGACGGAGTCTGGGCGCGTCCGGGAAACGCTGCGCCGACTCGATGTACTGCCTCTGGTACATGACCGTGAGCGCACCCTTGTACCAGGACAGCACCGGGATCTCGTACCACGGGAGCTCGCCGTCGGGGACCTCACCCCGACGATCGGTGGCGACCGGATCGAACAAGCGCGCGGCGAGATCGGGCCGACGGTCGAGCATGGTGTTGTAGACCGTGGCCGCGCTGGCCAGAAGCGAGAGCCCACCCTCGGCTGCCGGCTCGAGACACAGCAGGCCGACCACGTCGGCCGAGTCGACATGGAAGGTCTGGCGCTGATCGGTCTGGTAGATGCGCACGTTCGGATCGTCGGCATCGGCGCCCGTGTCGATCACGTGACCGAGCAGATGACCAGCCGCGTTCTGGGATCGCAACGAACCGAGGTGGGCTCCGACCGCCAGAAACGCAGCGGCCGCCTGGCGCACGGGGAGCTCGGTACTCGGGAACCCGCGCAGGAGCACGAACCCGAGGCCGTGGGTGAGCTGCCGACGGAGCTCGGCGAGCCGGCGCCCCAAGCGGGGCAACGGAACATCGGCTGGAGTCAGGAGAGGGAGGGGGTCGAGCCCGCTCGCGAACGGTGCCGAAACGTCGACGAGCTCGTCGACCTCGGTCGGATCGAGGCGCCAGGTCCAGTCGTCGGGACGCTGGATGAGATCGCAGCCGAGCCATGCGGCCGGTCCGTGCTGGCGCGGCGCTCGCTGGTCGTGGACCTGCGGCATCGGCAGGTCAGATCTCGGTGGCGGATGCCGGAACCGGGCACCCGGGGGTGATCGACCTTGCGGTCGCGCACCCCCGGAGAATGCCTGAGCTCATGAAGCGATCAGGTCAGCCGCCGCTGCCGTCGCTTTCGGGGTCGCAGTAGAAGACGCTGACCTCGCCCTCACCGACGTCGATTCGGGTCTCGCAGCTGAAGGTGAAGACGTACAGACCGTTGTTGCGGTCGGACGCGAGGATGATCTGGGTGCCGTCGTCGAGCTCGTCGACATGGACGCCCCAGAAGTTCGAGCCGCCGTCAGGTTCGATGAAGCGGCCCACCTCGTGGACGTTCTGGGAGTAGCTGCCCTCGTCGTTGAGGTTGGCATGATAGTGGCCGGGCCGGTACTCGAGCGCCCGCATGCCCAGCGAGTACCACGACACGAACATCCGCGGCCCCTCGTCGAAGGACGGCGTGACATCCTGCGTCAGCGGATCGGCCTCGATGTTGTGCATCGTGAGGTCGCCGAATTCGGTCCCGAGACCCGCTTCCACGGTTTCGGCCGGCGCGTAGTACCCGAGCTCGCCCATCTGGGGGATCGTGGCGGTGTTGCCGCTCGGGAGGCCGCCGACGGGCACGGTGACGTCGCCACCGGTGTTGTTGATGATGTGCAGGTAGCCCCATCCGTCGAAGATCGAGCTGGCCGACACCGGCAGGCCCGGGTTGCCCTTGATCGTGTCGCCGTCGGACTGGCCGATGAACACACCGGGGATCGTGGGCAGGGGCGGATCGCCAGCCGACATGTTGATCAGGCCGTCACCGGCGTTGTTGGCGATGATGTAGCCCTCGTAACCGGCTGCCTCGGCATTGAAGCCCTTCGTCGAGAAGAAGCAGCCGCCACGATCGATCAGCGCAACCTGCGGCTCGGCGACCGTCGGTGCGGCAACGCTTGCACAGCCGTCGCCGCCGACGTACTCGACATTGCCCGCCAGAGTGGCCGGGTCGGCGCCGAACAGCGCAATACCCGCCGGGTATTCGACGCCGCCGTAGCTGATGCCGAACTTGTCGGGTGAGAAGTCCTCGTCGCCGCCGAAGATGTAGTCGCCGTTGCCACCGAAGACGGCCGCGTGGGCGTTGCCCTCGTAGGGCTGGCCGAGGATGGGCTCGGGATCGACATAGGTGGAATCGTCGAGGAACACGGGGTTGGCCGGATCGGTCACGTCGAGGGTGACGAAGCCGAGGTCCCAGTAGGACACCACTGCGGTCGGTGTGCCGTCGATGAGGTTCACCCAGACGTCGTGGTTGAAGATTCCCGCCGACGAGCCGGTCTCGAGCTGGTCGAGGTTCAGCCCTTGCGGGATCCAGTCGAGCGCGCCGGTGATGCCGAGCAGCTCCGGCGACTGCGGCTTGGTGATGTCGACGAAGAACGTGTCGAAGAAGTCGAACGTGTCGGCCGTGCCGATCAGGTAGCTCTTGCCGTTCCAGTCCCAGGCGAAGGTGTTGTGCACGCCTCCGAACTCCAGGAAGTTCTTCTTGAGCGCCTTGGGCTTGGTCGGGTCGGTCACGTCGTACAGGCTGATGCCGCCCTGGCCCACCTGGAACGGTGCGCCGTTGCCGTTGGGATTGCTGTTGGCGTCGGAGACCGGACCACCGGGAATCGGCTTGCCGCACGGCTCCTGGGTCGTGATGAGCACGTCGGTGTCGCCGACGGTGTGCACCTTCACATCGTTGATGCGGGTGTTCGGGGCCGATTTGATCTCGGCGACCGTCGCACCCTCGGTGTTCGGGTAGTTGGCGACCGCGGCGGCGATGTCGATGACGAACACTCCGGCGTCGCTGCAGTCGGGCTCCTGGAAGGTGCCGATGTAGGCAAAGCCGTCGTGCGACCACACGTCGGTGTACAGGCCGTCCTGTACCCCCGCGAGGGTGTCGCGCCCGATGACCTCGAAGCCGTAGTTGACGTTCGACGGCACATGGCCGTCGTTGTCGCTGTCGTGGGCCACGCCGACCGCGGCTGTCGTGGCGATCATCGCCACCACTGCGAGTGCGGCGACGACCATCCGTATCGTGAACGTCCTCATTTGTGATCCCCCGTGGATTGTCTTGGCTATGGACCCACCCTGTCAGCTCGATCGGAACGGCACAAGGGCCCGAGCTCGTCGCAGCGTGGGCCGGCTGCTCACGGCTCGTCGGCGGCCGCGGCGAACTGAGAGAGGTCGACGGTGATGAAGGTCGCGTCGGCCTCGATGAACAGGCCGTCGGGCCCGGTGCCGGTGCCCTCGATGAACAGCTTGCGCCCCTGCCGCCGGGCAACCCAGGCGCGGAACTCGATCGGAACCCCGACCGGACAGGGAGCCCGATAGCGCAGCGTGAGCTCTCCGGTGAAGGCCATGGTGCCGAGTATCGGCAGCAGCGCACCCATCGTCTCGTCGACACATGCGGCCACGATGCCGCCGTGCCCGCGGCCAGGGGCCCCTTCCCATCCCGCAGCGAGCGAAACCATGCCCACCGCAGTGTCACCGTCGCGGCGAAGACGCAACCCCATGCTCAACGGATTGGCCGAACCCGACGCCGGCGAGTCGTCGAACAGGTCGACGAAGGCTCCGTCGTCTATCGCCCGTGCCAGCGAGCCCTCGGCCACCGCGGCCAGGAACCGCGGGCTCGCCGCCAACTCGAGGCGGCGACTCCGCTCCGGTTGCGCCTCGATCTCGGCGGCCAGGCGGTCGGCCTCGTGCGCGATCATCCGCAGCGTCGAGACATCGGCCCGATGCGACACGAGGGCGTGCGACAGCCGGTTCATCGCCGACGCGGCGTCGATGCGCGCCGGCAGATCGGCATGGTCGTCGCCACCAATCTCGGGGGTCGGGTTCATGGCAAGAACCTAGCGACGACCACCCGATGTGCGTGGCTCTCGCACGCAGTCAGCCAGTCACTCGGAGATGGCCGTAACGATCGATCGCGTCGACGAGCCACTCACTGACTTCGGCGCGTGCGTGCAACGGCGCGATGGAAGGCGCGTCGGCCTGGGCGAGCTCGTCCCAGATCGAGTGGTAGTGCACGTGAACGGGCCGATCGGGAACCGGGAGTCGGTCGGCGAGGTGGATGGGCACGTTGTAGGCCGACGGCAGCTCGACGACGCCATGACCGAGGGCCGCGAGAGCCACCGACATCACCGCCTGGCTCGACCCCCACCACAGGCTCGCATTCGGGTCGACCCGGCCCGTGCCGGTGACGAAGTCGATCGGCTCCTTCCGCGGGGTCAGTCCTCGTTCGACGGACGTGCCGAACAGCTCAGCGGCCCGGCCCAGGACCCCCAGCTCGGGGCGGCAGACCATGAGACCACCGTTGTACGATGCCCGGACGCGAACATCGTCGACCGTGGTGCGAAGCCATCCGACCTCCTCGACCGAGACGCCCGCCAGCCGCGAGAGCTCGGACCAGTACGGCTCGAAGACATCACCGGGGCCGACAGAGCAGGAGCCTTTGGTGTCGACCGGCCGTGCGCCGAAGGAGTCGTCGGCCCCAAGTAGTAGCGCAGTCGGTTCGGCCAGGAAGAGCGTGTCACTGTCGAGGACACACAACAGATCGACCTCGAGGTGCCGCTCGGCCCAGGCAGCCGCGTACACCCGATTGGCCGAACCGTAGGTGAGCCCTGTGCGATTCAGATGACTCGAATGATGAACGACGCCGAGCTGTTCGAGACGGGCGCAGGTGGAAGCCCGGAGCCCACCATGGGGACGGGGACTGAAGGCATGGAGCTCGGCATCACCGATCACCGCACCCCCGAATCGGCGAACGCTCTCGAACAGCAGAAGGGACTGTGGCTCGAGAGCGCCGGGCTCGATGCATGCAACGAGCGCAAAGGCCGACGTCACCCGGCGCCCGACCCGGTGACGAGTTCGCGGCTGGACACGGACATCACTCCGCAACAAGACGGGTGGTCACCGTTCCGAGGTCGCCGAAGGTGGCGACGACCTCGTCGCCGGTTTCGAGGACGGTCATGGGCCCGAGCGCTCCGGTCATCAACACGTCGCCGGCGCAGAGCGGAATACCGCGCTCGCACAACGTGTCGGCCAGCCAGCGGGCCGCATGCAGCGGGTTGCCGAGGCAAGCTGCACCCACGCCCGAGGAGACCTCGGATCCGTTCACCGACATCGACATGGGGACCGTGCGGAGGTCGACAGCCGACAACGGCACCGGTTTCGACCCCACGACGTACAGGCCACAGCTGGCATTGTCGGCCACTGTGTCGACGATGCGAATGTCCCAGTCGATGATCCGACTGTCGACCACCTCGATCGACGGCAAGGCGAAGCCGACAGCCCGAACGATCTCGGCGAAGCCGTGCGGCGCGCGATTGAGATCGTGTTCGAGCACCAGAGCCACTTCGGCCTCGGCCTTGGGCTGGATCAAGCGTGAGGCTGCGATGTCGACGCCATCGCCGTATTCGGTGTCGACGAACAGCGTGCCGAAGTCGGGCTGATCGACGCCGATCTGTTGCTGAACCGCCTTGGAGGTCACCCCGATCTTGCGGCCGCTGATGCGGCGACCGGCGACGACGTGGCGATCGGTGTTGATCTGTTGCACGGCGTAGCCCGTGTCGATGTCGGTCGCGGTTCCCACGACGTCGCGGATCGGGCCGGTCGGCACCCCCGACGACTCGGCCTCCCAGAGCGCATCGGCCGCCTGCTGCAGCAGCGCGGCGTCGGTCACACCCGATCCTCGGGGGCGGCGTGCGCTTCGGCCGCCAGCCGGACCCGCTTGTCGGCGAGCAGCTCTCCGCCGGCCATGAAGTCGGTGTCGTCCATCTCGGTGATCCACACGCGCACCGAGTCGCGCGGCGCGCCGATCGAGTCGACGATCGCCTCGGTGATCGCGTCCATCATCGCCCGCTTGTCGTCGACGGAGCGGCCTTTGCCCATGTGCACGTTGACCAGTGGCATGTCGTTCCTGTCTCGCTGGAGTCGGAGGGCTAGACGCCCCGCACGGTAACCGAACCGAAGTGGCTGTAGCTGGCCGTGGCGACCGTACCGACCGACAGGGGTTGGGCGCCGAGCGGTGCTCCCGCCATCACCAGCCAGCCCGCTTCGAGCCCGCGGTCGTACTTGGCGAGATGGCGCACGAGCATGGCGACGCATTCGGCCGGATCGCCGAGGAGCGCCTCCCCTGTTGCCGAGCCGACGTCTTCATCGTCGATCGTGAACGTGCAGGTGACGGCGCGAAGGTCGACCTCGCGCGGACCGACGCCGTAGGCGCCGATGGCAACCCGCGCCGCCGACGTGTTGTCGGCGATCACATCGGGCAGCGTGAACTTGAACGCCTCGTAGCGTGAATCGATCACCTCGATGCCACCGACGACGCTTTCGGTTGCATCGAGCACCTGCTCGGCGGTCGCATCGGCGCCGGCCAACGCCTGGCCCATCAGGAACACGAACTCGGGCTCGACCCGGGGATGGATCAGCTCTCCGAGCACCACCTCGGCGTCGTCACCGAGCACCGTCGATGCGGGCACCCAGCCGTAGGCCGGTTCATCGACGCCCATCTGTTCTTGCTTGGCCTTCGAGGTCAGCCCGAGCTTGGCGCCGGCCAGCGAGTCGCCCGCCGCCAACCGATTCTCGATGAGCGCCGCCTGGATGGCATACGCGTCGTCGATCGAGAGCGACCCGATCTGGGCTTCGATGCCCTGTACCTCGCGCCGGTTGTCGACCGCGGCCTGCAGATAGCCGGCCCAGCCAGCCAGGTCGACGGTCACTGACCGGGCGCCGTTTCGGCGATGCCGCGACCGGCCACCGCAGCGGCCGCGTTGATGTGCAGTTTCTTCAAGTCGTCGGCCTGGGGCGAGTACCGCATCGAGCCGCGGTTGATCCAGTCGGTCGCGAACTCCGGGCCCCGCCCGAACTTGAACCGCTCGAGGGGCAACGTGATGATGTCGTGCGGTTGGCGTACCACCGCCACCGGGTCGCGGCCCTCCTTCACGGCTTCGATCGAGTCACGGAACATGCGGCGCAGGGCCACCACCCCCATGTCGCTCTTGGTGATGTTCTCGGTGGTGCGATCGGCCACCTTGCCCTGGGTGACCCAGGCCATGATGTCCTGACCCTCGATGTAGTCGACGATGTGGTTGCCCTTGGCGTCGAGCCACTCGTACTCGTAGTCGACCGGGTACATCTGCTCGGCCGGCTCGGCGCCATCGGGTGCGTGCACGGTGTAGAAGAGCATCCAGGTGGTCTCGTCGTCGACGGGAACGCGGATCTGCATCTGGAACACCCCGTTGCCGCCCACCCACATCTGGTACGGGAAGACCAGCGGGTGACCGATCTTCCAGTCGTCGTCATCCTCGCTCTGGCCCACCAGGAGGCGACGCTTGATGATGCCGTGCTCGAACGGGTCGAAGGCCACCTTCACGTGCTTGTTCTTGAACGACGAGGGCATGTCGAAGCCCTGCCACTCGGCCAGGAAGGCGAAGTAGTTCCCGTGCAACGCCTCGACGTGATACGGATCGACGGCGTTCTCCATGATCTGGAGCCAGCTGCACGGCAGCATGGAATGGCCGATGTCGCGTACGCCGTCCATGACGAAGCCGTCGTACCGGGGCAGCTCAGGAGCCGGGCTCTCACCGATGTAGGCGAAGATCAACCCGCCCAACGCCTGGGCCCGTCCGGCCCGGACACACACCTTCTCGCGGAACGCGGGCGACGAGTCGGGCTCGGCGAGGATCTCCACGCAGGTGCCGTCGTTGTCGAACTTCCAGCCGTGATAGCCACAGCGCAGACCACCGTCCTCGACGATGCCGTACACGAGCGAGGCGCCGCGGTGCGGACACCGCTCGTCGACGATGCCGTACTGGCCGTCGGGGGTCTTGAACACGGCAAAGTTCTCGCCGAGCAGGCGCACGCCCCTCACCGGGAACTCCTCGAGCTCGCGCTCGAAGCACACCGGGTACCAGTAGTGACGAAGGACGTCGCCCATCGGTGTACCGGGGCCTACCTGGGTGAGCTCGTCGTTCTGTTCCTGGGTCATCATCGGGGGACCTCCTCGTCGTTCTCGTTCGTTCAGCTCAAGATCTCGACGGTGCCGGCCGAGCCGTCGACCCGGATCATGTCGCCGTTGCTGATCTTGTCGGTACCGAAACCGGTGCCGGTCACCGCGGGCACGCCGTATTCACGGCAGACGATGGCCGCATGGCTCATCATCCCGCCGATGTCGGTGACACAGGCCTTGATCTTGGGGAACACCGGCGCCCAGCTGGGCGCGGTGATCGGAGCCACCAGGATCTCGCCGTCGAGCACGTCGCCGATGTCGTCGGCGTTGAACACGAGCCGGGCCGGACCCTCGGCCACTCCCGGCGATGCCGACATGCCGGTGATGCCGGCGCCCTCGTCGTCGGAGCCGAGCCACATGTTCACCGAGTCGGAGGTGATGCCCCACAACATGATGGTGAACGGCTCGGTGATGACCTCGGGTGGCTCACCGAGCGCCTTGGGCGCCTTCCACTTGCTGAAGCTGTCGATCCACGCCTTGCGCTGTTCGATCTTGGGCGGCCAGTACGTGGTGCCGGCACTCGGGGCGTTGACCGCCCATGCCGAGTAGATGTCCCACAGGACCTCGTCGAGCTCGTCGCGGCGGAAGTAGACGACATCCTGTGGATCCGAGACGAAGCCTTCCTTGGCCAACACCGCACCGAGCTCGCGGAGCTTGCGCCAGAAGCGGCTCATGGTCCAGTGCTCGATGTAGAAGTTGTGGTTCTCGACGTAGGGGAACACCGTGCGAGCCAGACCGAGCTTGCCGGCGAAGGTCTCCTTGTCCTCCTCGGTGAGCAACAGGTCGGTGTACTCGGCGACGATGCGGTCGCGCTCGGCGATCACCTGCTCGATGGGGCGGCTGATGTCGACGCCGTCTTCGATCTTGGTGATGTAGTCGCGCACGAACGCGTAGGGGATCTCGGGGTAGTCGAGCCAGGTCTTGTCGAAGTAGTAGAAGCCGGTACCGGAGCTGAAGTTGAACCAGGGGTCGGCGGCATCGTCCCACGCCGCCTGCCACGCCTTGCCCTTGTCACTCGAGCCCAGCGCGGCCGCGATGCCCGCGACGTCGTCGGGGCTGTCGAAGACACGTGCCAGGCCCGAGTCGACGGCCAGGTGGGCGAGATCCTTCAGCTTCTCGTTGGGCTTGAACAGGTCGACCTCGACGCCGGCCACCATGCGGGCGATGGCCAGATCGGGAATGGTCGGCCACGCCTGTTTGCAGAATCCGAAGTAGTCGAGGTAGGCGGCGTAGCCGAGGTTGAGGAACTCGAAGTGGTACTGCCACACCTTGAGACACAGGTCTTTGAACTGGTGGTACTGCTGCTGGATGTCCCAGCCCGTCCCGATGCCTCGTCCGCTGGTGATGACTTCGAGATCCTCCATCTCGGGGAGGGGCGAGAAGTCGATGGCGTCGATGGCGTCGATGTTCTCCTTCACCTTCACCAACCAGTTGGCGTAGAGGTCGTCCCAGTTCATGAAGTAGTGGCCCGCCCGCTCCATGAACTCGGGCACCCGGGCCTCGATCTTCTCGGGGTCGACGCCCACCGGTGAGAAGTAGGGATAGCCGTAGAGCACGCGGAAGTCGATGCCGTCGGCCGGGGGAATGCGGTAGTGACGACTGTTGAACTGACTGAGAGACGCGATGGCGTACTCGAGGTGGGCCGAGTCCCACGGCGTCATGGCCCAGCCCCAGTGCATGGAGTCCTGGAACCAGAAACGGGCCTCTTCGTACTCGCGGCGGCCCTCGCTGAAGGTCACCGAGTACGGGTAGAGCTCTTCCCACCCGTCGATGTCGCCCTCGGGCGGCTCGACCTCGAACGGGCTCGGAAAGCGGCGATCGGTCATGTGGTTCTCCCCCTGGAATTCATGTTTCTTCTGTTTTCTCTTCGGACTTGGTGTGCATCGGCGCCAACAGCGTCGACACGATCGACGCCATCGGGTCCTTGGCGCTGGCGATCGGCGACACGGGCTTCTGTGACCACACCGTCTCGGGCCGGCTCTGCAACAGCAGCACGTTGAACCCTTCGGGCAGGTGCCGGTCGATGGCCCATTCGACATCCTGCGGACACCCGTAGTGCTTCTCGGCCCGACGGGCGAGCGCGGCGACGTTGCGCAGGTCGTCGTCGGAGAGGCACGGCTGGTTGGCCCGCACGGGATCGAGCTCGACGGTGTGGACCTCCCCGTCGTCACCGAGGCGCATCTCGATGTGCTTGTTGGAGATCTTGCGGCTCACGATCTCCTTGATGACCTTGTCGACCAGGAAGTTGTCGGGCGTCACCTCGCCCGACACCACGGCCTCGCCCAGGCCCCACGACGCATCGATGCACACCTGGCTGCGATCACCGTTGGTGGGGTTCAGCGTGAACGCCACCCCCGAGCAGACCGGATCGACCATCTTCTGCACACCGACCGACATGGAGAGGTTGTGGTGCAGGTAGCCCATCTGGTGCCGATAGGCGATGGCCCGATCGGTGAACAGCGACGACCAGCACTTGCGAACGTGGGCGAGCACGGCGTTGGCGCCGTGGATCCAGAGGTACGTGTCCTGCTGACCGGCGAAGGATGCGTCGGGAAGGTCTTCGGCGGTGGCCGAGGAGCGGACGGCAACAGGAAGGTCGTCGACATTGCAGAACGTGCACAGCGCCTGGTAGCTGTCGGTGATCGCCTCGACCACCTCGGGCGCCATGGGCTCGGCCTCGATCAGGGCGCGGATGCGATCGGCGGTGGCCCGATTGGCCCGGACGTCGCCGTGGTCGATGGACCGCAGCTCGGCGTTCACGGCGTCGGCCAGGGTCTTGTTGCGCCAGATCTGCTGGTAGGCCTCGACGGTCACCGCGAAGCCCGGTGGCACCGGCAGGTCGGCCATCATCAGCTCGCCGAGGCTGGCGTTCTTGCCGCCGACCCGTGGTTTCTGCTCGCGGTCGTACCGGTCGTACCAGACGATCAGATCACTCATGACTCCCCCAACGGCGGGAACTCCGCCGAACGACTCGATGGTCGCGAACGCGGCGTCCCAATCGACCACGGGACACTGTTTGCACATCCGCGCGCTCCTTCCATCAGCTCGTCGGCTCCCAAGTCTCGTCGATGGCCCATGGCGGCAGCCAGTCGATGTCGGGAACGCGGGTCTCCTGGATGCGATTTCGGTAACCGACCAGCGCTTCCTCGCGACCCTGCATGATCTTCACCCGCACGTGCTCGGTGTTGTACGGCTCGCCCGGGTCGTACCCGAGGGCGGCCACGGCGAAGGCGCGGATGCACCCCGAGTGGGTCGCGATGGCCAGGCGAGCGCCGGGGAACTGGTCGCCCAGACGATTGATGCCGGCCCAGAACCGGCGAACCGTCATGCTCGGCGGCTCGAAGTGGAGCATGGGAATGGTGAGCCAGTGACGAATCGGGTCGCCACCTCCCTGTTGGGTGCTCCAGAACCGGTCCATCTCCACGAGCCACAACGGGCGATCGCCGGTGCGGCGGCGCTCGTACTCCTCGCGCACGGCGTAGAACTCGCGGAACGCCGCGGTGACGTCCTTGAGTCCGCCCGGCGTGGCGAACTGGAAGTTGCGGAACTCGAGCATCGGCTCGGGCTCGACGATGGTGATGTCCTTCTCGAACTGCACCAGCCCGTCGACCAGGCCACGATGGACGTGCTCTGCCGTCTCGCGGGCCCGGTTCGTGGCCGCATGGCGGAACACGACGGTCTCGCCGCTCTTGATGCGCTTGGCCATCGTGTGGCCGTAGGTGTGAGCCTGCCAGGCACCCTGCGGGGTGAGGCCCGAGTCGGTGGAGTAGCCCTGGGTCTCGCCGTGGCGGATGAGGTACACGTCGTTGTGCAGGACCTGGCGGGCCTCGGGCGGGGCCGAGATCTCCTTGTTGAGGCTGTCTTCGGTGAGCGCTCGCTGAGTGGGCAGGCCCGCTCGTTCCCACAGCGCGGTCTCGGGCGCCGTGGTCGCCGGGGCCGCGGCCTTGGCCCGGAACTGACGCAGGTAGAGCGGCAGCGATGAATCGTCGTCGGTATCGGTGGTGCCGTCGCCGGTGCGGGCCGCAGCCTCCTTCTCGCGCCAGCGGGCGAGATAGAGCGGTGCGTCGACCCGGGCTTCGGGCCGGCTGCCGGGAGTGGGGGTCGAGGCACTCATCGGTCGATCGTCGCCTTCTGGCTCGTTGTCACTCGCTCCGTGCGGCTCATGAATGCACCGTCATGAAGGCCGGGTTGAGCTGGCCCTGGTAGTAGAAGATGGCCCGACCCATCTCGGCTTCGGTCCAGGTGGTGGGTTCGTCGTCGGGGTCGAACCAGTAGCCGCCGGTGTACAGCTCGTTGCGGTTGCCGGCCGGGTCGAAGAAGTAGAGGCCACAGCCGCGGGTGGCACCATGACGGGTGGGGCCGGCGTCGACGGTGACCCCGTGATAGGCGCACTTGTCGGCGCCCATGCGCAGCTCGTTCCAGTCGTCGACCCAGAAGGCCACGTGGTGGAAGCCGCCGTCGGGGCCGGTGAGGAAGGCGATGTCGTGGGTGCTGTGGCACCGTTCGAGGAAGGTGGCGAGCTGGTAGCCGTCGTCGCTCATGATCTGTTCGGTGAGGCGGAAGCCGAGCACGTCGCGGAAGAAGTCGGTGACGCCATCGACGTCTTCGGCCATCAAGAAGATGTGGTCGAGCCGGGGCGGAGCCATGCCGGTGAGGTTGTCGGGGCCGATGGGCGGGTTGAGCAGCGGCATCGCGTTGCCGACCTGGTCCATGCCGTGGACGAGGTCGACCGTGTGCCCGCTCGGTGCGCGGAAGCGGACGGTGTCGCCCGAGCCGGGGCCGAGGTCACCGGCTGCGTGGCGGGTGGTCTCGATGCCGGCCTGCTCGATCTTGGCCGCGAGGTCGTCGAGGTCGGATGCCTCGTGCACCTTGAAGCCGAGCGACTCGAGCCCGTAGGTGGGCGCCGACTTCAGGATGAGCGAATGGTGCTGGTGCTCGTCCCACCCCTTGAGGAAGGCCCGATCACCGTCACGGGTGGTCTCGATGAGGCCGACGACCTCCGTGTAATAGGCCAGCGCCAGCTCGAGGTCGGGCACCCGCACCTCAGCGTGCGAGAGCCGCAAGATGCCGCTCATTGCGTTCCCCGGCCACGCAGGCCGCGTCCCTTCGCTCGCCGGATCTCGATCGTGCTCACGTGTGCACCGTCAGGAAGCGACCGTTGTCCTTGCCCTCGTAGTAGAAGATGGCCCGACCCAGATTGTCTTCCGTCCAGGTGATGGTCGGAAAATCCGGGTCGGGCCGGTACCCGCCGGTGAAGACCTCGTTCCGGGTGCCCATGGGGTCGAAGAAGTAGATGGTGTTGCCCCGGGTGATGCCGTGGCGGGTGGGGCCGATGTCGATGCTGATGGCGTTGTAGGCCAGGATGTCGGCAGCTCGACGCACGTGGTCCCAGTCGTCGAGCCAGAACGAGAAGTGGTGCAGTGCCCCGTTCGGACCCTGGATGATCGCGATGTCGTGGGGTCGACCCGAGCGCTGGAGGAAGGCCCCCATCTGGTGCCCTTCGCCACTGAGCACCTGCTCGGTGAGGAAGAACCCGAAGCAGGTCTGCATGAAGTGCACCATCTCGCCGACTTCCTCGGCGTGGATGAGCAGATGGTCGATGCGGGGAGGGGCGATGCCGACCAGGCCCTGCGGCACCGGCCACGGGTTCACCAACGGAAGCCGTCCGCCGACCTTGGTGATGTCGTGGACGAGCTCCATCTCGTGACCCGAGGGGGTGGCGAAGCGGATGCTCTCGCCCTGACCGACCTCCTCGCCCTTGCTGATGCGCTCGACGGCGTGGCCGTAGGCCTGTACGGCGTTCTCGAACCGGTCGAGATCGTCCTCGTGTTCGACCTTGAACGCGAAGCGATCGATGCCGACCCGGGGGTCGTAGCGGACGGCCAGGCAGTGGTGGTCGCGCTCGTCCCAGCACTTGAAGAAGATGCGGTCATCGGTGCGATCGCTGATGTCGAGCCCCATCACCTGCGTGTAGTACGCAGCCGCGAGATCGAGGTCGGGGGCGCTGATGTCGACGTGAGAAAGCCGGAGAACTCCCATGGCGGCGACGCTACGTCAGTCGTCCCGCAAGATGGGAAGCTGTCCCGTCGAGCGGGACGCATACCGCCCAACTCCATGAAAAGCGGTGAGGGGCGCCCGATCGGGCGCCCCTCAATCGAATCAACCGCTTCGGTCAGTCGACGACGGTGTCACCGGCGGTGAAGCCACCGCCGCCGAGGAAGGTGCCCTGCGGGCCGTCGAAGACGACCTCGTCGGGCGTGATGCCCTTCGGCTCGACGCCGACGACGCCGTTGACCGCTTCGGTCGTGGCGGCCACGTTGTAGATCGCGTAGGCGATCGCATCGACGTTGACCTCGACCGCCTCGACGCTCACGTTGTCGACCGTGTCGCAGGCCAGGTGGTAGCACGGGTCGTACTGGTCGCCCGCCGTGCCGCCCCAGATCGCTTCCTGCTCGGGCGACTTTATGCCCTCGGCACCGGTGAACAGGCCGCTCGCCGGGATGCCGACGCTGATGAACGCGTCGTAATCGGAGCGACCCGAGAACTCGGTGTCCTCGTAGGGGATGCCCTCGATGCTGTAGTACGCCTCGAACAGGTCCTCGAGCGCCGCGGAGCCCGGCGGGATGAACACCGGCGCCGGGAACGTGGACTCGTCGGCGTCGTAGACGCCGTAGATGAAGTTCGGCGAGCCGACCATGTCGAAGTTGAGGTACAGCGCCAGCGCGTCGTACTCCTCCTGGGTCAGACCGAACACGGGGTCGAAGACGTAGTTGTCCGAGCCGATCAGGCCCGACTCCTCGGCGCCCCACCACGCGAAGCGCAGCGTGTTCTGTGGCACGTACTTCTTGTTGTCGGCCAGCGCCAGTGCCACGGTGAGAATCGTCGACGAGCCAGTCCCGTTGTCCTGGACGCCCGGGCCCGCCTGGACCGAATCGAGGTGGGCGCCGAACATGGCGACGTTGTCGGGGTTGACGCCCGGCAGATCACCGATGATGTTCTCGGTCGTGTTCGTGACCGTCGTCGCGTCGACCGACACGCTGACCGTGTTCGGCGCCGCAGCGTCGATCGCCAACCCGTCGGAGTAGGAGACGTCGACGACGGGGATCGTGAGCGTGCCGACCACGCCGGCGCCGAGCGTGCCGCCAATGATGTCCTGACGGTCTGGGTCGGCGGTGTTGCCCTGGTTGAAGATGACCACGGCCTCTGCGCCGGCGGCCTGGGCGTTCGTCGCCTTGAGACCGAAGGCACATGCGCCGCGCTGGATCAGCGCGATGTCGTCGCTGCCCGACCAGTCCGGTCCGACGAAGTCCGCTGCCTCACATCCCGAGGTCGAGGAGTTGCCGAGCCCGAGGTCGAGATCGACCGCGATCACGTTGCCGTCGGCGACCGTGTCCGAGCCGGAGTACTGCATCGACTGCGTCGGGATCGGCGTGCCGTCGATGTCGAGCGAGCTCGAGTTCTCGGTGTAGACGCTGAAGCTGAACTCCTGGCGCTCGACGATGAAGCCGGCTTCCCCGAGCAGCTCGGCGACGTAGTCGGCCGATGCGTCGTAGCCGGGAGTGCCCGAGGCTCGCGTCCCGCCGTTGGCGTCGGCGATGTCCTGGAACGCATCGAGGTGGACGAAGACGTCTTCGGCGTCGACGCATTCCAGGAGCTTGTCGATCTGGTTCAGGTTGCGGTTCACGCAACCACTGCTCGATGGTGCCGCCGATGCCACGGTCGGCAGGAAGCCGACCAGGAGCACGATGGCGACGAAGACGCCGAGCAGACCTCGGCGGTTGGAGACTCTCATTCGGGACGGGCCTTTCTGACGGGTGCACCGATCGGGCCGATGCAGCATGGGCTTGCCCACTGCGGCGACCCTAGCTGGGCCGGTCGAGCCGTCTCAAGTGAGGTCGACCTTTTCGGGCGGGCAGTCGTCCCGCAGTACGGGAAGATGTTCCGCTCGGCGGAACATGGCGGCCAGACTGGGGCGGTGCCGGCCAACGTCGTCCGGCCCATCTCGCCTCACGAGAGGACTCACCCATCATGCGCACCGCCGCCATCGTCGGCTCGGGCAACATCGGCACCGATCTGCTCCACAAGCTGTTGAGCTCGGCCGACATCGAACCGCGCTACATGGTCGGTGTCGATCCCGAGAGCGTTGGCCTGGCCCGGGCCCGCAGCCACGGTCTCGAAGCCAGCCACGAGGGCGTCGACTGGCTGCTCGCCCGACCCGAGCTCCCCGACTTCGTGTTCGAGGCCACCAGCGCCTACGTGCATCGCGAGAATGCACCCCGGTACGAAGAGGCGGGCATTCGCGCCATCGATCTGACCCCGGCTGCGCTCGGGCCCTATGTGGTGCCCCCGGTGAATCTCACCGAGCACCTCGACCTCATGAACGTCAACATGGTCACCTGCGGCGGCCAGGCCACCATCCCGATGGTGTATGCCGTGAGCCGGGTCGTTTCGGTGCCCTACGCCGAGATCGTCGCCACCGTGTCGTCGGTGTCGGCCGGTCCGGGCACGCGGGCCAACATCGACGAGTTCACCCGCACCACCAGCCGGGCCATCGAGGTGTGCGGCGGTGTCGCCAAGGGGAAGGCGATCATCATCCTCAACCCGGCCGACCCGCCCCTCATCATGCGCGACACCATCTTCTGCGAGATCCCCGACGATGCCGATCATGACGCGATCCGCACGTCCATCGCCGACGTGGTCGCCACCGTGCAGGGCTACGTTCCCGGCTACAGGCCCACCGTCGAGCCGCAGTTCTCGGTCACCGCCGACGGCAGCCATCGCGTGGCGATCTTCGTCGAGGTCGAGGGCGCCGGCGACTTCTTCCCGCCGTATGCGGGCAACCTCGACATCATGACCGCCGCCGCCACCCAGGTCGGCAACCAGATCGCCCGACACCTCGACACCGTCTCCACCACCACCGTGGGAGCCAACTGATGCCGTACTCCGACTCCCTCGACATCCGCATGACCGACTCTGCCCTGCGCGACGGCTCACACGCCAAGGGCCATCAGTTCACCGTCGAACACGTGCGTTCGATCGTCGGCGCCCTCGATGCGGCGGGCATGCCCGTCATCGAGGTGACCCACGGTGATGGCCTCGGCGGTTCGAGCTACAACTACGGCCGCTCCCTCGTCGACGAACGTGAGCTCATGGCCGCCGCTGTCGAGACCGCGACGCAAGCGAAGATCGCGGCGCTCATGGTCCCGGGCATCGGCACCAAGGACGACATCCGCGCCTGCGTCGACATCGGGGTCGGTCTCGTACGGGTCGCCACCCACTGCACCGAGGCCGACGTGTCGATCCAGCACTTCGGTCTGGCCCGCGAGCTCGGGCTCGAGACGGTGGGATTCTTGATGATGGCCCACACCGTCTCGCCGGAGAAGCTCGCCGAACAGGCCCGCATCATGGTCGACGCCGGTTGCCAGTGCCCGTACGTGGTCGACTCGGCCGGTGCCATGATCATGGACGACGTCACCGAACGCGTCGCCGCGGTCGTTGCCGAAGTGGGCGGCGAGGCTCAGGTGGGGTTCCACGGTCACGACAACCTCGGCATCGCGGTGGCCAACTCGGTGCTGGCCGTTCGGGCCGGTGCCGTCCAGATCGACGGCTCGACCCGTGGCTTCGGCGCCGGTGCGGGCAACACCCGCAACGAGGTGTTCGCCGCGGTGTGTGACCGGCTCGGCATTCGCACCGGCATCGACGTGCTGGCCCTGATGGACGCCGCGGAAGACGTCGTGCGTCCCGTGATGGACGGCGAATGCGTGATCGATCGGCTGGCGCTGGTGATGGGGTATGCCGGCGTGTACTCGAGCTTCCTCAAGCACGCCTACCGGGCGGCCGCCGACTACGACGTGCGTGGCGCCGACATCCTCATGCGGTGCGGTGAGCACAAGCTCGTCGGTGGCCAGGAGGACCAGATCATCTCCATCGCCGCCGAGCTCGCCGCCGAGAAGGCCGCCGCCACCCAACCTGCTCCGACGGGATGACCGCCGGGCTGGGCGTGGTCGTCGGGGCAACCGGCGCGCTCGGGTCGGCGATCGTTGCCCGTCTTCGCTCAGCCGGCCTACGCGTGATCGCCGTCGCTCGTTCGGCCGATGCGCTCGCGGCGCTGGCCGACGGTGACGAACAGATCGTGCCCCTGGCCGCCGATCTCCAGTCCGACGGCGCGATCGACACCATCGCGGCGGCGTGCGATGCGCCGGTTCGCATCGCCGTCCAGGCGGCCGGCCTGCCCGGCAGCGGCACGATCGACACCCTCACCGGCGACGAGCTCGAGGCCGGCATGAACGGCAAGATCGGCGGCCTCCTCCGTCTCATCCGGGGCGTGCAGGACCATCTCGAACCTGGGTCGCGGCTCGTGGTTCTCGGCGGGCACTACGGCTTCGAGCCCACCCCGAACGCTCCTCTGGCGGGCATGACCAACGCCGCCCTCGGAAACCTCGTTCGCTCGTTGTCGGACCGCTACGGTCCCGACGGCGTGACCGTGCATCTGATCGCACCGGGCCCGGTCGAATCGCCGCGCATGACCGCCATCGCGCAACGCATCGCCGATCGGCGAGGCGGCGAGACGACAGCCGACCAGGTGCTCGACGAGTACCGAGCCGGTTCGCCCCTGGGTCGGCTCACCACCGTCGACGAGGTGGCGTGGGCCGTCGAGCTGCTATTGGCACCAGAAGCTTCCGGGCTCCACGGCGCAACCCTCTCGCTCGACCTCGGCCGCCGACGAGGAATCGGCTGATGCCGTTCCTACGCGTCGATCTCGCCGGCCCCGTCGATGCTGCCACCAAGCGCGAGCTGCTCACCCGCACCGCCGCGTTGTTCGCCGAGCTCACCGAGTCGCCCATCGATCGCATCCGCACCCAGGTCCACGAGCTCCCCGCCGACAGCTTCGCCGTCGGTGGCGTGCCCATCGCCGACTCGGGCGAGCAGGCCCCGTTCATCACGCTCGACCTCCTCGAAGGCCGGCCGGTCGAACAGCACACGGCACTCATCGAACAGGTCTCGACCTTGGTGGCCGAGATCGTCGGCGTGCCCGTCGAACGCACCCGGCTGCGCATCAACGAAGTACCACCCACCGATTGGGGCATCGCCGGCGTTCCCGCCGCCGCGCGGCGCAGAGCGGAGATCGACGCCCGCCGCAGCTAACGAACAAGGGTAGGATTCGGCGTGTTCCTCAGCGTGTTCGACATCTTCAAGATCGGCATCGGTCCGTCGAGCTCCCACACCATGGGGCCGATGACGGCTGCGGCGGACTTCATCGACGCGTTGGCCGCCGCCGGGTTAGAGCCGCTCCGCATCACGTGTCGGCTGCACGGCTCGCTCGCGTACACCGGCGAGGGACACCACACCGATCTGGCGGTGATGGCCGGACTCTCCGGCACCCGCCCGGAATCGATCGATCCCGACCACATGGCCGCCCTCGTCGCCACCACCCGTCGATCGAAGTCGGTGCATCCGGAGCAGCTCGGCACGGTGCACTTCGACCCGGACACCGATCTGGTCTTCGACCTTGGCCCGCCCCTACCCGATCATGCGAACGGACTGGTCCTCGCTGCCTACGGGCCGGGCGACGACCTGCTCTACGAGCAGGTGTACTACTCGATCGGTGGTGGCTTCGTCGTCACCGACGACGAGCTCGCAGAGCTCGCCTTCCGACCCGCGGTCATCGAAGCCGCGCACGAGGAGCTCGGACATCCCTTTCCCTTCGCCACGGCCACGCAGATGCTCGCCATGGGCGACGAGTCGGGTCTCTCGATCGCCGAGATGAAGCGCAGGAACGAGCTGACCCAGCGGTCGGCCGACGAGCTCGACACCGATCTCGACGCCATCTGGGCGGCCATGAACGCCTGCATCGAGCGCGGGATGCGCCAATCGGGCCTGTTGCCCGGCGGTATCGGCGTCGCCCGCCGGGCCCACGCCATGCACGAGCGTCTCCTTGCCCAACGGGACACACCCGCCGAGCAACCCCACACCGTGACCGACTGGCTGTCGGTCTGGGCCATGGCGGTCAACGAGGAGAACGCCGCAGGGGGTCGGGTGGTCACGGCCCCCACCAACGGTGCGGCGGGCGTCATCCCCGCGGTGGTCCGTTATTACCGCGACCGCTGCACCGGTTCGAGCCCCGATGGCATCCGCTCGATCCTGCTCGTGGCGGCCGCCATCGGGGGCCTGATCAAGCACAACGCGTCGATCTCCGGTGCCGAGGTCGGGTGCCAGGGCGAAGTCGGATCGGCGGCGTCGATGGCCGCGGCGGGTCTGTGCGCCGCGCTCGGCGGCACCAACGCCCAGATCGAGAACGCGGCCGAGATCGCCCTCGAGCATCATCTGGGCCTGAGCTGTGACCCCGTCGGCGGGCTCGTGCAGGTGCCGTGCATCGAACGCAACGGCATGGGTGCGGTCAAGGCCGTGTCGGCCGCGTCGTTGGCCCTGCACGGGGACGGAACCCACCTGATCTCGCTCGACCGTTGCGTCGAGACCATGCGCCAGACTGGTCTCGACATGCACGTGAAGTACAAGGAGACCTCCACCGGCGGCCTCGCAGTCAATCATCCGCAGTGCTGATGGCTGCCGCTCACGAGATCGGGCCGTTCTTCGACGACTTCGCCGTCGGCGACGTGATCGAGCCGCTGCCGGCGGTCACGGTGACCGAGGCCGACAACGTCGTCTACCGCGCCATCACCGGCGATCAGAATCGCCTGGCGTCCGATGCCGCCCTCTTCTACGACGTGAGTCACCGATCGGCCCTCGTGAATCCGGGCCTCGTCATGCAGTACTCCATCGGGCAGACCACCAACGCCACGCGCCGCGTGATCGCCAACCTGTACTACCGGTCGGTCCGCATCCTTCGCCCGGTGTTCGTCGGGCAGCGCCTCACCACCTCGACCACCGTCCTCGGCCTGCGTGACGCCTCGCCGAAGGGGTCACTGCAGCGAGGCAAGGTGTGGCTCGGCGTGTTCTCCGAGTCCGACGACGGACCGGTCGCCACCTACGAGCGGTGCGCCCTGCTGCCCGCCCGGTCGCTCGAGCCGCTCGGCCACGACAACCACATTCCGGGTCCTACCTCCCCGACACCTCTCGAGCAACTGGCACCGCTGGTCCCCGATTGGGACCTGAGCTCGCTCGAGCCCACCGAGTGGCCGGTCGCCGAGGAGCGGCTCGATCCCCTTCGCGACCACATCGACCTCGCCCCGGCCCTGGCCCGGCTCACCTTCAACCAGGCGGCGGTGCACCGTGACGCCCACGCCTCACCCTCGAGCCGACGACTCGTGTACGGCGGCCATGTACAGGCACTGGCCCAGGCGTCGCTCACCCGCCTGGTGCCGGGTTTCGCCACCGTTGTGGCATGGGACGGATGCGATCATCTCGGACCCGCCCACGAAGACGACCTCGTCGAGTTCCGCCACACGCTCGTGGAACGCGAGCCCGCAGGGTCGGGCGAGCTGCTCCGGTTCGAGTGCCGAGGGGCCGTCGTCGACGCCGACGGAGCCCTCACCGACATCCTGCACTGGACACCCGTGGTCTGGGCCCGTTGAGCTGGTGCGCCACTCCTCGTCTGGTGGGCAGCGCCACCCGGACATCGACACCGGGTGACCACATCACGTGCGGCTCGGCCATCGGTCGGCTCAGGCCGGCCGCTTCCACCAACGTCTCGTCGAGGTGCAACACCCGAGCGGAGTACAGCGGCCACGTGGGATGATCGACGGCCGCATAGCGCAACGACCCGCGTCGGGTCGTAGCGATCAGCCCCCATCGATCGGTGAGGAAGTGCACGAGCTCGTCGGTCGGATCGACCGGGTCGCCGGTGGCCACCACGACTTCGGCGCCGGCCCCCCGGTGGCCGCGCGGCCACCGCCGTCGGACGCCGGTGGTGACGATGGGGCCGACCCGCTCGTGATGCGCAGTGCCGTAGCAGTACGGCAGCCCGTAAACCGTCCGGGCGACCATGGTGGGAAGCCGCAGGTCGATGTCGAGCGAGAAGAACCACACGCCACGCCGATCACCGGAATGCACGTAGGTGCGCACGTTCACCTCGGGAAACGTGTTCACCCACGGAAGTGGACCCAGCCCCGGCAGTCCGAGTCGCTCCATGCGGAACGGCACCAGCGCAACCCAGGCCGAACCGTCGTAGGTGTCGACGGTGACGCCGGCGGGCAGGAGCCTCTGAACCTCTCCAGGGTCATACCGCCAGTGCAGGAAGACCACGTCGGCCCAGAACTGGGTCATCACCGGCCGGCGCACTGTTTCGGCGACGGGGGAGGGAAGGCGTGGAACGACCGGCTCGACGGGCACGACGACAACGCTAGATTCGAACGGCGTCGAGCCCCACACCCGACCCGGAAGTCCCCGTTGTCATGAACGACTCCCATCCTCTCGACGGCGCCTCGGTGCTGTTGGCCGGCGCCAGCGGCGGGCTGGGTCGCGCCCTGGCCACCGAGCTCGACCGGCGAGGAGCGACCCTCACGCTGGTGGCCCGCGATGAACGCCGACTCGACGCCGTGGCCGCCCCCGGACATCGGGTCGCACTCGACCTCCGCCTCCCTTCGGCGTGCGAGGCAGCCGTCGATGCAACCGTTGCTCACGCAGGAAAGATCGACGTCATGATCAACGCGGTCGGGGTCGTCGCCTTCGGCACCGTGGCCGATCTGTCACCCGATGCGATGGAAGAGCTCTTCCTCACGAACACCTTCGTTCCCATCATGTTGGCCAAGGCGGCCCTCGGGCGGCTCGGGGAGGGTGGTGCGATCGTGAACATCTCCGGCGTGATCGCCGAGCAGAACCTGCCTGGCATGGCCGCGTACGGCGCGTCCAAAGCCGCTGTACGGTCCTTCGACGAAGCGCTGGCGCGTGAGGCCCGACGAGCCAAGGTCCGGGTGCTCGATGCTCGTCCGCCTCACACCGAGACCGGTCTGGCCGGCCGGGCCATCGAGGGCACGGCGCCGAAGATGCCCACCGGGCTCGATCCCCGCGCCGTCGCCGTGGCCATCTGCGACGCGCTCGAACAAGGAGCCGGTGATCTACCGAGCTCCCGCTTCTGAGCACGCGGACTGGCCGCTGCGACCAGCCTGAGGATCAGGAAGGCCGGATGTTCTGGTTTCCCTTGAAGACGTTGGTCGGATCCCATTCGGCCTTGACCCGTTGCAGCCGCTCGTACTTCTCGTCTCCGTACGCGGCGCGGATTCTCGCCTCCCCTTCTCGGCCGATGAAGTTCAGGTAGGTACCGCCGTTGGTGTATTCGGCGATGTCTCGGCGGAATCCTTTGGCCCACTCGATGTTGGGCTCGGCGTCCTCGTGGATCTCCCACATCGCGAAGGGATGAGTGATCCAGTGCACTTGGCGATGGGTCAGCGGAGTGGCGTCCTCTTCGATCCGAGCGATGGCACCACCCCACGGAAGAAGGATCTGTTGCGTGTGCGGCGACTGACGTTCGAAGCCGTATTTCACGAACGTGTCGAGAGCCTCATCGGGGAACTCGTCGTGGTAATCCGCCGTCCAGTAGTTCCCGAGACCGGGCGGGTCGTCGATCATTCGGTTGAACTCGGTGTATGGCATCGGTCCGGCGAGGTCGGCATGGGGCTGGAGTGCTCGCAGCGGGGCGACCACGTCCATGCCGTCAGCGATGTCTCCTGACCACAGGAAGGCCACGGCCGCCACGGTTTGCCCCTGGAGGTGGCCGGGCACGAATTCCTCAGGTGGGCCGGTGAGGAACACGAGCCCGGAACCGAATTCATCGGGAGCGGTGTAGGCCATGTCACGGTAGGTCCTCGCCAGCTCATGACCGGCGTCACCCGGCCACAGGAGCAGCCCGGCGAGAACCTCGGGGCCGACTTCGTGCAGGGCGAATTCGAAGCTGGTGGCGATGCCGAAGTTCCCTCCGCCGCCATGCAGCGCCCAGAACAGTTCGGGGTTTTCGTCCTCGCTCGCGGTCACCTCCCGGCCGTCGGCGGTGACGAGGTCGACCGAGATCAGGTTGTCACAGGTCAGGCCGTACTTGCGTTCCAACCATCCGGACCCGCCTCCCAATGTCAACCCGGCCACGCCCGTCGTCGATACGCGTCCACCCGTGGTCGCCAGACCATGAGCTTGCGTCGCACCGTCGAACTCGCCCCACGTTGCGCCCGCTTCGGCACGTACCGTGCGTCGGTCCGGATCGACCTCGATCGCGGCCATGTCTCGTACGTCTATGACGATGCCTCCGTCGTTGACCGAGAACCCGGCAACCGAATGCCCACCGGCTCGGACGGCCACTTCGAGGTCATGCGTCCGGGCGTATGCCAACGCCTCGCGAACGTCAGCTGGGCTCGTGCATTTCGCGATGACCTCAGGCCGACGGTCGATCAGTGCGTTGAAGACTTTTCGCTCCTCGTCGTACCGAGGATGGTCACTACGTATCAGTTCCACATTTCCTCCCTTTGTGCGACCCCAAGTTCTTCGGGAATGCACACTCCCGGAGAAGCGGGAATCGGCTTGACGTTTGCCTCTTCGCGGAACCTACTCCTCCGCGAGGGCCATGACCAGAGGCCTGTCGCGTGGCGGCGAGCCGCTCAGCCCTGACCGAAGGGTTGGCGCGACGAATCGGCCTCGAGCCAGAGCGCAGGGTCGAGGCTGTCGGTGGCCGCTGCGGGGTCGATCTCCCGGACGAGACGCCAGGCCTCGTCGGATCGGGCTCGGGCGTCGAGGTATTGCCGGTGGGCCACCGACGCCGTCTCGACTGCTTCGAGAACGCGCTGATCGGCGCCCTCGCCGTTCTCGAGGCGAACCAGCTCGGCCGCGACCATGAGCTGACTCGCCTTCTCGTCGAGCTCGGCGGCACGCCGCGTGGCGGCCGTGGCGCGATCGTGGGCCTCGGCCAATGCGGCCGCATCGCCCTCGTCGGGTTGCAGGTCGAGCGCGACAGGCTCGACGGCACGGGCGAAGACAACAAGAGGCAACAAGGGCAGCAGCTCCTCGAGTGGCACGTCGCCGGGGCCGAGCGACCTCTTCTTGTGCACCCGCAGCGGCGCCAAGACCAGGTCGGCGCCGGCGACACGCTCGGCGAAGGCGGCCTTCGGTGCCGCACCGGCAACCTGCGCCGGGAGCCGGGCCTCGTCGAGCAGAGCTGCCACTCGCGTCGCCGCTGCGCCATCGTCGCCGTCGTTGGCCACCCACACCTCGATGCTCGACCCCGACCACACCGACCCACGCGTGCACATCCAGGCCAACAGGGTGAGGAGCTGACCCGACCTGTCGTCGTCCCACCACACGGCGATCTTCGATGCGTCCCGCGGCGATGCCGGCACGGACTCCCATGCGTGATTCGGCGTGTGCACCACGCCGACGTTGCAGCCGTAGCGCACACCGGTCTGCACCATCCGCTCGTAGTAGCCGTCGTGCTCTTGATCCGGGTCGTACCAGCTGAACAACGCCAGGTTCGTGTGCAGCGCACCGATGCCGTGGGCTTGGAGCATCGCGGCCACACCGGCCTCGAGGTCTTCGGCGACCAGCACCCGGCCGTACACCGACAGATCCGAGGTGGCGATCTCCCGTTGGAGCTCGAGGTTCACGCGGGCGGCGTGCTTGCGGGCGATGGCCCCGCGGCCGGGCACGATGCGGGCCACGGTGGTGAAGCCCGCGCCGCCCTCGAACCACGCCGCCACCGACATCAGTCGACGGCGACGCACCGGATCGCGGGGAACGAAGGCGACCGTGCACGGGCGCCAGTCGCGGGCGACGTGACCGTGGTCGGTCATCTGGAGCAGATGCGAGCGCACCGTTGCGGCATGGAAGCCTCGAGTGCTGTCGGCCCAACGCACCTGCTGCACCGACTTCCGCAGATAGCGGTACAGCGCGAACACGGCCAGCGCAGCCACACCGCCGGCCACCGGACTGATGGCCAGGATGACGCCGACACACGCGAGGGTGCCCAACAGGCTGAGTCGCCAGTCGAAGAAGCGGAACCGGGGTCGGAACGACGTGTTCGCCGATCGCGCCTCGGAGTAGGTCGCGAAGTTGATCATGCCGTAGCTGGCGAGGAAGAACATCGAGATGACCGGCGCCACCACGTTGAGATCGCCGACCGCCACGGTGACCAACGCGATGGCGGCGCTGAGCAGGACCCCACGGCGCGGGTTGTTGTCGGCCCCCGAGCCGATGGCGAAGGGTTCGAGCGGCTTCACCAACCGGTCGGCCGCCAGTCGTTGCAGCGTGCGGGGTGCGCCGAGAATCGACGCGATCGCCGACGACAGGGTCGCCGCGATCACGCCGATGTCGATGAGTGCGGGGGCCAGGGCGAGACGACGCATGATCGCCGTGTCCTCGCGCAGCTCGACGAGGGGAACCGCCATCGTGAGCATGACCACCACGACCAGGTAGACGACCGTCGACAGTCCGATCGCCGCGAACGTGCCGACGGTGATGCTGCGGCTGGGCGTCTTCAGGTCGCCCGACATGGCCACGCCCTGGGTGAAGCCGGTGATGGCCGGGAAGAAGATCGCGAACGCCACCCAGAAGCCGTCGCCGGCGAGGGGTCGGCCCATGTTGTCGCCCAGTTGATCAACGCTGAGATCGGGGAGAACACCGGCCAGGAAGCCGACGATGGCCACCGCCAGACACGCCATCACGACGTACTGGAGCCGCGTGGCGATGTCGGCGCCCAGCCAAGCCAACCCGAGCAGGGCGACGATCGTCACCGCGGCCACCAGTCGCGGCAGATTCTCGTTGTCCGAGCCGACCATGCTGGTCACCGCTTCGCCGAGGCCGATGGCGTAGAAGGCGACCGACACCGACATGGCGGCGTAGAGCACCAACCCGATGGCGCCGCCGAAGGCCGGACCCAACGTGCGGGAGATGAGGAAGTACACGCCCCCGCCACCGACTCGCAGATTGGTGGCGATGGCGGCCAGCGAGATGGTGGTGAGCAACGACACCGACGTGGCCAGGCCGATGATCAGCAACATCCGGGTCAGGCCGACGTTGCCGGCCACGTAGCCCACCCGCAGGAAGAGCACCAGCCCGAGAATGGTGAGCAGGCTCGGTGTGAACACGCCCCCGAAGGTGGTCAGCTTGGCGGAGGGCTCAGCGATTCGGTTGTCGGCCATCGTCTCCTCTGGCGGCACGCGTTCGGCGCTCATGTGTAGCACCGAGCATCCAGGTAACCAAGGACACCACCCGCACCCCGAGTTGCACCGCGCCCCGAACGAACTCAGACTCGGGTGGATGGACGTCCTGCGCACACCCGATGACCGCTTCGTCGATCTCCCCGGCCATCCGTTCCCCCCGCACTACGAGCGGGTGGCCGACGGCGAGGGCGGTGACCTGCGGATGCACTACCTCGACGAGGGGCCGCCCGACCACCCACCGGTGCTGTTGATGCACGGCGAGCCGTCGTGGAGCTTCCTGTATCGCCATATGATCCCCCCGCTCGTCGCCGCCGGCCATCGGGCGGTCGCCCCTGACCTCGTGGGCTTCGGCCGCAGCGACAAGCCCACCGAACCGGACGACCACACCTACGCACGACAGGTCGAGTGGACGCGCGAGCTCCTCTTCGACCACCTCGACCTGCACGACATCACGCTGTTCGCCCAGGACTGGGGCGGTCTCATCGGCCTGCGCCTCGTCGCGGCCGAACCCGACCGGTTCGCGAGGGTCGCGGTCGGGAACACCGGCCTGCCGACGGGAGCGGGCACTCCGCCCGACGCGTTCCTGGCCTGGCAGAGGTTCGCCAGGGAGACGCCCACGTTTCCTGTGGGACAGATCGTCGACGGCGCGACGACGACCGAGCTGACCGACGAGGTGATCGCCGGCTACGACGCACCGTTTCCCGACGAGACGTTCAAGGCAGGCGCACGGGTGCTGCCCTCGCTGGTGCCGACGAGCAACGACGATCCGGCCAGTGCGGCCAACCAGGCGGCATGGGAGGTACTGGCCCGGTTCACCAAACCCTTCCTGGTCGCGTTCAGCGACGAGGACCCCATCACGCGTGGGGGTGAGGCGCCGTTCCTCTCACGCATTCCCGGCACGCAGGGCCAACCACACACCACCATCGAAGGAGGCGGTCACTTCCTCCAGGAAGACCGCGGCCCCGAGCTGGCCCAGGTTCTGATCGACTTCATCGGCACGTAGACCCCACCCTGCGCGAGCCCGGCCGCGCCGTCTCCTACCGTTGTCGGTGTGCGTCAGATCACGGAACCATCGGGGCCGGCGGATCGTCGTAGTACCCGATGAATCTCCTCTTCGGGCGCCGACTCGTGCCATGGCTCTGTGTGGTGGTGTTGACCACCGCATGCGCCGCGACGGGTGCGCCCGGATCTGCTCCGCCGGCCGTCGACCCCGCCGATCCGACGCCGTCAGTGACGCCCGAAACCGGCACCGAATCCACCCCCACCCCCATCGTCACGGTGGACGTGCCGGTGTTCGTCGACGAGAACGGATTCGACGATCACACCGTGCCGACCATCGACTCCGTTCCGGAGTTCTTCGCGCTCGCCGAGTCGGGCGTGAACGGCCAGTCGGTGGTGAAGTTCTCGATACCCGACCTGCTCGGCGACCCCGACGGCCGCATCCACTGGTTCGACAGCGGTTTCTACGAACTGCACGACGAGTGGTACTGGTTCCGATTGCTCAACGGCCAGCGAGCACCGAACATCGATGTCGAACCGGTGCCGGGCAACCGCTTCGCCTCGATCGACGAGATCTACGCCTGGGCCGAGCGCCTCGACCCCGTCGAGTTGCCGCTGGACCTCTACTTCGCCGACAGCCGCTACACCGACCGGCCTCGACTGTTCTCCCAGAACTACTACGACGAGGCGCTCGACGTCGCCGAGCGCAACTACCTGGTGGGCTCGCTGGTACATCTGCAGAGCGACGTCGACGGGAACCCGCGTTGGCTCGTGCAACTCGAGTACACCGACGAGCCCGACGCGGCCGACGTCGCCGCCTTCATGCAACGCCTTGCGGCGACGGTTCCCCCCGAGATCGGCGACGCGCTGGAATGGGTGGTGCGCTCCCCCGCCCAGGAACGCCTGGCTCAGCAGATGGCAGCCGGGGCACTCCCGTATGCCGATCGGATCGTGCGGTACAGCGAGATCGTTGCCCCCGGCGAGGTCGGGGTGTACAACGAGGGCATCGCGGTCGGCCGGCTGTTGCTGGTGGAGGAAGGCGGAGCGCGGCTGACCGACGCGATCGCCACCGACATCGTGATCGTCGAGAACGTGCCCGACTACCTTCCTCCGGCCAGCGCTCTGCTCACTTCCGAGCCTCAGACGCCGCTGGCCCACGTGAACCTGTTGGCTCGCAACCGCAGCATCCCCAACGCATCGCAGAGCGGCTTGCTCGACGATCCCGGCATCCGCCAGGCGGCCCGCATTCGCGCCCACGTCGTCGTGCGAGCCAGCGGTGACGACCACCTCGAGGTGGTGCCGATCTCTCGGGAGGAGTACGACGAGTGGCAGGCGCTCGTCGCCCTCGAGCCCATCGGGGTCACTCCCGTCGACGTCGATGACATCCCGACGGTGGTCGCTCTCGACGAGTTGGCCGACACCATCGACTCCGAGGCCGAGATCGAGCCGTGGCGGCCGATCGTAGGGGGCAAGGCGGCGGGGTTCCTCACCCTGCTTGCCGCCGACCGGGTCACCGCTCCGGACCGGCCGCTCGCGATAACGGTGGCGCCCTACGTCGAGCATCTCGTGATGGTGCGGAGCCAGCTCGACGCCATGCTGGCCAACGAGGCCTTCGTCGCCGACGCCCGCATCCGCTTCCTCCTGCTCGAAGGGCTCGGTGACTTCGAGGCCTTCTACCCCGACGACGTCGATCGTGCCGTCGCCCAGGACTTCATCGACACCTACTCCTTCGGCACCCCGATGGCCGACATCATCGCCTCCGGCGGCTTCAAACGACTCCTGCGTGATCAACCCGTCGACCGGGCGGTCCTCGACGCCATCACCGACGCTCTCGAGGAGAACTTCGGCGACTACGCCGACAGCCAAGGTCTGCGCTTCCGGTCATCGAGCTCGGTCGAGGACATCGAGGGCTTCAGCGGCGCCGGCCTGTACGACTCGAACACCGGCTATCTCGACCCGACCGCCGCCGCCGATCCGGGCGACCGTGACCACGACGTCGAATGGGCATTGAAGAAGACCTGGGCCTCGTACTGGGGGTTCGAGGCGTTCGAGGAACGTCGACTGGAGAACGTCGACCACCTGAGCGGGGCGATGGCGGTGGTCGTCCACGCCCGATTCGACGACGAGCTCGAAGCCAACAACGGCGTGGCCACCTTCACCCTCCTCGAAGGAGTCAGCGACGACGCCACCGCGACGGCGATCATCAACGTGCAGGCCGGGGCGGTGAGCGTCACCAACCCCGATCCCGCCGAGGTGTCGCTCCCCGAGGTGATCGAGGTGTCGCAGCTGCCCGATGGTTCACTGCGCACCGATCGCCGGGCCACGTCGACGCTGAGCCCGGGCCAGCCCGTGCTCGACGATGACGCAGTTGCCGAGCTGTTCGCCCAACTGCAGTCGGTGACGTTGCTCTGGAGGGCGCAGATCAACGCCGACCTTCCCCCACTCCAGCAGATCGACACGGTCACCCTCGACTTCGAGTTCAAGACCGTCGACGACGGCTGGCCTGCCCTCCGCTCGGGCGAGGCGACCCCCGGGCGGCTCGTCGTGAAGCAGGCGCGCAGCCTCGATCCCGGCCTCCGTGGCGTGCCGCAGTCGCTGCGCGATCAGCCGATCCCACGCGACGTCCTCGCCCGGGCCCGGCTCGTCGAGCGAGTCGACTGTCCGACCGGAGACGGCGCCACCGTGATCACCATCGAGGTGTTCACCGATCCGTTGCGACTCCCTGACATGGGCTTCGGCGTCGACCCCTTCGTCGTCGGCGACGGCGGCCGAGCCGACGACACCGAATGTGCCCGCTCGGTGCTCTACGCGACTCCCGACCAGTACCTGCTCGAGCTCATCGAGCGCGAGGGCCAGCTCGACCTGACGGGCTAGCCGTATCGACCACGGACAGACACACGTGATCGCCGTCGATGCCGATGGGCACGGTCGGAGAGAAGGTGCCACCGAAGTTGCGGCGGCTCGTGTCGAACAGCTCGGCCGGGGCCAGTGCGTCGGCATCGTCGATCGGGGAAAGCCGGTCGACGTCGTCGGCCCGATGTTCGCCGATCTGTTGCCGTGTCGACGCCGTCATCGAGAGAACGCCGCAACTGCGATGCTGAGGGAGCCGTCGGAGGCGATCTCGACCCGGCGTGGTGCTGCGAGATCGCCGACGAAGTCTCCGTTGACGGCCACGCGATTCCAGGCCAGGAACCAGGGGACGCCATCGACGGTGTGGTGGATCTTGCCGGCATAGGTGGTGCCGGTGGCATCGGCTTCGAGCACACCGTCGCCGAGCATGGTGAAGGGGCCATAGGGCGAGTCGCCGACCATGTAGTACGTGCCCGTTCCCGGACCGGTTGCTCGACGCTCGGCACTCTGGGTCTCGAGGTCACTTGCGAACAGGAGATACCACCGGCCGTTCATCTCGAGGAGCTGGGGCACCTCGAGCTGGCCGAAGCCGGGCGGGGCGGTGATCGGAGGGAGGACCTCCCACGTCAGCAGATCGCGAGATCGGGCGTGACCGATCACGCCGCGGTCGTAGCGATCGCCCGTGTTCGCCCGAGCGGTGAGGAACACGTGCACGTGTTCGTCGTCGGGATCGCGGAACAGCCATGGATCGCGCCACGCCTCGTCGTGCCACATGTCGTGGGCGAGCGTCTCGTAGAGCTCCGGATCGGTCAGCAGCACCGGATCGGCGACCCGTTGCCACTCATGCAGGTCCTGCGAGGTAGCCAGCCCGACGCGCTGGACGAGGCCCTCGTCGGCGTGCGAGGTGCCCGTGTAGAGCATCACCCACCCGCCGTGATGTCCGATGATGCTGCCGGTCCAGGTCGACTTGTCGTCCCACGCCGTCGACGAAGACGGCGACAACGCATCGGCGACGACGCTCCACGAGGCGAGATCGGTCGAGACGGCATGTCCGATCGACACGTTCCAGTGTCGGTCCTCGGGATCGCCGATGGCCTTGGGTGCCTTGAGGAAGAACACATGGTGCTCGTCCTCGTCGGTGACCAGCCAGAAGTCCCACACCCAGTGGTCGTCGAGGCGGAGTGACATGGGAACCCTTCGGCACGATCCCGGGTGAATTGAAGATGTTACAGGAGCGATGGGCAAGCTCTGAACACCCGTTTCGGCGCGGCAGGCCGACATCGTCGGGCGAATGGCGCCAAGATGGGGAGAGGAGGAGACCGACCATGACCGATATCGCCGCCGGCTACTCACTGAGCGACCGCTACGTGCGCACCGAGGGTCAGGTTCTGCTCACGGGGATCCAGGCGCTGGCCCGTTTGCCCATCGACCAGTTGCGGCTCGATCGTGCCGCCGGGCGCAACACCGCCGCCTTCCTGTCGGGGTACCCGGGCTCGCCGCTCGGCGGCTACGACCTCGAAGTCGCCCGCGCCGTCAAGCTCGTGCCCGATCTGGCGGTCGTGCTCCAGCCGGCGGTGAACGAGGAGCTCGGCGCAACCGCGGTGATGGGCAGCCAGCTCGCACCCGGCCGCCCCGACGCGCTCTACGAAGGCGTCGTCGGTTTCTGGTACGGCAAGGGCCCCGGAGTCGATCGTGCCGGTGATGCCTTGCGTCATGCCGTGTTCGCCGGCACCAGCCCGAAGGGCGGTGCCGTGGCGCTCGTCGGCGACGATCCCGCCGCGAAGTCCTCCACGTTGCCGTCGTCATCCGATGCCACCATGGTCGACCTCCACATGCCGGTGCTCTTTCCCGGCACGATCCAGGAGTGCCTCGAGCTCGGGCTGCACGCCGTGGCCATCTCCCGTGCCGCAGGCGTGTGGTCGGCGCTCAAGATCGTCACCGCCGTCGCCGACGGCTCGGGCCTGGTGAACCTGCCCGTGATCGACGAGGAGCCGATCATCCCCACCATCGACGTCGGCGGGAAGCCCTACGCATGTGAGCCGTCGGCGGTCCTGCTCGGGCCGCGCATGCTCGAGCTCGAACGCGAGTTCCGCGAGATTCGGCTGCCCCTGGCCGAGCGCTACGGTGTCGAAAACGGACTGAACCGCATCGCAGTGAACCCCGCCGATGCGTGGATCGGGCTGATCTCGACCGGCTACACCTACTACCAGATGCTCGATGCGTTGCGTCGTCTCGGGTTGCCCGACGAGCGTTCGATCGCCGATGCCGGCATCCGTCTGTTGCACTTGCGCATGCCCATCCCCTTCGATCGCAGCATCGTCCGCGAGTTCGCCCGGGGTCTCGACGACATCGTGGTCGTCGAGGAGAAGAACCCGACCCTCGAGACCCTGGTTCGCGATGCGCTCTATGGCACTCCCGACCGTCCGAGCGTCGTCGGCAAGGACAGCGAGGACGGTCGCACCTTCCTGCCGTCGTGGGGCATGCTCGACGCCGACGCGATGATCTCGCCCCTGCGTGAACGCCTGTCGGTGCGTCTCGCCGACCGACTGGCTCCCGTCGAGCCCGAGTCGGTTGCGGCACGCCGGCTGATACCCCTGTCCACGAGCCGCAGCCCGTTCTTCTGCTCGGGTTGCCCGCACAACTGGGGCACGAAGGTTCCCGACGGCGCCCTGGTGGGGGCAGGCATCGGATGTCACGGCATGACGATGCTCATGGACGAAGCGCGCGTCGGCGAGACCACCGGCGTGAGCGCGATGGGCACCGAGGGAACCGTGTGGATCGGCATGGCCCCCTTCGTCGGGACCGACCACTACTTCCAGAACTTCGGCGACGGCACGTTCTTCCACTCGGGACAGCTCTCTCTCCAGTACGCAGTGGCCGCCGGCGCCCACATGACGTTCAAGATCCTCTACAACGGCACCGTGGCGATGACCGGCGGTCAGGATGCGCCGGGCAGTATGTCGGTACCCGATCTCGTGACGCTCCTGCTCACCCACGGGGTGACCAAGGTGGCCATCACCACCGAAGACCCTGACCGCTACGAGAGCGTCGGTCTGCCGAGCGGCGTTCAGGTCCACGATCGCGACGACATCGTGGCCGTCCAGGAAGACCTTCGTGACCAACCGGGTGTCACCGTGTTGATCCACGACCAGCACTGTGCCGCCGAGCTGCGACGGAGCCGGCGTCGGGGCAAGCTCCAGATGCCGGGTCAGCGCATCGTCATCAACCACCGGATCTGTGAGGGCTGCGGCGACTGCGGCGATGTCAGCAACTGCCTCTCGGTGCAGCCGATCGAGACGCCGTTCGGGCGCAAGACGACGATCGATCAGGCATCGTGCAACTTCGACTACTCCTGCGTCAAGGGCGACTGCCCGGCGTTCATGACCGTCGATCCGAGCGGCGCCCGTGAATCGACCGAGGCCCTCACGCCCGGCGGCGAGGTGCCCGATCCGGTCACCGACCCCTCGGTCGACCTGGTTCGTGTCCGCATGGCGGGAATCGGCGGAACCGGCATCGTCACGGTGGCCCAGATCGCGGCGACCGCGGCGATGTTCGACGGCTGGGGGGTGCACGGCCTCGACCAGACCGGCCTGAGCCAGAAGGCCGGTCCGGTCGTGAGCGATGTGATCCTCTCACGGGGGGAGGCGAGCGCCTCGAACCTGATCGGTGTCGGAGAGGCCGACCTGATCCTCGGCTTCGATGCGTTGGCCGCCGCCGGCGACAAGGCGATCGCCGCCGGCGATCCTCAACGCACCGTCGTGATCGCCTCCAGCCACCCGACGCCTACCGGCGCGATGGTGTCGCACCCCGAGATGCCCTATCCCGACCAGGGCTCCTTGGCCGAGCGTTTCGCGGCGTTCAGTCGAGCCGACTCGAACCGCTACGTCGAGGCGTCGGTGCTCGCCGATGCCCTCGTCGGCAGCGCGTCGCAGGCCAACGTGTTCCTGTTGGGCGTTGCGGTCCAGGCCGGCGGGCTGCCGCTGTCGGTCGAGTCGATCGAGCGGGCCATCGACCTCAACGGAGTGGCCGTCGACGCCAACCTGGCCGCCTTCGACTGGGGTCGGCGCTGGGCCCACGACGCGGCCGCCGTCGAAGCGCTGGCCACCCCGGGCGACGGCCGGGGCGTCGGGACCACGACGAGCGACCTGCCGCGCAACCTGGCCCGACGCCTCGACGAGATCACCGACGACACACCACTGCGCGACGTGCTGTCGCTGCTCACCGCCGACCTGGTCGCCTACCAGGACGCGAAGTACGCGTCCTCCTTCCTCGACGAAGTGGCCAGGGCGCGCGACGCGGAGCAGCGGGTGTCGGCCGACTCCACGGTCTTCACCGAGACGGTGGCTCGATCGGTGCACAAGCTCATGGCCTACAAGGACGAGTACGAGGTGGCGCGGCTCATGTTGGCGCCCGAGGCCGACGAGATCGTCGAATCGGTCGGCGGGACCGGCGCCGCCTTCCATTGGCACCTCCATCCCCCGATGCTGAAGGCGCTCGGCCTCGACAAGAAGATCCCGATCGGCTCGTGGGCCACCCCGGCCATCAAGGCGCTCCGGGCGGGTAAACGGCTTCGGGGCACCCGGCTCGATCCCTTCGGGCGCACCGAGATGCGTCGACTCGAGCGCGAGCTGCCCGGCGAGTTCCGAGCCGCCCTCGCCGAGGTCTATCCGGCGCTCACCACCGAGAACCACGCCGAGGCGGTCGCCATCGCGAACCTCCCCGACCTCGTGCGGGGCTACGAGGATCTCAAGCTGCGCCGAGCCGCCGAGTACCGCGACAAGCTGAGCGCCGCGCTCGAGGGCTTTCGCACGAGCTGATCACCCGGCCACTCGCGGCGAGGCGTTCACCAGCGCCACGCCCGCCATCGCCACGCCCATCCCGACAACCGTCAGCCATCCGAGCTGTTCGTCGAAGAGGAGCCACGCGAGGACCGCGGTCGATGCCGGCACGAGGTAGAAGAGGCTGGCCGTGCGGCTGGCCGTGCCTCGACGCAGGAGCAGGGCGAGCAGGGTGATGGCGCCGAAGGACAACACGATCACGAGCCATGCGACCGCGAACACGAAGTCGCGGGTGACGGTGACGTCCCACCCCTCCACGAACAGGGCCAGAATCGCCACCGGAACCAGCGCGGCGGAGAACTGCACCACGCCACTGGTGCGGATGTCGAGCCGCCCGCAGTAGCGCTTCTGCCAGATCGTGCCGATGGTCACCCCGAACAGCGCCAGGAAGGAGAACGCCATGCCCCGGACCGAGCCGCCGTCGTCGAGCTTCACCCAGACCACGAGGGCCACGCCGACGAGACCGAGGACCAGACCGCCCCACTGTCGGCGGGTCACGTGCTCGCCGAGGACGCGCCCCGATACGACCGCAGTGAGGATCGGCTGGATCCCGACGATGATCGCGGCGACGGCCAGGTCGACGCCGGCATCGATCGACGCGAACACCCCACCGAGGTACACACCGTGGAGGAGCACGCCGACAACTGCGGCGTGGGCGATGTCGATGCCCTGGGGCCATGGCGCTCGCATGACCAGCGAGGCGAGGAGCAGACCGGCGACGACGATGACGAAGCGGATGGTGAGGAACGACATCGGAGCCGCGTCGGGAAGGCCGTACCTGGCGCCGATGAATCCGGTGCTCCACAGGAACACGAAGAGCAGGGGCATCGCCCGTACCGACAGCGGCTCGGCACTCGCCGCGCGAACCACGCGGGCCGGCTCCGACTCGGTGGCTGCCACCTCAGGCCACGAGGCATCGGGCCGTGGCCCCGAGGCCGGCGAGAACGTCGGGGTCGCGGTTGGCCTTGGCCACGACCATCAGCCCCTCCATGTGGGCGATCACCGCCGCGGCAACGGCATCGACGTCGAGATCGCGGCGGAGCCGGCCGGCCTCGACGTCACGGTGCAGCGAGTCGCCCACGACGGCCGCCATCTCGCCCAGCACCTCAGCCACCCGAGCGCGGATCACCTCGTCGCGTGTCGACAGCTCGACCGCGAAGTTGCCGAAGCGGCAACCGTTCACCTGGCCGGTGGCGTCGGCGCCGGTGCGGAGTCGTTCGGCGAGCCTCTGCCCGTACAGTTCGATGGCGTCGACTGCGGGGAGATCGTCGACGTCGAAGGTGTCGGCGAACACAGTGGCCCGCGTCGTCGACCAGGTTCGGTCGATCACCTCGAGGGCCAGGGCCTGCTTCGACGGGAAGAAGTGGTAGAAGCTCCCCTTCTTCACCCCGGCACGGGCACACAGCTCGGCCACGCCGACCGCCTCGTAGCCCCGCTCGTGCATGAGCGAACCTGCCGCGTCGAGGAGCCGCTCACGGGCGTCCATCACCGCGCCTCGGAGATCCGATCGCTGGCCAGATGGCCGCGCCGATGGCCGCCGGTCCAGTCTTCGTGGACGACCTCGTCGCTGATGCCACCGATCACCCGGAGCTGTGGTTTCTCACGCAGGCTGCGCTTCATCTCGGCGAAGCCGGGGAAGGCGGCAAGCGTGGTCACGG
>JAHEJN010000022.1:0-4777 GCA_024638845.1 Acidimicrobiales bacterium | reverse complement strand
CCGGTCCAGTCTTCGTGGACGACCTCGTCGCTGATGCCACCGATCACCCGGAGCTGTGGTTTCTCACGCAGGCTGCGCTTCATCTCGGCGAAGCCGGGGAAGGCGGCAAGCGTGGTCACGGCATCCCAGAGGCGAACGGCGTCCTCGTCGGATGGCACCCGCGAGATCACCGGCCCGAAGAACGAGACCCCATCGGGAGGGCGGAACGAGATGATCGGCGTGCCGACATCGCGTCCGGTACGCGACAACGCCAGCTCGGTCTCTTCCGCGAGGAGCTCGTCCCACGAGGTGTCGTCGAGCGCGGCGGCGTAGTGCAGCGGCACGCCCGCCGCGTCGAGTACCGCCTCGGCGTGCTCGGTCGTGCTCAGCCGACGGCCGATTCCGGAGCCCTGGGGCTGGTCCCAGTAGCTTCGGCCGAACTCGGTGACCAACGCTCCCATGGGTTCGCGACCGAGGTCGGCCCGGACCGCAGCCGCGACGCGCAGGAAGCGAAGGCCGGCCGTGTGCCCGAACTCGTACTCGGTCGGGAACTCGGTGGCGTAATCCTTGGCCTTGTTCACCAGCCGCAGCGAGATGAAGCGCCAGTCGACGGAGTAGTCGGTCTGGGCGACCACCTTCTCGATCCAGCGCGAGGTGATCCAGGCGAAGGGACACACGGGATCCCAGAAGAACTCGATGTCGTAGTGCGGGGAGGAGTCGTTCACGGGTGGGGCTCGGGTCCTTTCAGGCTTGGGTGCCGGGCAGCATGTAGTACCACGTGGAGCGATCGACGCCGGCGTCGGCGAGGGCTGCGGAGGCGGCCCGGATGATCGGGCCGGTCCGGGTTTGGGTGTAGAACCACGTCTCGATCTGGCGGGCCGCCGGCACATGGTCGGACAGCGCCAGCCCCGCCTCCTCGTAGTAGGCGCGCACGTCCTGTCCGGCCGCTCGGACTCCTGAGGCGTCGAGGTCGACGTCGTCCAGCGACGCACCATCGGCGATGGCGGCGAACTTCAGGATCAGACCACCGATGCCGTCGGGTCCGGCCACTCGGCCCACCGCAGTACGGCCACCCGAGGCTTCGAGCTGGCGGTTGTACGCAGCGCGCAGACCCTGGGCCTCGTCGACCGCAGGGTGCAGGTTCGGATCGTGGCGTGGCGGCAGCGCACACGATGCGACCACGCCCGTCTCGTCCTCGATCACCTCGGGATGATCGACCAGCACCGGCACATCGGTACGTTCGAGCAGGGCCAAGGCCCGGCGCAGGACATCGGTCTGGAACGCGACATCATCGGGCCTGCCCAGGGGTCGGCCGAGGGGGAATTCGACGTTCAGGAAGCGGGGCGCCTTGGTGTTCTCGGCCTGGCGGCGGACCAACGACAGCCCGACCGTGGCCAGACCGGCTGCTTCGAGGACTCGGGAGAGCACACCCACGGTGCGCGTGCAGAACGGTCATATGGGGGTGAGGAGCACCACGTCGACGCCCTGGTCGAGCAGTACCTGCGCCGCGGCGGGGCCGGTGTCGAGCAGGATCGTGGTGAACGTGGCGTCGAACTGGGCCCCCATGAACGACAGGTTGCGGTCGGCGACGCTCCCGATCTCCCCGGCATCGGCCATCGCCTGGAGCCGGTCGACCGGGTACACGACGTTGATGTCGGCGGCGAAGCCGCTGCGGTCGAAGTTGGGCGAGAAGTGCGACAGCTGCAGGTCGCGTGCGTCGGCGGGAAGGACGGTGAAGGAGGCATCGGTCGGCTGCCAGAGCTCGATCTCGCCTGCGGGCCGCAGCCCGGCGGTGGTCACGATCGCCACCTTGGCCTCGGCAAGTGGCGGCGCGACCGTGACCGGCGTGTCGGAGAACTCGGGGGTGGGGAGATCACCCACCCGTTCTCGGATCGATGCGTCTGAACCCACCGCGGCAGGCTACGGGTTGCTAGACGACCGGTCAACTAGCAAGGTGGCTCAGACCAGCGGCTTGTCGAGACGACGGCGTGCCATGTTGCGCACCGAGGTCCGCAACTTCTCGACGATCAGGTAGAACACGGGAAAGGCCAGCAAGACCATGATGGTCGAGCTGATCAGCCCGCCGATGAGCGTGAAGCTGAGCGACTCCCAGAACGGGTCGCTGAGCGCCAGCGGCAAGAGGCCGACGACGGTGGTGAGGGTCGTGGCGACCAGTGGCCGGAAGCGGCGCTCGACCGCCTCGGCGATGGCCTCGCCCGGGCGCAGTCCGCGTCGCCGGGCCTGGTTGGCCGCATCGACGAGCAGGATCGTGTTGTTCACCACCACACCGATCAGGGCGATGAAGCCGACAGCCACGAAGAAGCTGATGGGATTGCCGGTGAGGCTCAGGGCGGTGAACACCCCGAAGAAGCTGAACGGGATGGCCAGGAAGATCAACAACGGCTGCACGATCGAGCGGAACTGGACCACGAGGAGCAACAGCATGAGGGCCAGGGCCACGATCAGCGCTCGGCCCAACGAGGCGAAGTCCTCCTGGTTGTCGGACTCCTGTCCGAAGTCGAAGCCGATTGCGTCGTCGGCGAGCCCGAGGGCCTGGAGGTCGTCGGGGCCGTAGATGTCGTTCACCAGGTCCTCGGTGGCCTCGAGGTTGTTGGTGAGATCGTCGTTGCTGAACGAGGCGCGCACCTCGATCTGGCGGGCTCCGTCGATCCGGTAGACCTGCCCTTCGGTCGACACGATGGCGTCCTCGATCGTCGTGTCCTCGCCCGAGGCCTTGTCGAGGGTGACGCCGATCAGCTGCTCGCGGAGATCGAGGGCCAGCGACTCGCCGGCCGCGATCGTGTCGGCGTCGACCGAGATCTGGGCGGCAAACGGGAAGTCCTCGACCGGTGGGCCGTTCTCGAGTGGGGCCACCGAGACGCGCAGGCCGGGCAGCTGCGCGATACGAGCCTCGAGAAGATCGACGTAGGCCGGCGCCTTCGTGTCGCGCTCGTCGAAGGGCGTGAGGTCGACGAGGGTGAGCAGTTGTCGTTCGTTGCCGTTGATGTACTGCGACTGCACCAGGTCGCCGCCGAGCGTCTCGATGACGATGGCATCGACGTCGTCGGAGATGTCCTGGGCCTGCTCGATGGTGGTGCCCGCGTCGAAGTCGACGGTCACGAACATGGCGTTGGCATCGTCGCTCGGCGGAAAGATGTTGAACCCGAGTGTGGCCGCGATCTGGAACGACCCGAAGACGACGGCGACCGCAGCCACGACCACACCGAGACCGGCGAGCACTCCTTTCCAGCCGTGACTCGACGGGTACTCCGCCAACTGGGCCAGGCGACCGGCCACTCGTCGCTCGGTCCGGGTCATCACGTTGTGCGGGGTCACGCCGCCGAGGACGAAGGGCCGGGCGATCGCGGGGATGAACACCACCGAGAACAGGAACGACAGCAACAGCGTGAGGATCACCGTCGCCGGAATGGCGCGGATGAACTCGCCGAGCACGCCCCCCACGAACAGCAGCGGTGCAAAGACCAACACGGTGGTGAGCGTGCCGGCGAGCGACGCCGTGCCGACCCGATTGATCGCGACCCGCACCACGGTGAGCGAGTCGTCGGACTCGCGGCGGTTCGCGTCGATCGACTCGGAGATGACGATGGCGTCGTCGACGAGGAGGCCGAGGGTCAAGATGAGCCCGAACAGCGTGATGGTGTTGAGCGAGTAGCCGAGGAACCAGAGCCCGCCGAGCGCTGCCATGGTCACCGTGGCCATGAACGCGGCCGTGATGATGGAGACCCGCCAGCCGATCAGGATGAAGCTGACGATGGCCACGGCGATGAGGCCGGTGAGCAGGTTGCGGGTGAGCGAGGAGATCTGGTTGCGGATGTCCTGGGCGAAGTCGGCGGTGACCGCCGCGCTGTAGCCGTCGGCCAGGACGGTCTCGTTGTCGAGCAGGTCGTTGATCTCGTCGCTGAAGCCCAGCAGGTCGAGGTTGGTGTCGGGGCTGCGTACCAGACCGATGGCGATCGCCTCGTCGTAGCGTCCGGTCTCGGCGAAGGCGACACGAACGAAGCGCGTGCGACGGGTCTCGGTGTCGCCGGTGACGGGATTGACGCCTTCGGTGAGCAGGTTGCGGATGTCGGCTCGATCGACGCCGTTGCCGGTCTCGAGATAGGTCTGGAGCACCGCTGCTTGCGCCTCGAGATCGGCCGCGGTGGCGTCGGCGGGACCGCTCACCGTCACCAGCAGGTCGTAGACCTCGAGGAACTTGGTGGCGTCGATGGGACGGACCGTCACGTCGGCCTCGGGAGGAAGCGCGATCGACGTATTGGCCGCCGCGAGCACGGCGGCACCGTCGGGTGAACTGAACGAGTCGTCGAACTCGACGACAACGGCGAATGCGTTGTCCAGTGAGAAGGTCTGCACCTCGACGACGCCGTCGAGCTCGGTGTAGGCCGCCTGCAACGGCACGGTGACATCGGCATCGACGCCCTCGGCATCGTCGACGAAGTAGTTGCCGTCGACGACGACGATGGGAAGGTTCACCGGAGGAAAGCCTTCGCGGGCGAGCCCACCTGCGTAGGCGATACCACCGATGGCGATCACCGCGAGCCAGGCGGCCAGCGTGACCTTCCAACGACTCGAAGCGAGGGTCGCCAGCTTCGTGATGAGCGAACGATTGCGTACGAGGTCGTCGGACACGAGCCGAGACGGTAGCCCGCTCTGTGGACACTTCAACGGCGCCGTCGAGAGCAGGGCGCGACCTGGCCGGTCGCGGGAGCTGACCGCCGGCTGACGAAACGGACTCTCGGAGTCAGGAGGCAGTCAGCATCGAACGGGCCTACTGGAA
>JAHEJN010000021.1:30035-42539 GCA_024638845.1 Acidimicrobiales bacterium | reverse complement strand
TCACGCGGTACTCGAAGCCCAGTTCATCGGGCTCACGGTGGCGGCCATCGGGGCCCGGCACCCAGCGCATGAGCGACATGCTGATCTGCGAACCGAACCCGGCGCCGAGGCGCAGGGCGTAGGTGACGGGGTAGGCGCCACCCTTCGAGAGATTCAGCGGCCCCAGGTCGGGATCGGTTTCCTTCACGTTGGCGATCGGCGGAACGATCCCGGTCTCGAGCGACTTGATGGCGAGCACATCTTCGATGCCGACCCCCATTGCATGGCCCGTGTAGCCCTTGGTGTTGGCGACCACGATCGAGTCGGCGCTCGATCCGAACACGTGCCGGAGCGCGTCGACCTCGGCCTGGGCGCTGCCTCCCCGCGCGGGGGTGTAGGTCTCGTGGGAGACGAACACCGTGGCCGGGGCGATCTGGTGCCGGTCGATGCCCCATCGCCGCTCGGCTCGGGAAATCACGTCTTCCATCACGTCGCGGATGTGGGTGACGTCGAGACGGCTCCCGTGGAATGCGCTGTTCGCGGTCGAGGTGCTCAAGACCTCACAGATCGGTCGGATCCCACGCGCGCGCGCAGTGTCGGCGCGCTCGACGACGATCGCGGCTGCGCCCATGCCCAGGATCATGCCGTGTCGGCGTCGATCGAAGGGAAGCGCCGCCTCTTCGACCACTTCGTCGGTGGCGGCGGCGCCGGTCGACAGGAAGCCGGCCCCCACCCAGTCCATCAGGATGTCGCTGGTGACGTCGTCGCCGGCGATGATGATGACGCGCTTGGCCCGCCCCATCCGGATCCAGTCCTCGGCGATGGCGACCGCCTGAGTGGTGCTGGCGCAGGCCGAGTTGATCTGGGTGTTCGGGCCGCGGGCGCCGATGTGCTCGGCGAACTGGGCGTGACCCATCGAGAGCGCCTTGAACAGGAATCGGCGGTCGAACTGGTACGAGTCGGTCTCGATCGTGGCGCTCAGCTCGTGGATCATGTGGTCGAGCTCGTCGACCAGTGGATTGTCGGCCGCCATCCGGGAGCGGAGGTGCTGGAGAGCCTCGAGCCGGTCGTGCCGGGCTCGGTCGTGCTCGTAGCGGGTCACCTCGTCGATGAGACGGTCGGTGCCGGGGAACGCCGATGCGAAGATCACGGCGGTGTCGTCGCGCTCGGTGGCGGGCAGGGCCCACGCCTCGGGCAGCTTGCTGCCGGTACTGGTGGTCTTGTACCGCATCGCAATCGGCAGCCCGGCGTCGCGCATGGCGTCGATGCCGGCCCCGATGGCGAGCTCGGTGGCCGGGTCGAGCGCAGCCTTGCGCTCAGCGTCCAGGCCGAACTCCGACACGATGTCGAGCTGGCCCTTGCGGCCTGCGAGCTTGATCACGTCGTGCGGTGAGTCGATCGACTCGAAGCGGCCGCCTCCTGCTTCGCTCTTCACGAGGCGGGTGATGTGCTTGTCGACGATCCGCTCACGCATCGCAACCGGGATCGCATCGATGAACGACTCACCATCGAGCAGGCGAACGATGTTGCGGTCGTCGAACACCCGCTCGGTGCCGGGCAGGCCGAGGGCGGCCCCGGTGATGACCACCGGCTCGCCGTCGCCGAGTCGGCCGGCGTCGCCGGGAGCTCCGGTCGGACTGCTCCCGGTGAGCACCTGATAGCCGCGTTCGAGCACGTCGGCAAAGAGGTGGCCGAGCTCGACATAGCGATCGGAACCGGTCGCAGCGACGGGCGCCGCCGTTGCGGCAGAAGCGACCGGCGCCACCGGAGTCGGCGGGGCCGGGCTCGTCTCGGCCGATAGGTCGCGGGTACCGACGCCCAAGCCCGACGCATACAGACCGCAGAGCGCCTGGTTGAACGAAACGACTCCCCCCGTCTTGGGGTGGTTGGTGTAGAGGGCCATGACCTTCGGATCGTCGCCGAGCACGTCTTCGACGAAGCCGTGCAGCGCCCGCTTGGGGCCGACCTCGACGAAGACCCGTGCGCCGGCATCGTGGAGGGTGTGGAGTCCGGCTACGAATTGCACGGGTGAAGCGACCTGGCGGCCGAGGATCTCGACGATGTCGGGCGCGACGGCGGGACCCATGGGGTAGAACTCGCCGTTCACGTTGGCCACTGTGGGGATGGCGGGTGGATGGATGTCGAGACGGGTGAGCACCTGCCTCAGCGATTCGGCGGCGGGGGCCACGATCTCGGTGTGGAAGGCGTGGCTCACGGGGAGGGGCACGACTTGATGGCCCGCTGAGGTGAGCGCGGCCGTGGCGGCCTCGACCCCGGGGGTCGACCCGCCGACGACGGCCTGGTGCTGGCTGTTGATGTTGGCGATCACCACGTAGGGCTCGATGGTGGCGATGATCGCCTCGACCTCCTCGATCGGGGCGAACACGGCGATCATCAGCCCGTTGTCGTCGACCGAGACGTTGGCCATCTCCCGACCGCGGGCGCTCACCGCCTCGAGCGCGTCGGCGAACGGGAGCGCTCCCGAGGCCACGAGGGCCCCGTACTCGCCGAGGCTGTGACCCATCACCATGTCGGGCTGGATCCCGTAGGCGTCGAGCAGCCGGGTGAGGGCCAGGTCGGCGGTGAGGACGGCGGGTTGGGTGATCTCGGTCTGGCGGAGCTGTTCGGTCGCCTCGGCGACTGCAGCCTCGTCGTCGGGGTCGACGAAGATGATCTCGCTCAACGGCCGCCCGATCAACGGCTCCATGATGCGGTCGGCTTCGTCGAAGGTGGCCCGCACGATCGGTTCGCTGTCGCGCAGCTCGGCCAGCATGTTGACGTACTGTGAGCCCTGTCCGGTGTAGAGCATCGCCACCTGATGCGCAGGTCCGATGCCGTGGAAGACGCCCTGGTTGGCCAGCAGCCGCCACGCGGCCGCATTGTCGGAGTCGAGCGCCTTGCGTGCCTTGGCGGCCCGGGATGCGAGCTCGTCGGCGTCGCCGAAGTCGATGGAGACACGGACATCGGCCCGGAGGTCGGATTCGGCCGGGGGCGCGGGCGCGGGTATCGATCCGGACTCGGCGTCGGCCTGGATCTCGGCCAGCCGAGCCGAGACGATGCTGTTGTCGGCCCCACCGATCACGATGGCGCCCCGCAGCGGCGTCTTCAACGCCATGGCGTCGGTGGATTGCGCTGTGCCCGCGGTCGGTGAAGCGGCCGTCGATCCGACCGCAGCTGACGCCTCCTGGCGGCCGACGCTGAGCCGGCCCGGCACGTGCTCTTCGAGCACCATGTGGAAGTTGGTGCCCCCGAAGCCGAAGGCACTCACTCCGGCGGAGCGGACGTGGCCGTTGACCTCCCAGGGGCGCAGCTCGGTGTTCACTGCCAGCGGCGAATGCTCGAAGTCGATGTTGGGGTTGGGATGCTCGGCCCCCAGCGATGGCGGCAGCATCTTGGCGTCGAGGGCCAAGGCGGCCTTGAGCATCCCGGCCGCGCCGGCCGCACCCTTGAGATGGCCGATGTTCGACTTCACCGAACCGAGGGCCACCGAGCCCGGTGCCAGAGCGAAGTCGGCGAAGGCGTCGGCGATGCTCTCCGACTCGACGACGTCGCCGACCTTGGTCGACGTGCCGTGGGCCTCGATGAGCGTCGCGGAGCCGGGCACGAGGTCGGCGTTGTGCCAGGCCCGGCGGATGGCGAGTCGTTGGCCGATCGGGTTCGGGGCCGTGATGCCCTTGCCCTTGCCGTCGCTTGCCCCGCCGATGCCGCGAATGACGGCATAGACACGGTCGGCGTCGCGTTCGGCGTCGGCGAGGCGCTTGAGGAGGAACACGGCCGCGCCTTCGCCCATCACGAAGCCGTCGGCGCCATCGCCGAAGGGACGGGTACCCGTGGCCGACAACGCGCCGATCTTGCAGAACTTCACGAAGGTGCTGGCGCTCATGTTCGCGTCGACGCCACCGCTGAGCACGGCGTCGAAGTCGCCGGTCTCGAGGCCCTCCACGGCAGCGTCGATGGCAGCCATCGCCGATGCGCACGCGGCATCGACGGTGAAGTTCGGCCCGTGGAAGTCGAACAGGTTGGCGATGCGTCCGGCGATGATGTTGGCGAGCTCGCCGGGCATGGTGTCCTCGGTGATGCCGGGGAACCGTCCCCGCACCCCGCTCTGCATCTCCTCGATGATCGTGGCCTTGAGGTCGGGCGCGAGCGCGGCGAACGACGGAGCCTGGGCCAGTTCGTCGGCGTACTCGGGGAAGTACACGCTCATTGCGGTGAGATAGTGGAGGTCTCCGCCCATGGCGTTGCCCAGGATCACCGCGGTCCGATCGTTGTCGAGGGCCCGGTCGGGGTACCCGTAGTCGGCCAGGGCCTGTCGGGCGGCGACGATCGCCCACTGCTGGGTGCGATCCATGGCATCGCTCACCTTCGGCGGAATCGGCAGCCGCCACTGGAGCGGCTCCCAGTCCCAGTCGCGGACCCAGCCACCGATCTTCGAATACGTCTTGTTGGTCGCCTGACGGTCGTCGTCGTAGTAGTAATCGGGGTTCCAGCGGTCATCGACCTCGCTGATGCTGTAGCGCTTGTTCGTGATGTTGTCCCAGAAGGTGGGAACGTCGGGCGCGTCGGGGAGGACGGCGCCCACGCCGACGATGGCGATGGCGCGGTCGACGGTCTCAGCCATGGTGGAGCTCCTCTGAGCTGGTTGTCGTTCTGGTGGTGGTCATGCCGGCACGACGTTGGCGTAGATCGCACGGGCGACCTCGTCCATGTCGCGCAACAGGCCCGACTGGGCTCGTTGGATGGCGTCGGTGCCGGCGGTACGCATGAGGGCCGCCGGTTCGACCATGCCCGCTTCGCTCGCCCCGAGAACCCAGTGCACGCCCTCCTCGGCCACCTTGGTGGCCGCCTCGCGGGCAAAGACGCGACTCACGGCCGCCAGGCCTTCGGGGTCGAGCCGTAGCCGCGCCTTGGGTGACACCTTGCCGTCGGCCACGAGTGCGCACCGGCGAGCGAGCGCACCGGCGCACTCCACGTGGGCGACGAGCTCGCCGATGCGGAACAGCAGGTGTTGGTTGCGCGTGAGTCGGTGCTCACGCGCGGTCTCCATGACGACGGCAAGGGCATGGTGGGCGAGGGCGGCCACGTCGGCACCGACATCGGGATGGCTGGCATGCAACGCCTCGAGCCCGGCCGCCGCATCGTGGTAGTACTGGCCGCGGGTCTTGAGATGGTGCTGCCAGCGGTCGCGGCCGATCGTCATCTCCATGATCTCGGAGGTGCCCTCGTAGATCGTGGTGATCCGCACGTCGCGCTTGATCTTCTCGACCATGTACTCCTTGGTGTAGCCGTACCCGCCGTGGGCCTGGATGGCGGCGTCGGCGGCGTCGTTACCGGCCTCGCTGGCGAGGTACTTGGCGATGGCCCCCTCGGTGTTGAGCTCTTCCTCGCCCTCGTCGAGACGGGCGGCCGTTTCCTCGATGTAGGCCCGACTGGCCTCGAGCCGGGCGACGTGGGGAACGATGAGCTTGTGGGTGTAACCCTGTTTCTCCGACAGCGGACCGCCGGCCTGGATGCGTTCGCTCGAGTACTGGATCGCGCGGTCGAGGGCTTCCCACCCGGCGCCGAGGCCGAAGGCGGCGACCATCAGCCGCGTGTACCCGAACACGTCCTGGGCCTGCTGCAGTCCGAGGCCCTCGGCGTCGCCGACCAGTCGGTCGACGGGAACCTCGACATCCTGCAGCGACAAGGCCGCGGTGTTGCTGGCGCGGATGCCGTGCTTGTCCTCGGGCTTGCCGTGGGTGAACCCGGGGGTGTCGCGGTCGACCACGAACCAACTGGGCCCGTCGGGCGCCATGGCCAGGATCGTGTACAGGTCGGCGTAGCCGCCGTTGGAGATCCACTGCTTGTTACCGCTGATCCGGTAGCCGACGATCTCGCCGTCTTCCTCGATGCGCTCGGCCACGGTCTTCATCGAGGCGAGGTCGCTGCCCGCCTCGGGCTCGGTTGCCCCGTAGGCCATGAGCAGCCCCTCTTCGGCAATGGCGCTGAGCCAGCGCTTCTGTTGTGCCTCGGTGCCACCGAACATGATGGGGTCACTGCCGAGGAAGGTGGCGAGCACGCCGGTCGCCACACCGAGGTCGACTGCGGCCATGAGCTCGCACACGCGGTACACGTCGAAGGAACCGCCACCCATGCCGCCGTAGGCCTCGGGGATGAACAGCAGCGAGATGCCGAGCTGGTCGCCGCACATGCCGCGCACGATGTCCTCGGGGAACTCGTCGGCGGCGTCGAGCTCCAACAGCTTGGTCTCGCCGAGCTCGCCCTCGGCGAAGGAGGTGATGGCGTCGATGACCATCTCGAACGTTTCGAGGTCGATCCCGTCGGTCATGTGTGTGACTCCGCTTCGGCTGTTGGACGGCTCGTGACGATGGCGCACCCGATCGAATTCGAGCGCGCCGCTGCGGGACATATTTCCACGCCCGTCGCGGCCGATCCAGGGGCGAAGGTCCCGCCAGGGACGACGTTCCCGGTCGTCACGGCCGGCGGGTGGCCTCGAGCGCTCGGGTGAAATCGCTCCAGAGATCATCGATGTCCTCGCAGCCGACGCTCATCCGGATGAGCGACGGCGGAATCCGCTCTTGGCCGACGATGGTCGCCCGTCGCTCCATGGTCGACTCGATGCCGCCCAGGCTGGTGGCATGGTGGACCAGCTCCATGCGTTCGCACAGCGCGGTGGCCCGTTGGCCGGGGCCGGTCGGCTCGAACGACAGCATCGCCCCGAATCCGGCCATGAAGCGAGCGGCCACGTCGTGGTCAGGGTGGCTGGGTAGGCCGGGGTAGAGCACCCGATCGATCTCGCCGTGCGCTTCGAGACGCTGGGCGAGCTCCATGGCGTTGTGCTGGGCCCGTTCCATGCGGAGGCCCAGGGTGCGAGCACCGCGGATGGTGAGGAAGGCTTCCATCGCGCCGATGCTGGCGCCGTTGAGCAACCGCCGCTGATGGAGTTCGTCGTACAGCTCGTCACTGCGGGTGATGACGGCACCGGCCAACAGATCGGAGTGTCCGCCGATGAACTTGGTGGCCGAGTGCATCACCACGTCGGCGCCATAGTCGAGTGGCTGTTGGTTGAGCGGCGTGGCGAAGGTGCTGTCGACGGCGACGATGCAGCCGTCCTTGCGGGGAGCGGCGCAGATCGTCGGCAGGTCGGCCACCGTGATCAGCGGATTCTCGGGAGATTCGAGCCAGACCATGTCGGCGGTCCTGCACGCGTCGAGCCAGGCGGGCGTGTCGGACTGATCGAGCCGACTCACCGTCCAGCGACCCTGGGCCTCACCCTCGGCGATCAGCCCGGCGACGCCGTGGTAGGGCTCCTCGGGCACGGCGAGATGCGAACCGACGGGCAGGCGGTGGAGGATCACCGCGGCCGCGGCCATCCCCGATCCGAACACCAGGGCCCGACCGTTCTCGAGTCCGCCGATCAGGCTCTCGAGCGCATCGGTGGTGGCGGTTCCGTTGCTGCGGCTGTAGAGCCGGTCGTCGGGCAGATAGAAGTTCGATGCGAAGACGGGGGCCACATTCAGGGGCTCGCCACTCGTCCGGTTGCGGCCACCGGTGATCAACCAGGTAGCAGGACTCCACTCGGACATCTTGCGACGGTATCCGGTCCGAGCGTTCAGGCGCCGTGCATTGTCGCCTGTTCGAAGGGCCCGAGCACGATGTCCCATCCTCGCTCGTAGCCGTTGCGCATCGAGGGTCCGCGTTCGGACCCGAGCTCCTCCCACGCACGGTGTTCCAGGTCGACTCGCGTGCCGCCCTCGGCGACGGGGTGGAACCGGACCTCGAGAATGGTGGCGGCCTTGGGTTCGAGCGAGGGATGCCAGGCGACCACGAAACGGTCCGGAGGGTCCCAGGCGATGACATCGGCCCACCGGTATTCGGTTCCGTCGGGTGCCCGCTCGACGATGTGGCCACCGACGTAGGGCTCGAAGCGCACGCCGGCCGCCTCGTGTTCGGTGATCGAATGGGTCAACATCGGCCACCACGTGTCCATCCGTGCCGTGAACAGTTCGAAGGCCTCGGCGGTGTCGAGCGGCACGATACGCGTCTTGCGCACCGGTTCGATCGGGGTGAGTGAGAGTCTCATGGCTGGTGTTCCTTTCGGGCGGCCTGCGTGTAGGTGTCGAGGACGTCGTCCCACAACGTGTCGATCCAGGCGCGGAGCGCAGCGACGCCGCCGGGGTCGGTGGTGTAGATGCGACGGGTTCCCTGCGGTGTCACGCTCACCAGGCCCGCATCGTCGAGCACTCGCAGGTGCTGCGACACGGCCGGCTGGGAGATCGGCAACTGGTCGGTGAGCTCGCGCACCGACGAGGGGTTCCGGCGGATGAGGTCGTAGATCGATCGTCTCGTCGGATCGGCGAGGGCCGCGAGCTGGGGACCGACGTCCATGTCGTGATCATAAGCAAATACTTATCATAAGTCAACACCGATGATAGGTCGCTCGCGGATCATACGAGAATGCCCCGCCCGTCTCGTCGATCGGTGCCTGACGCCTGATGTCCCAAAAAGGGGACGTTCGGCCCTTGCGCGATATTCGATCACCCGGGACAATGCCGTCGGAGGTGACCATGGAATCCGACTACCCCGAGCCCGACGCCGACTCGTTCGCGGCTGCACGAGAACGCCGTCTCGATCTGAAACAAGCCGTCTCCGGCGTGGAGGTTGCCATGGCCATGGCGGCCGAAGACCCGAACTGGCGCACCACCGCTCGCAGCGCGCTGCACCGGCTGCAAGAGGCCTTCGCCCACCACGTCGCCGAGGTCGAGGGTCAGGACGGCCTCCTCCTCGATCTCACCCGGGATGCGCCGCGTCTGAGTATTCGGATCGACCAGGTCTCGGCCGAGCACCCGGTGATAACCAAGCAGATCGCGACGGTGCTCGAGATGGCCGACGGCGATGCCTCGATCGACGAGCTCCGCGACGCCGCCCTGAACGCGCTTCTCGTCATCGCCCGGCACCGCCAACACGGCGCCGACCTGGTCTACGAGGCGTATCACGTCGACATCGGGGGCGGCTGAGCAGCGGTCGGACTCGGTCGCCGCTTCCTGACGCGCGGGTGAGTGCGCAGCTGCTCGCGCTTGCTGTCAGACTGCTCTGATGGTCTCCGTGACCGCGGTTGATCTCGTGATCGCAGCGTGGTTCATCCTCGCCTCGCTCGTTGCCATCTTCATGGTTCGTCGGGGCCACAGCCCGGCGAAGTGGACAGCCATCGCGTTCTTGACCGGACCACTTGCCGTGCCACTGGCCGCCTGGTCGAGGTACCGCTCGCGCGGGATCCGGCCGACGACGCTGCAATGGGGCGAGCGCGGACCGGGTTCGCTGTCGGTGCTCGTCGGCATCGACGGCTCCGCCGCGGCACACGCTGCGCTGCACGGTGTGGCCCAACTCCTCGATGACCGGATCGGTCGTCTCACCCTCGCGTACGTACTCGACTACGACGCCGCCGCAGGGAAGGAAGAAGCACAGCCACGAGCGGCCGCGGCAGACACTCTGGCCGAGGCGGCCAGGACCGTGGAGGAACTGCTCGGTGTACGGCCGACCAGCATCGTTCTCGCCGGGTCGCCGGCGCAGGCCCTCATGGAGCACGCGCTGGCCGCCGCTCACGATCTCGTCGTCATCGGCACCCATGGCCGCGGTGATGCGGATTGGCTGCACGGCAGCGTCGCATCAGCCCTCGCTCAGGAGCCGCCGATTCGGGTGATGATCCTCACTGCAGCAACTGCTGCTCGCCCGGGACTGATCGACGAATCGGCTGAGCTCGACGCTCCGCTCGGTCAACCGGAGTAGTGCGCGCCGAGGGGTCCGATCGTCTGCCGGATGAGGGGAACGCCGGGGCGGTAGGCGAGATGGTGGTGCGTCGGTGCGTCGAGAATGGTGGCGTGGCCGGCCGAACCCGGGGTGAGCCGACCGACATCATCTCGTCGAATCGCCGCCGCGCCACCGAGGGTGACGGCCTGCACGGCTTCGTCGATGGTCATGTGCATGTCTCTCACCGCGATGGCGATGCAGAACGAGAGCGACGTGGTGTAGCTCGAACCCGGGTTGCAGTTCGAGGCGATGGCCACCGTGGCACCCGCATCGATCACCCGCCGAGCGTCGGGGTAGGGCTGACGGGTCGAGAAGTCGGCGGCGGGGAGGAAGGTGGCGACGGTGTCACTGGCGGCCAGGGCTTCGATGTCGACGTCGCTCAGGTAGGTGCAGTGATCGACCGAGGCACAGCCGCATTCGACGGCGAGCTGCACGCCGGGACCGTGCCCGAGCTGGTTGCCGTGCAGGCGCAGCCCGAGCCCTGCCGCCCGGCCCGCCTCGAGCACCGCTCGGCACTGGTCGGCGTCGAAGGCACCGGTCTCGCAGAACGCGTCGATCCAGCGGGCGTGACCGACCGCACCTCGGAGCATCTCGCCGCACACGTGATCGATGTAGTCGTCGGCTCGGTCCTCGAACTCGGCCGGCAGCAGGTGGGCACCGAGGAAGGTCGACTCCGGCGTGTAGGTGTGAGCGATCTCGAGTGAGCGGACCTCGTCGATCACGTTCAGGCCGTAGCCCGACTTGATCTCGATCGTGGTGGTACCGGCCGAATGGGCTTCGGCCAGGCGGCGCCGAACGAGCTGGTGCAGGAGGTCGGTCGACGCGCCCCGGGTGGCGTCGGTGGTCACACGGATGCCGCCGCCGTCGTAGGGCCGGCCCGCCATGCGGGCGGTGAACTCCTCGGCCCGGTCACCGGCGAAAACGAGGTGGGTGTGGGAGTCGACGAAACCGGGCAGGACACACGCGCCGGCGGCGTCGACCCGCCGGTCGGCCATCGCGCCGGCGGAACCGATCGCCTCCACCACTCCGCCGGTGATCACCACCGACGCCTCCTCGACGATTCCCAGTGGTCCACGTCCGAGACCCGGATCGTTGGTGATGAGCGAGCCGATGTTGTCGATGACCAGCGAGGACGCCACGACCGTCATGATTCCATGAGGTCGGTGATCGCAGCATGCAGCTCGCCGGCGACGTCGATCCGAACGTGGGTCCCGCCGACGACCAGCGGGCTCCCGTCGATCATCACGTGGGTCACGTCGGGTGCAGCAGCGGCGAACACGGCGGCCTCGGCGGCGTTGGCGGTCGTCGTGCCCGCGGTGCGGACGGTGTCGAGCGCGATGGTCACCAGATCGGCACGACCGCCCACCACGATGGCGCCGGCGTCGCTCCAGCCGAGGCTGTGGTGACCGTTGACCGTAGCCATCGCGACCAGGTCCTCGACGGTGTGCACGCCCCGTCGCTGCGACCGCAGGCGCTCGTCGAGCTCGACGGCGCGGGCCTCCTCGAACAGGTCGATCACCGCGTGTGAGTCGCTGCCGAGGCACATGGGCACATCGGCGTCGGCGAGGAGCGTGGTCGGACCGATGCCGTCGCCGAGGTCACGTTCGGTGGTGGGGCACAGACAGACGCTCGACCCGGTCGCCGCGAGCGCCGAGATGTCGTCGTCGATCAGGTGGGTGGCGTGCACCGCAGTGAAGCGTCGGTCGAGGACGCCTGCCTGCTGGAGGACCCCCGTGGGTGTCAGCGTGTGGTGAGCCAGGCACTGGTAGTTCTCGACGAGCTGCTCGGAGACGTGAGCGTGCAACGGCGCCTGAGTGGTGGCGGCCCATTCCACCGCGGCGCTCATCGACTCGGGGTCGACGGCCCGCACCGAGTGGATGGCCGCGCCGATGCGCTGCGATGAGCTCGGTCGCAGCAATGCGACCCGCTCGGCCCAGCTGTCGGCGTTGCGGTCGCGACAGCGGCGCTGGACGCCCTCGACCGGCAGATAGCCCGCGGCCTCGAGGCCGCCGTGCAGGTAGAGCGTGTCGAGCAGGGTGATGCGGACACCGGCGTCGGCCGCGGCGGCCAGGAGGGCTTCGCCCATCGCGTTGGGGTCGTCATAGGGTGTGCCGTCGGCCTGGTGGTGCAGGTAGTGGAACTCGCCGACAGCGGTGATGCCGGCAAGAACCATCTCGGCGAAGGTGGCCCTCGCAAGGCGGTGATACCGCTCGGGGTCGAGGCGCGCCGCGGCGCAGTACATGAGCTCTCGCCACGTCCAGAACGTGCCCCCTTCGACCTGGGTACGAGACCGCAGCGCCCGGTGGAACGCATGGCTGTGGGCGTTGGCCAGACCGGGCAACGTCAGCCCGTGCAGCCGGGTGGAGCCCGCCGACGGTGCGGTGCCCGGCTCGACCGAGGCGAATCGGCCATCGGCGACGGTGACCGATACGTCGGCGACGACGTGGCCGTCGACGAGCGCCAGCTCACACCAGTACGGGCCCTCGGTCACGATCCGACCCGCTCGACGAACGCCGTGATCCGCTCGATGAAGGCGTCGCGGTGGTGGGTCTCGAACTCGTCCCACGTGGCGAGCGTGGTCGGGTCGGTGACCCGATCGACGAACAGGACACCGTCGAGGTGGTCGCACTCGTGCTGCCAGGTGCCGGCGGTGAGGCCCCGCTTGATCTCGTCGTGCATCACCCCGTCGCGGTCGAGGTAGCGGACTCGGATGTTCAC
>JAHEJN010000021.1:2351-29935 GCA_024638845.1 Acidimicrobiales bacterium | reverse complement strand
CGACGAACAGGACACCGTCGAGGTGGTCGCACTCGTGCTGCCAGGTGCCGGCGGTGAGGCCCCGCTTGATCTCGTCGTGCATCACCCCGTCGCGGTCGAGGTAGCGGACTCGGATGTTCACATGGCGGTGCACGTTCCCGCGCAGCGGCACCGAGAGACAGCCCTCGTTGATCTCGACCAGCTCGTCGTCGAGAGGCTCGATCTCGGGGTTGATGGCGACGGTGAGCGAAATGGGCGGCTTGTACGGATAGCGGGGGTTGTGGGTGACCTCCATGACGGCGACACGCATCAGCTCGCCGATCTGGGTGGCGGCGAGCCCGGCGCCGTTGGCATGGCGCATGGTGTCGAGGAGGTCGTCGATCAGGGTCTGCACGGCCTCACCCACCACCTCGTCGGCGGTGATCTCCCGGGCCCTCTGGCGAAGCACCGGGTGGCCGATCGCGAGGATCGGTCGGACGGTCATGCGTCGACCGATTCGTGGGTGCGGGTCCACAGCACCGGGAAGAGCGGATGGTCCATCGGCGCCCCTTCGGGGAGCTCGGCCTCGATGGTGCGGGGCATGAACCACGGCCCCCGGTGGGAGCCGGCGATGAACTCGATGGTGGCCGACCGGTCGACCGGGTCGACCGGGAACCACATGCTGGCGTTCTGGGTGCCTTCGACGTTGTAGTACGGCTGGTCCTGGTGCCACGGTGTGCGCTGGCGTGTTCCCGGCTCCTTGACCAGGACGTGGTCGTGGTAGAGGCGGATGGAGCTGGAGCCGGTCAGCTCGGCGGCGATCGCGGCGGCCGGCGACTCGCGGATGAATCGCTCCATCGACGGCAGCCGGTTCCAGCTGCAGAAGTCCTCGACGAACGGTGCGTCGTCGTCGGAACTGGCTCGCCGGGCCAACGGTGAGAGGTCGGCCAGGTTCGCGTCGATCGCCTCACGCGCCCACGCGACGTGCTCGGCGCTGAACGCCTGCCGAACGCAGACGGCGCCGTCGCGATCGAAGTCGCCTTCGATGATCACGGGCTCTCCTGCATGGGCACCCGGACCCCTCGTTCGGCGGCGACCTCGGCCGCGCGGTCATAGCCCGCGTCGACGTGGCGGATCACGCCCATGGCGGGGTCGTTGGTGAGGACTCGCTCGAGCTTCTCGGCGGCGAGGTCGGTGCCGTCGGCCACGCTCACCTGGCCGGCGTGGATCGATCGGCCGATGCCCACGCCACCGCCGTGGTGGATGCTCACCCACGTGGCGCCCGAACACGTGTTCACCAGCCCGTTCAACAGCGGCCAGTCGGCGATGGCGTCGGATCCGTCGAGCATCGCCTCGGTCTCGCGATACGGCGACGCCACCGATCCCGAGTCGAGGTGGTCGCGACCGATCACGATCGGCGCCTTCAGTTCGCCCGACTCCACCATGGCGTTGAAGCGAAGGCCGAGTCGGTGCCGTTCGCCGTAGCCGAGCCAACAGATACGCGCGGGCAGGCCCTGGAAGGCGACCCGTTCGCCGGCCAGACGGATCCACCGGGCCAGCGACTCGTTCTCGGGGAACTCCTCGAGTACGGCCCGGTCGGTCGCCGCGATGTCGGCGGGATCGCCCGACAGCGCCACCCAACGAAACGGGCCCAGGCCCTCACAGAACAGCGGACGGATGTAGGCGGGAAGGAAGCCGGGATAGTCGAAGGCGCGGTCGAAGCCGCCGAGCTTCGCCTCGGCCCGCAGGCTGTTGCCGTAGTCGAACACCTCGGCGCCGGCGTCCATGAACCCCACCATGGCCCGGCAGTGGGTGGCCATGGCCGCCTGCGCCCGGCGGGTGTACTCGTCGGGCTGACTGCGCTTGAGCTCGGCGGCGGCCTCGAGCGACAGGTCGTTGGGTACGTAGCTGAGCGGGTCGTGGGCGCTGGTCTGATCGGTGACGACGTCGGCCTCGATGCCGTCGGCGAGCAGTCGGGGCAACAGGTCGGCGGCGTTGCCGAGGAGGCCGACCGACAGAGGAGTGCGGGACGTCTTGGCGGCGGTGACCCGCTCGATCGCCGATGCGTAGTCGGGCGCGATCTCGTCGAGGTACCGATGGTCGACCCGTCGCTGGAGCATGTGCTGGTCGACGTCGATGATGAGGACGACGCCGTCGTTCATGGTGACCGCCAGCGGTTGGGCGCCGCCCATGCCGCCGGCGCCGGCGGTGATGGTGAGCGTGCCGGCGAGCGATCCGCCGAAGCGCTTGCGGGCGATCTCGGCGAAGCACTCGTAGGTGCCCTGGAGAATGCCCTGGGTGCCGATGTAGATCCACGACCCGGCTGTCATCTGCCCGTACATGGTCAGCCCCTGATGTTCGAGGCGGCGGAACTCGTCCCAGTCGGCCCAGTCGGGCACCAGGTTCGAGTTGGCGATGAGCACCCGTGGCGCCCACTCGTGGGTGCCCAGCACGCCGACCGGCTTGCCCGACTGCACCAGCATGGTCTCGTCGGCCCCGAGGGTCTCGAGGGTGGCGAGCATGGCGCGGTACGCCGGCCACGAGCGAGCGGCCCGACCGGTGCCGCCGTACACGACCAGCTCGTCGGGGTTCTCGGCGACCTCGGGATCGAGGTTGTTCTGCAACATCCGGTACGCGGCTTCCTGGGGCCAGCCGCGGCAGGTGAGATCGGTGCCGCGAGGGGCAGAGATACCGGTGACGGGCGTGCCGATCGTCGACATGGTGCTGGCTCCACGTTGGCGCGTTCAGGATCTGATGCTTGCAGTCTGCGCCGCGCTCTCGTACGTTGTCAATCGATGGCAAGAGTTGTCGGCAGATGACAACGCACGGACGCCAAGGTGGAGGACGAGATGGTGACCCAGACGAGCCGAGTCGGCGAGGAGTCCGACGCCGTACCGCGATCGATCGGCCGCGTCCTCGATCTGCTCGAGATCGTCCTCGATGCCGGCCCATGCAACCTCACCGCCGCCGCCGCCGCATCGGGGCTCACGCCCACAACGGCACTGCGTCACCTCCGAGCCCTCGAAGCCCGCGGTTACGTCGATCGCGACAGTGCCGGTCGATTCTCGGTCGGGCCGACCATGATTCGAATCGCCGCGGCCATCCGTGAGCTCGATCCCCTCGACCGCCTCGTCACCGCGGCCCGACCGCACCTCGAGTCACTGGCCGACCAGACCGGCGAATCGACGTATCTGGCCGTGAGCGACGGAGCCGTTGCCACCTACCTCGCCACCGTCGAGAGCAGCCGAGCGATCCGCCACGTCGGGTGGGTCGGCCAGAACGTCACCCTCGCCGGAAGCGCCGTCGGGGAAGCCCTCGCCTGTCCCGGTGTCGTCGCCATCCGCACCGGTGCGGTCGAGCCCGACACCACCGCAGTGTCTCTGGCTCTCACCGACACGGGCAGCCTCGGCATCGCCGTGTCGGTCATCGGTCCCGCGCATCGTCTGCAGCCGCGGGCCCGCAAGCAGGTTGCCGACGCGCTCGTGGAAGCGGTCGGTCGGCTCGGTCGAGATCTCGGCCTCGACGTCGAGGCGGCAGCATCATGACGGTGCAGCTCGACGGCCCCGGCGTCACGATCGCCGATGTCGTCACCGTCGCCCGACAGGGCGCCCACGTGGAGCTGACGGCGGCGGCGGTCGAACGGATGGCCGTTGCGCGGGCGGTGGTGGAGCGACTGGCCGAAGGCGAGCCGAGGTACGGCATCTCCACCGGCTTCGGAGCGCTCGCCACGGTGTCGATTCCAGTCGAACGGCGCCATGCCCTCCAGGCGGCGCTCGTCCGCTCGCACGCCGCGGGCATGGGCGAGCCGGTCGAGGACGAGGTGGTGCGGGCCATGGTTCTGCTGCGCGCCCGCACGCTCGCCCTCGGCGCGAGCGGGGCCCGCCCCCTCGTCGCCCAGGCGATGGTCGATCTCCTCAATGCGAAGATCTCCCCGGTGGTCCCCGAACACGGCTCGCTCGGCGCCAGCGGTGATCTCGCCCCCCTGGCCCATGCGGCGCTGGCTCTGCTGGGCGAGGGCGAGGTCCATCACGACGGACGACGCCGCCCCGCAGCCGATGCGCTGCGCGACGCCGGCCTCGCCCCGATGACACTGGTCGAGAAGGAGGGCCTGTCGGTCACCAACGGAACCGACGGCATCCTCGGCATGTTGTGCCTCGCCGTCGACGACGCCGAGCGCCTGCTCACGCAGGCCGACATGACCGCAGCGATGACCGTCGAGGGGCTTCTGGCCACCGCCGCCCCGTTCGCGTCCGATCTCCAGGCCCTCCGGCCCCATCCCGGCCAGGCGTCGAGCGCCGCGAACCTGCGAGCCATGCTCGCGGGATCGCCCATCGTGGCCAGCCACGCCACCGACGATCCTCGGGTCCAGGACGCCTACTCGATCCGGTGTACGCCGTCGGTGCACGGGGCGGCCAGGGACACCCTCGACCACATCCGGCGGGTGGTGGAGGTCGAGCTCGCCTCGGCCATCGACAACCCGATGGTGCTCCCCGACGGGCGGGTCGAGTCGTGCGGGAACTTCCACGGGGCACCCCTGGGCTTCGTCGCCGACTTCCTGGCCATCGCCATGGCCGAGATCGGCGCCATCGCCGAGCGACGAATGGACCGACTCCTCGACAAGGCCCGCAACCACGGCCTACCTCCTTTCCTTGCCCACGAGGTCGGCGTCGACAGCGGGCTCATGATCGGCCACTACACGGCGGCCGCGATGGCGGCAGAGAACAAGCGCCTCGCGGTGCCGGCCACGGTCGACTCGCTACCCACGTCTGGCATGCAGGAGGACCACGTCTCCATGGCCTGGGGCGGGGCGCGCAAGCTCCGCACCGTCATCGACAACGTGCGACGCATCCTCGCGGTCGAGTACGTCGTGGCGGCTCGCGCCATCGATCTCCGACAGCCGCTCGAACCGGCCGCGGCCACCGGAGCTCTCGTCGCCCTGCTACGGAGCGAGGTGGGCGGGCCGGGACCCGACCGGTACCTGTCGCCCGAGCTCGCGGCCATAGAGCACCTGCTGGCTACTGACGCGCCGGCCGGAGCCCTCGCCCGGCTGGGCCTCACCCTGGCCTGATCGCGCCGCGCTGCTCAATCGAGCGCGGCCGTGACGGCCGCCTCGGCGTGGAGGCGGGTGGTGGGGAAGTAGGCGACGTCGAGGTCGTCGGGGGAGATCAACAACTCGATCTCGGTACAGCCGGCGATGATGCCGGCGGCGCCTCGTTCGACCAGCTGGGCGATCACGTCGAGATACCGGCGTTTCGACTCGCCGGTGACGATGCCCCGAACCAGCTCGTCGTAGATGATGTCGTGGACCGTCGCACGACCGGGTTCGTCCGGCACCATGACCTCGAGTCCTCGATGGCGTAGACGTTCGCGGTAGAAGTCGAGCTCCATCGTGTACCGGGTGCCCAGCAGCCCGACCGTGCCGACTTCGGCCGTGACCACCGCGGCTGCAGTTGCGTCGGCCAGATGCAGGAAGGGGATGGTGATGGCCGCCTCGATGGCCGGCGCGATCACGTGCATCGTGTTGGTGCACAGGACCATCAGCTCGGCGCCGGCGTCCTGCAGGCGTCGGGCATCGGCGGCGAGCCGTGCGCCGGCCTCGTCCCAGCCCCCCGCCGCCTGGAGCTCCTCGATCTCGGCGAAGTTGTAGCTCCGGATCAACAGGTCGGCCGAGGCGGTGCCGCCCAGTCGGGCGCGCACACCCTCGTTGATCAGCCGCTCGTACTCGATGGAGCTCTCCCAGCTCATTCCGCCCAGCAGACCGATCGTCCTCATCGCGGACACCTCCTCGGTTCCGTCGTCACCTCACGGTGCCATCCGCCGCCGCTCGAGGCCAAGGTGCCCAAGGCAGCGCTCGACGGTCTCGCCGCCCCACCGGTCGAATGCGACCTCTCTGCTAGCGTTTTCCCGACGGCCGCGACAGTGGCCGGGAAGTGGGTGGCACGTGGTGGGCGGATCGATTGTTCGGAGGGGCGTCGGGCCGGTCGTGACGGTACTCGCATTGCTGTTCACGGTCTCGAGCTGTGGTGGAGGCGACGACAGCGGATCGACGGCGGCGTCGGCGGACGCGCCGCCGAGCGAAGAACCGGCCGATACGGCCACCGAGCCGGCGAGCAGCGACGGAGCCGCCGAGGAGGCGGCCGAACCCGCGCCCGAGGCAAGCGCCGGCGAGAAGAAGCTCGTGGTGACCATCGGCGGCGAGACCTACGAGGCCGATCTGTCGGCCGACCTCACGGTCTGCATCTCGATGGGAGGCGCCATCGGCGCTGCCGGCCCGATCCCGGGGATCGACGGGGGCACCATCGATGTCGACATCCCGATCGAGGACTACGAGGCGTCGGCCGACGAGGGCTGGGAGCCGCCATCGGTTCGCGTCGACCTCGGTGAGGACGAGAACGGCGTGCCCATCGACTTCCGCGCCGGTGGAGACATCGTGGGTTCGTTTCCCGACCTCGCGGGCAAGAGCCAGGTCGACTCCTTCAGCGTCGACGGTGCGAGTGCCTCGGGCACGGCCACGTTCATCGATGTCTTCCAGGTCCAGCTTGCTCAGGGCGGACAGGTGGAGGAACCACAGCCGATGCCCGGCACCTTCGAAGTCAGCTGCGGGTAGGTCTTCGACGCCATCGCCTCCGAGAAACGGGAAATGGTCTCGCCTGTTCGTGTGTTCCCGATGTACCAGCTTCGGTGACGGCCGTCGCCGAAGCGCCAGGACGCAGGAGGTCCCCCATGAGCAGCCAGACCGAATCCGCCGACGTGATCGTCATCGGTATGGGTCCCGCCGGCGAGTCGGTGGCGGGGCAGCTCGCCGAAGCCGGTCTCGACGTGGTGGGTATCGACCGTGAGCTCGTCGGCGGCGAGTGCCCGTACTGGGGGTGCGTTCCTTCGAAGATGATGATCCGCGCCGCCCACCTGTTGGCCGAGGCCCGGCGCATCCCCGGCGTTGCCGGCAAGGTGGAGGTCACGCCCGACTGGGGCCCGGTGGCCGAGCGGATACGGGCCGAGGCCACCGACAACTGGGACGACACCGTCGCCGTCGAGCGCTTCGTGGGCAAGGGCGGCCGGTTCGTCCGCGGCGAGGGCCGTCTCGTCGGTCCCGGCGTCGTCGCAGTCGGCGATCGGACGTTCCAGGCGACCCGGGGCATCGTGATTGCCACCGGCACCCGTGCGGCGATCCCGCCGATCCCCGGGCTCGCCGACACCCCGTACTGGACGAATCATGAGGCCATAGAGACCGAGGATCTCCCCGAGTCGATGATCGTGCTGGGCGGCGGCGCCATCGGTGCCGAGCTCGCCCAGGTCTTCGCCCGGTTCGGGGTGCAGGTCGCCATCGTCGAGGCGCTGGATCGACTCGTGCCGCTCGAGGAACCCGAGGCCGGCGAGGTCGTCGCCGAGGTCTTCGAGGCCGAGGGCATCGACGTCCACACCGGCACGGCCGCGACGGGCGTCCAACAGCGCAACGAGAGCTTCGTGGTCACCCTCGACGACGGCACCGTCCTGGAGGCCGACCGACTCCTCGTCGCCACTGGTCGCCGCACCGATCTGGCCGGGCTCGGTGTCGGCTCCCTCGGGCTCGACGAGACGGCCCGGTCAGTCGACGTCGACGAGAATCTCCGAGTCACCGACGGTGTGTGGGCCGTAGGTGATATCACCGGAAAGGGCGCCTTCACCCATGTCGGCGTCTACCAGGCCGACATCGCCGTCGCCGACATCCTCGGGCACGATCACGAGCCGGCCAGCTATGCGGCCCTCCCGCGCGTCACCTTCACCGACCCCGAGGTCGGTGCTGCGGGAATGACCGAAGCACAGGCACGCGACGCCGGAATCGACGTCCGTACGGCAACGGTGCGCGTACCGCACACCGCCCGCGGTTGGCTCCACAAGACCGGGAACGAGGGATTCATCAAGCTGGTCGTCGATGCCGCCACCGGCACCCTCGTCGGGGCAACGGCGGCCGGGCCGAACGGCGGTGAGGTCCTCGGCCTTCTGGCGTTGGCCGTTCATGCCGAGATTCCGGTGGCCCAGCTCCGAACCATGATCTGGGCCTACCCGACGTTTCATCGTGGTATCGAGGACGCCGTGCGCGCCCTCGACCTCTGACCCTCAGCTCGCCTCCCGGGTCGACGAGTCGACTCCGAGGCTGATCAGCAGCCCTTCGACTCGCGTCTTGATGTCGTCGCGCACCTGGCGGACGATCTCGATGGGCCGACCGGCCGGGTCGGTGAGCTCCCAGTCCTCGTAGCGCTTGCCCGGGTACACGGGACAGACGTCGCCACAGCCCATGGTGACGATCACGTCGGCCGTGCGGGCCTGCTGGTCGGTCCACCGTCGAGGAACCTGGTCGGTGATGTCGATGCCGAGCTCGCGCATCGCCTCGATGGCTACCGCGTTGATCTCCGACCCGGGAGCCGAGCCGCCAGAGAAGACCTCGACCGCATGACCGGCCAGGTGCCGGAGCCAGCCGGCCGCCATTTGTGATCGGCCCGCATTGTGTACGCACAAGAACAGGACGGTTGGCGTGGTGTCGTCGGTGCTCACGTCGCCACTCCTTGGCTCATCTCGGGTCGGGACTCGACCGCCGAAGACTGCCACACCCGGATCGCCTCGGCCATCGGCCCGGCCATGACGAGAAGCGCCAGACCGACCAGGTTGACCGCGCCGGCGATCAGGAAGGCGATCTCGTAGTCGAAGAGATCGCGCAGCACGCCCAGCACGAACGGCCCACTCGCAACACCGATGGTGGCGACGAGCTGGTTGAACGAGTAGATGCGGGAGTACTCCTTCACACCGAAGGTCTCGGCCAACAGCAGGGGCTGCAGCATCAAGACGTTGCCGACGCTCAGGCCGAAGACCGCCGCGGCCACGATCAGGCTCACCCGCGTGTCGGCCATGGCCAGCATGGCGAGGGCGACGGCCTGAACGGCGATGAGCGCGGCCGTGAGACCCTGCGTCGAGACCCGGGTGACGATGACCCCGCCGGCCAGTCGACCCACCACGCTCGAGAAGGCGAGCGTCGACAGGGCGGCGGCGGCCGCCCCGGTGTCGACCCGCTCCGACACGAGGTTGAACAGCTGGGCCATGCCTCCCACCTGGGCGAGGAAGACGACCGCATAGGTGGCGGCGATGAATTTGAAGAAGCGCGTGGTCGCCGCTTGCTCGAAGGTGGCGCCCACGAGTGGTTGCGGTTCGGGCGGGGCCGGAGCGCCGTCGGGCTCGAGGCCCTTGTCGGCGGGTTGCGACCGGATCAGCAGCACGGCAATCGGGACGACCCCGACCAGCCATGCCAGCCCGAGCCAGGGGCCGGCACCGGCCAGGCCGCGATCCTCGGTGAACCCGGCCGCCAGGGGGGTGATGGCGATCCCACCGAAGGACAGGCCGGTCGATGCGATCGACAACGCCACCGACCGTCGGCGGTCGAACCACCGGGCCACGAGGGTCGTGGCCGGAACCAGTCCGGCCATGGCGAAGCCCACACCGAAGAGGGCGAAGAACAGGTAGAGCTCCACCACCGAGTCGACCCACCGGAGCGACACCAGGGCGAGGGCTCCGATGAGACCACCACCTGCGTAGAACCACCGGAGATCGACCCGTTCCATCTGCCGGGAGAGGGCGAAGCCGGTGAGCCCGCTGATGCCGAAGAAGACGGCCGTCGCCCCCGAGACCGCGCTCACTGACGCGTCGAGGTCGTCGACGGCGATACGCAGGATTACCGACGCGTTGTAGAAGCCCAGTCCGGCGACCACGCCCAGCGTGAGGAAGACGGTCCCGACCACGATCCACCCGTAGAAGAAGCGGGGTCGATCGGCGCCGGTCACCCCGTCACGCTAACGGTCGCGCCGAACGGGTCGTCTGCCAGGAAGATGGCGGCTCAGGCGGCGGGACCCTCGGAACGCACTCGCTCGACGTCTTCGATCGCCTTGCGCAGCTCGGCCAGCCACTCGTCGAGGTTCTTCTCGACCAGCCGGACGCACCAGCCGAGGGCGTCGGAGCGTGAACGCGCGACGCCCGAGGCGATGAGGGTGTCGAGCACTTGGCGCTCCGGTTGGCGGAGTCGGGTCATGACCGGAACGGCCAGGTGGGTGAACAGCATGCGCCGGTCGCCGATTCGAACCCCCCAGGCCACCTTGCGGTCGAAGCGGTGCTCGGCCTCGCGGGCGATGCCGATTCGTCGCTCGCGCGTCTCGTCCCGGAAACCGGCGGCGCGACCCTCGTCGGCGTGGGCCTGGGCCGCGTCGTCGGCGTCGTCGAGCTCGGGCTGGTTCATGGCGACGACGACGGTGATCTCTTCGCGGTCGATGGTGATGTCGGGAGCGTCGTGCTCCGTCCACTCGGGGGGCAGTCGCCCGCCGAACCAGGCGGTGATGTCACTGTGGGTACTCATGTAAGAAGTATTACACCATTACATCCAATCGACAACCTTCATACTCTGTCCCCCGAGGGGATCTCGGCCCGGCGAACTGGGGTCGATCGCACCCGCGCCTCTAGGGTGTGGGTTCGATCACGAGCTGGAGGACACGTGGCCAAGCACTGGTTCGAGTCGGTTGCCGTTGCGCAGCGGCGGGCGAAGCGGCGCCTGCCGAAGTCGGTGTACGGCGCCCTGGTGGCCGGAACCGAGCGGGGGACCACCCTCGGCGACAATGTCGATGCCTTCGACGAACTGGGCTTCGCTCCTCGTGTCGGCGATGCCCCGGCCAGTCGTGACCTCGGGGTCACCGTGATGGGTCAGTACCAGTCGATGCCGGTACTCATCTCGCCCACCGGTGTGCAGGCGGTGCACCCCGACGGTGAGGTGGCTGTAGCGCGGGCGGCGGCTGCCCGGGGCGTGACGATGGGGCTCAGCTCCTTCGCCAGCCGCTCGATCGAAGACGTGGTTGCCACCGGCGCCAACACCTTCTTCCAGATCTACTGGGCCGGAAGTCGCGACCGGATCGCCGGCCGTATGGAACGAGCCAGGGCCGCCGGTGCAGCCGGGTTGATCCTCACGATCGACTGGACCTTCACCCACAGCCGCGACTGGGGCTCGCCGAACATACCCCAGTCGCTGTCGTTCAGGGAGATGGTGTCGCACGTTCCCGAGACCATCGTGAAACCGGCGTGGCTGTTCGAATGGCTCAGGGTCGGCAAGCTGCCCGGCCTCGGCGCCCCCAACTGGAATCTGCCCGGCGAGCACGTCGTCGAGTTCTTCGATGCCTACGGCGAGTGGATGGGAACGCCGCCGCCCAGCTGGGACGACGTCGCGTGGATGGCCGAGCAGTGGGACGGCCCGCTCATGTTGAAGGGCGTGATGCGAGTCGACGATGCCAAGCGCGCCGTCGACGCTGGGGTCACCGCCATCTCGGTCTCGAACCACGGCGGCAACAACCTCGACGGCACGCCCGCCCCCATCCGTGCGCTGCCGGCCATCGTTGCCGCCGTCGGCGACCAGGTCGAAGTGGTGATGGACAGTGGCATCCGCCGCGGTGGTGATGCGGTCAAGGCCGTCGCGCTGGGCGCCAAGGCCGTGATGATCGGGCGGGCCTATCTCTGGGGCCTGGCCGCCAACGGCCAGGCCGGCGTGGAGAACGTGCTCGACGTCATGCGCCTGGGCATCGACTCCACGATGCTCGGTCTGGGTCGCGCGTCACTCGACGAGCTCGCACCGGGTGACGTCCTGGTACCCGATGGCTTTCTCGTGAGCCTCGGCGCCGACTGACCGGCGAACCAGCCGTGTCGCTGCGCTCGATGTTCGTATTCGTGGCCGCGTTGGCGGCCGCAGCCTGTGCATCGAGCTCCGATTCGGCGATCGAGGAATCGCCGTCGTTCACCGTGACCCCGGTCGTCGAGGGGCTGGCCGGACCGACCCAGATCGCCTGGCATCCCGACGGCCGACTGCTCGTGGCGGTGCTCGGCCCCGGCGGTGAACGGGCCGAGACGGGCCAGATCCTTGCGATCGACCTCCCCGAGTCGACGGCGGAGGGCGGCGTGCTCGAAGCCGCAACCGTCGACGTGCTGGTCGACGGCCTCGACACACCGACCGGCGTCACCGTTGCGGGCGATGCGCTCTGGATCATGGAACGCACTCGACTGGTGACCGCCCCGCTCGAGGGAGGGTCCGTCACCGTCGCACGCGACGACCTTCCGAACAACGGACGCTCGAACGGCTCGCTCACCACCACGCCCGACGGTCGCCTGCTCTACGACACCAGTGGTAAACGGCAGGGCGAGGCGGCGGCCGAGGGATCCGGAGTGCTCTGGTCGCTCGACCCGCTCGACCCCTCGGCGGCCGACGTGGCGATCCTGGTCGGCATGAAGCACGCCTACGCCACGGTCGTCGATGGCACGGGCGGACTTCTCGTCACCGAGATCAGCGACGGCTACTACGACGGGAAGCGACCACTCGACGAGATCGTCGTGATCGACGACGATCTGCCGTCTGGCGCCCCGGCCGACGGTGGATGGCCCCAGTGCGTGAGTGGTCGGGTACCGGTGGTGAACTTCGGCGGAACGGCAGAGCGGTGTGAGCAGACCGTTCCGTCGGTGACGGTCTTCGACGTCGCAGCCACGCCAACGGGTATCGCTGTGGCGCCATGGGACCCCACCCGTGCGGTCGTCGCGCTGTGGGTCACCGGAGAGATCGTCGAGTTCCCGATCGAACGGGGCGGGACGGTACCAGCGGACGCGCCGGTCACGGCCACCCCGATCGTCGCTGGGCTCGCCAATCCGCAACACCTCCTCGCCGACGGCGATCGGCTCCTCGCCACCATTCACGGCGACGGGTCGATCGTGGCGCTCCAGCGCTGACGGCGGCACGTTCAGAACGTGAGGACGAGCCGGCCGCGTACCCCGCCGGCCTCGAAGCGTCGGTGAGCTTCGGCCGCGTGCTCCATCGCCATGGTGTCGGCGACCCGCAGTGTGACCGCACCCGCCTGCACCTGTCGGCGCAGCTCCTCCAGCAGGTCGGCCCGGTGGTCGAGCTCGAAGACCCAGACCTTGTGGAAGCTGATGCCCCGTTCGTCGCCGCCCGTCCAGTTGCGCACCGACGCGAAGCCGCCACCGTCGCGGACGGCCGGAAGGGCGAGCTCGTTCTGCACGGCGCCGTCGGCCAGGGCATCGACGCCGTCGGGAACCTCGGCGAGGATGCGCGAGGCGATGTCGTCGCCCCGACGCACGACGACGTCGGCGCCGAGGGAACGCACCAGCTCGTCGTCGGCTTCGGAGGCATCGGCGATCACGCGGAGGTCGGCGAACTTGGCCTGCTGCACCAGGTACCCGCCGAAACAGCCCGCAGCACCGGTGACCGCAAGGGTCTGGCCGGGACGGAGATTCAGCAGCTCGATGGTGTACCAGGCGGTGAGCCCGTTCATCGGCAGGGTCGCGGCCTCGACCAGTGAGGCGCCTTCGGGCGTTCGGGCCACCGAATCGGCCGACAAGACGATGCTCTCGCGATAGGCGCCGTGGCTCTCGTGAGGGATCACCATCGCCATGACGGTGTCGCCGACCTCGAGCCTGGTCGTCGTGTCGGGTCCGACCTCGTCGATCACGCCGGCCATGTCCATGCCCGGCACGTACGGCGGCGAAGTGCCGGCCGCGGGATCGAAGTACTTGCCGCTGCGCAGGGCCGTGTCGGTGGGGTTCACCGTGGCGGCCCGGACCCGTACCCTCACCTCACCCGGACCGGCATGGACCTCGGGTAGCTCGACGACCTCGAGTGCCTCGGGCCCACCGAATTGGTTCACTCCTACGGCGCGCATGACGGCCATCCTGTCACCGATCGACGATGGTGACCGACTCGCCGGTTGTGATCCCGGCCATGGTCTCGGCCGACACCAGGACGATCGGCATCGTGAGGCCGTACAGCTCCTCGGCTGCGATGGCGCCGAGCACGATGATCTCGTCGGGCTCCCGCATGACCATGGCGGTTGGTGCCGTGCCGAGTCGGATGGCCTCGGCCAGCACCGACGACGCCGAGCTCGATCCGCGTCCGACCGCCATGACCAGGACGGTTCCCGTGATCGACTCGCCCATCTGAGGATGATGGGCATCGGTGATGCGGCCGGTCTCGGCTTCGAGCCCGCCCCAGAAGCTGAGCGGCTCGTCGAGCACGAGGGCGGGTCCGGTGGCGGCACCGGCAACGAGGGTGCGCTCGACCTCGAGCTCAGCCATCGGCCCACGTCGTCTCGTCGCGGACGATTCGGCCGGCGACCGCCGATTCGACGCAGTCGTCGACGCTGCCGAACACCACATCGAGACCGAGGTTGGCTGGTGCGTAGTAGGCCCACTTGGCCGAGTCGGTGATCGCGGCACCCTGCACCTCGGCCATCACGGGGGTGATGTAGGTGCACGTGTCGGTCACGATCTGCACCCCGGCCTCGGCGAGTGCCCCGCCCCAGCCGCGCTGGTCGACCTCGGCCAGGACATCGCGCCCCGTGGACACGTAGACGCGCACGTCGGGGTGCACGCGACGGCCGGCCAGGCGCTCGACGAGGCGGCCCAGCTGGGCGACCGAATAGTGGGGGGTGCCGAGACTCACGACGCCGAGAGGTGCATCGCTCGTGGTGGTGAGCTGGTCGCGCGCCCGTCGGATGTCGGCCATCGTGACGGTCAGTTCGCGAGCCGGGCTCCGTCCACCGAAGGCCTCGTCGAACGTGGCTGCCTCGGGCGTGCATCCGACGGCATGGAACATGGCGAGGCTGCCCGATGAGGCGCCGGCGGATCCGATGGCCTTCAGCTGATCCTCGCTCGCGGTCGGCGGCAGGCCGACGATCACCGGTATCCGGGTGCCCACCTCGGCGCCGATCACCAACCCGAGCACCGGATAGAAGACGTCGAGCTCACGAACCCGTTCGGGGATCCCCGTGACGTCGACCAGTATCTGCCCGAGACGGGCCTCGTCGGTGTGCAGCCCGGCGTCGGGCACCTGGCCGACGATGGCGGCGGCGATGTCGATGAAGTCGCCGTAGCGATGGGTGCGCGCTCCGAGCACCGAGTTGGCGAACACGATGGCATTCGACTCGGCCCACGCCACGTGGTCTCCGAAGCCGGGTCGATCCGCGAGCTGGTACGGCGCACACGTCCACGTGGGGCGACACCCCATGCGCTCGTACTGCGCCATCAGCAACCGGGAGGAGGTCGCGGTCTCCGCGTCTCCCCGGTAGAGCTCCGGATGCAGCAGATCGAGCGACGACACGTTGAGGGTGGTGGGAACCGAGACGGTTGCGCCGTCGTCGGCCAGCCGCCGGGCGAAGTCGAGCCCGGCCGTGCCGTGGTACAGGCACGAGTCGATGTGGGCACCGGTGATCGACCGCAGACGCGGCGCCTGCATGACCTCGGCCACTCGTACCACGATGCGCATGGCCAGCTGATGGCCCGGACCGAGGTCGCCGCGCAGGGCCGCATCGTCATGGTCGGTCAACTGGAGGATGCCCTTCACCAGGGCCGACACTAGTCAGTGCTTCACACGACGTTGCCGTAGCGGTGCAGCGTGCGACTCACCGACTGCTCGCGCAGGTAGTGGAGCAGTTCGATACGCCCGTCGGTGGTCACCGGATCGTCGGCGAGATGCACACCGGCGGCGTTGGCCGCGCGCCGGAGCTCGTCGGCGATCTCGCCCAGGACGCGCACTCGCGTCACGCCGAGTCCGCCCAGGCGGGCCGAGAACGCCTCGACGGTCTCGCGGCCGTGGTGGGAGATCTCCAGCGGAACACCGGCCGTTCGTGCCGCCGCGTGCACACGTTGGAGCTCACGCTCGGGGCGCCCCGAACCGAACCGCACCGCAACTCGTGGAAGCGGCCGATAGCGGAACTCGTTGGCCTCGCAGAACAACCCGATCGGGTCGTGGCCGATCGAGAACTCGCTGCGCCACGCCGCTGCGTCGCTCGCGTCGGCTGCCGCCAACCACCCACGGTCGTCGAGGTCGAGGTCGGTGGGGTGCCAGGTACCGAGCTGGGCGACGTAGTTGGGGCCGCCGGCCTTCGCGCCGGGTCCGATGCTCGACCGCTTCCACCCACCGAAGGGCTGGCGGGCGACGATGGCTCCGGTTATCGATCGGTTCACGTAAGCGTTGCCCACCTCGACGGCGTCGAGCCAGCGTTCGACCTCGGCCGGGTCGAGGGTGTGGATCCCACCGGTGAGGCCGTAGTCGGTTGCGTTCTGGATCGCGATCGCCTCTTCGAGGTTTGCGGCGCGCATGATCCCGAGCACCGGACCGAAGCACTCGGTGTGATGGAACCACGAGCCGGCGCGCACGCCGACGCGAATGCCCGGTGTCCATGTCGCCCCGTCGAGGTGGCGGGGCTCGACGAGCCATTCCTCGCCGACGTCGAGCTCGGTCAGGCCCCGCATCAACTTGGCCTCCGGCTCGTGGATGAGCGGTCCCATGGTGGTGGAGAGCTGCTGGGCCGGGCCGACCTCGAGACTCGACACGGCGTCGATCAGCTGGCGACGGAACCGGGGCGATTCGGCCACGCCGCCGATACAGATGGCCAGACTGGCCGCGGAGCACTTCTGGCCGGCATGACCGAACGCCGCGGCGACGAGGTCGGCGACGGCCAGGTCGAGATCGGCATTGGGGCTGATGACGAGGGCGTTCTTTCCCGAGGTCTCGGCGAAGATGCGCAGGTCGGGCTTCCACGAGCGGAACAGTGCGGCCGTGTCGTAGGCCCCGGTGAGGATCACGGCCGCAATCGACGGGTGAGTGAGGAGGTGGCGGCCGATGTGATCGTCGCGGGTCCGCACGTAGGCCAGCAGCGCGGTCGGCACGCCTGCGGCCCAGCAGCACTCGGCCACGATCTCGGCGCAACCGGGCGTCTCGGGCGCGGGTTTGAAGGCGACGGCATTGCCCGCGGCCAGTGCGGCCAGAACGCCACCCGCGGGAATGGCGACGGGGAAGTTCCATGGAGGCGCCACGGCAACGACCCCCAAGGGATCGAACCGAGCGGCCGGCCGACCGTCGAGCTCGAGGGCATGGTCGGCGTACCACCGTGCGAAGTCGATGGCCTCGGAGACCTCGGGGTCGGCCTGGGCGACGGTCTTCGAACCCTCGTGGACCATCGCGGCGATCAGGTCGCCCCGTCGTCGAGCCAGCTCGTCTCCCACGCGATGCAACACGGCGCGACGCTCGGCCGTCGAGCGACCGGCCCATTCCGGCTGCGCCGCCCGGGCGGCCTCGACGATCCGGTCGATGGTCGTGGACTCCTCGACGATCGCAGCCGTTGGGCCGGTGAGCTCGCGAGTCAGCAGCCCGGCGGCCCACTCGCGATTCGCGGCGAGCGCCGGGTCGGTGTCGGGTTCGTTGGCGAAGGGGCGGGTGGGGTCGACAGGGAGGGGGTCCTGGCGCCGATCCTGGGTCCGTTGCGGCTCGACGCCCACCGAATGGCGCTCGGCCACCGCCGCCGCGAACTTGGCAGCCTCGGCGGCGAAGGCGGCCGATCCGGGTTCGAGCTCGAAGAGGTGTTGGATGAAGTTCTCCTTCGAAGCGTTCTCCTCGAGGCGTCGGAAGAGGTAGCTGATGGCGACATCGAAGTCGTCGGAGCGGACGACGGGGGTGTAGAGCAGCAGACCGTTCGAGTCGTCGCGCACGACCCGAGCCGCCGATGGCGCCATCCCCTGGAGCATCTCGACCTCCAGACGATCGCTCACGCCGCGGTCGGCCGCGAGGAGGTGTCCCCAGGCGACGTCGAAGAGGTTGTGGCTGGCCAGCCCGATGTGCACGGCTTCGGTGCGCTCGGGGGTGAGCATCCAGTCGAGGCAGCGCTTGAAGTTGGCGTCGGTCTCGGCCTTGGTGGCATAGGGAGCGAGCTCCCAGCCGTGCATCGCGGCCTCGACGTGCTCCATCGCCAGGTTCGCTCCCTTCACCAATCGGATCTTGACGATGCCCCCAGGTCGACCGTCGACCAGGCGACGCCGACGAGCTCCGGCCCAGTGCACGAGCTCCTGGAGGGCGGCGAAGGAGTCCGGCAGGTAGGCCTGGAGCACGATGCCGGCATCGGCGCTGTGCAGCTCGGGTTCATCGAGCAGGCGCATGAACGCCGCCATGGTCAGCTCGAGGTCGTGGTACTCCTCCATGTCGAGGTTCACGAACGTCGGCGGCGAGGTCTGTGCCGCGCGGGTGACCATCGGCCGTAGTCGTTGCACGACCCGATGGACCGACTCGTCGAATCCCCACCGGTCGAGTTGGGCCACCACGGCGGAGATCTTCACCGAGACGTAGTCGACGTCGGGATCGTCGAGCAGGGCGGTGGCCCGAGCCAGTCGACGATCGGCCTCGGCGTGGCCGAGCACCGCCTCGCCGAGGAGGTTCACGTTCACGCGGAACCGTGCCGCTCGAAGCGCCTCGAGGTGGCTCCGCATGGCGGCGGGCTCCGCGTCGGCGACGAGGTGACCCACCAGGCCCCGCATGCGCCGTATGGCCAACGGCATCACCACACGGGGGGCCACGGGCGCGAGCCGGCCCCCCGTCCACAACAGCACCTTGTCGATCGGCGACAGGAACGCGGGAAGCGGCTCGTCGCGCACGAGGGCCGCGAGCTGATGGGCGGCGACCCGATCGTCGTCGGGGCGGATCACCCGGTCGACGAAGCGCATGGCGAAGGCCAACCCGGCCGGCTCGGCGATCACCCCGACGAGCTGCTCGGCGACCGCGCGTTCGGCGGCGGTCTCTTCGGACCGTGACCGTTGGAGCCATCGGCCCACGAGGTCGATCGTCTCGTCGACGAGCTCATCGGACTGCGAGGTCACAGGGGCACCTCCCTCGGCCGCTCGTCACTGCTCGATCTCGCTCCGCACCGCACCGAACGTAGCAGTGGTGCAGTCGGGCCCCTCGGCCCCGGGCCCGTCGGTCGACGGTCCGGCCGTGGCACTGTCGTCGGGCAGCGGCACACTGTCCGCCATGACCAGCGCCGGCAACGAGATCCGACTGTTCTCGACCAAGGCCTACGACCGCGCCGCCTTCGAGCAGGCCAACCTCGCCCACGGCCACGAGCTCACCTACCTCGAGCCCCGCCTCGACGTCACGACCGTCGGCCTGGCCGCCGGAGCTCGCGTGGTGTGCGTCTTCGTCAACGATGTCGTCTCGGCACCGGTGCTCGAGGCGCTTCACGCCGGAGGCACCCGTGCGGTGGCGCTGCGCTGCGCCGGGTTCAACAACGTCGACCTCGAGGCCGCGGCCCGGCTCGGTATCACCGTGGTGCGGGTACCCGCCTACTCGCCCAATGCGGTGGCCGAGCACACACTGGCCCTCATCCTCGGTCTCAACCGTCACATCCATCGTGCCTACAACCGGGTGCGCGACGGCAACTTCTCCCTCGACGGTCTCGTCGGTTTCGACCTGGCCGGCAAGACCGCCGCCGTGGTCGGGACGGGAAGGATCGGCACGATCGTGGCTCGGCTCCTGTGGCACCTTCGGTGCGAGGTGCTCGCCGTCGACCAGTATCCCGACGACCATCTGGTCGAGCTGGGTGTCGAGTACACGTCGCTCGAGGACGCGTTGGGTCGAGCCGACGTCATCACCCTCAACTGCCCGCTCACCGAGGAGACCCACCATCTCGTCGACGCCGCGGCCATCGAATCGATGAAGCAAGGGGTCATGCTCGTGAACACCGGCCGTGGTCCCCTCATCGACACCGAAGCCGTCGTCGACGGTCTGAAGACGGGTCGGATCGGATCGCTCGCCCTCGACGTGTACGAAGAGGAGGCACGGCTGTTCTTCGAAGACCGCAGCGCCGAGGTGATCGAAGACGACGTCTTCGCCCGGCTGCTCACGTTTCCCAACGTGTTGATCACCGCCCATCAGGCGTTTCTCACGAAGGAGGCGCTCTCGGCCATCGCCAACACGACGCTGGCCAATGTGGGCGACCTGTTCGACGGACGCGCGTGCGCCAACGAGGTCGTCGCCGGCGACTGAGCTCAGCCGACGATGGCGGCCTGGGCGGCCGCCAATCGGGCCACCGGCACGCGAGGTGGCGAGCAGCTGACGTAGTCGACCCCGAGCTTCCGGCTCAGCGCGATCGACTCGGGATCGCCCCCGTGCTCACCGCAGATACCCACCTGGAGGTCGGGCCGCCGGCGGCGACCACCGTCGATGGCGAGACGCATGAGCGCACCCACGCCCGCCTCGTCGAGCGTGGCGAACGGGTTGCGCTCGAGCAGGCCGTTTCCGATGTAGCTGATGAGGAAGCCGGCTTCGGCGTCGTCTCGGCTGATGCCGTAGGTCATCTGGGTGAGGTCGTTGGTGCCGAAGGAGACGAACTCGGCGAACTCGGCGAGCTCGGCCGCGGTCATCGCAGCACGGGGTATCTCGATCATGGTGCCGAACTCGTAGGCGATCTCCCTGCGGCGTTCCTCCATGACCGACCGGGCCTCGGCTTCGAGCACCTCACGCTGGAACTTCAGCTCGTTCACGTGGCTCACCAGGGGAATCATCACCTTCGGATGCACCACGACACCCTCGGCGGCGACTTCACAGGCCGCCTCGAAGATGGCCCGGACCTGCATGCGGGTGAGATCGGGTCGCATGATGCCCAGCCGAACGCCACGAAGCCCCAGCATCGGGTTCGACTCGCGCAGCTCTTCGACCCGTTCGAGCAGATGCTCGCGGACTTCGATGTCACGCAGCAACCCGTCGAGCTCAGCGAGGTCGGACGCGGCCGTGAGCCGGATCTTGAGATCGGTGAGCTCGTGGCTGAGCTCGTCGTGGCTCGGCAGGAACTCGTGCAGCGGCGGATCGATCAGTCGGATCGTGACCGACAGCCCGTCCATGGCCCGGAACAGGCCGGCGAAGTCGCCACGCTGCAACGGCAGGAGCTGATCGAGCGCGGCCCGTTGGTCGGCGAGCAGCTCGGCGGTGATCATCCGCTGCACGATGGGCAGGCGATCGGTCGCGAAGAACATGTGCTCGGTGCGGGTGAGGCCGATGCCCTCGGCCCCGTAGTTGCGGGCCAGCGCGGCGTCGGCGGGCGTGTCGGCGTTGGTCCACACCCCGATGTCGCGACGCTCGTCGGCCCAGCCGAGGAGCTTGGTGAGCCACGGGTTGTCGAGATCGGGCGTGCGGACCTCGAGCTGGCCGACGAAGATCTCGCCGGTGTTGCCGTCGAGGGAGATCCACTCGCCTTCGTGGACGACCCGGGTCCCCACCCGAAGGACGCGCTCGTCGAGGTCGATGTCGAGGGCCGCGACCCCGACCACCGCCGGCTTGCCGAACTGGCGGGCGACGAGCGCTGCGTGGCTCGTGCGGCCCCCGCGGCTGGTGACGATGCCGTTGGCCGCCAACATGCCGTGCACGTCGTCGGGCTTGGTCTCGGGCCGGGCCATGATGACCGCACGTCCCTCGTCGTCGGCCCAACGCTGGGCGACGTCGGCGTCGAAGGCCACCACACCCACAGCCGCTCCGGGGGCGACGTTCAGGCCGATGCCGAGGAGGGCCCCGTCGTTCGACGCCGCTTGCTTGCTGTCGGGAACGAACTGGGGATGCAGGAACGTGTCGACCTGCTCGGGCTTGATCCGCATGAGCGCCTCGTCACGCGAGATCAGGTCCTCATCGGCCTGGTCGACGGCGATGCGTACCGCAGCCTGGGCGGTGCGCTTGCCGTCGCGGGTCTGGAGCATCCAGAGCTTGCCCCGCTCGATGGTGAACTCCATGTCCTGCATGTTGCGGTAGTGCTGTTCGAGGGAGCGGGAGTAGCCGGCGAACTCCTCGTAGCGCTCGGGCATCTCGGTGGCCAGCTCGGCGATGGGCCGCGTGGCACGGATACCCGCGACCACGTCCTCACCCTGCGCGTTGACGAGGAAGTCGCCCTCGATCGCCGGCTCACCCGTGGTGGCGTTCCGCGACATGGCTACACCCGTGGCCGAGTCGTCTCCCATGTTGCCGAACACCATGGTCTGGATGTTCACCGCGGTGCCGAGATCGTGGTCGATGCCCGCCGCGTTGCGGTAGTCGATGGCCCGCTTGCCGTTCCACGAGCGGAACACGGCCTCGATCGAGTCGCGGAGCTGGGTGATCGGGTCGTCAGGGAAGGGTTGCCCGGCGTGGCGCTCGACGATCTTCCGGAACTCCGCGGCTGCCGCCTGGAGGTCGGCCGGACTCAGTTCGGCATCGGTGGCGGCGTGGGCCCGCTCGCGGAACCTCGCAAGAGGAGCTTCGAACAGCGCGTCGTCGACCCCGAGCACCACCGAGCCGAACATCTGCACGAGTCGCCGTTGGGCGTCGTAGACGAAGTGGGGATCACCGGTGAGCTCGATCAGGCTGGCGATCACGTCGGCGTTGAGGCCGATGTTGAGCACCGTGTCCATCATCCCGGGCATCGAGAACTTGGCGCCGCTGCGACACGACAGCAACAGCGGACGCTCGACGTTGCCGAACGTCTTGCCCGCCGCCGCCTCGACCTTGCCGACGGCGTCGAGCACCTGATCCCACAGGCCGTCGGGGAACCGTCCACCCTCGTCGAGGTACGCGATGCAGGCCTCGGTCGTGATGGTGAAGCCCGGCGGCACGGGCACGCCGAGACGGGTCATCTCGCCCAGGTTGGCGCCCTTGCCTCCGAGCAGGGCGCGGGTCTCGTCCCAACCCCCACCCGCAGCCGTTTGGGCATCGGCGATCTGGTCGAAGAGGTAGACCCAGGTCTTCGTTGACGTCATGGCGCGCTCCACGTGCGGGTGAGGGGACGACTCGAAGTCTCGGTCCTGCGGTCGGGAACGGCAAGGGACCTATGACCCATCGAGTCAACTTCGCCAGACGGGACCTTGGCCCCTATGGCCGTCGGCGCAGACCAGACAGGCTCGGATCGATGAGCCTCTCCGACGTCCCCGCCACCGCCGCGCCCGCCGATCTCGAATGGGTCACGATCGACGGGAACGAGGCGGCAGCCCACGTAGCCCACCGAGTCAGCGAGGTGATTGCGATCTACCCGATCACCCCTGCGTCGCCGATGGGCGAGCTGGCCGATCAATGGGCGCAGTCCGGGGTGGCCAACGTGTGGGGAGGCGTTCCCGAGGTCATCGAGATGCAGAGCGAGGGCGGTGCCGCCGGTGCCATGCACGGTGCTCTGCTCACCGGGGCGATGACGACCACCTTCACCGCGTCGCAGGGCCTTCTGTTGATGATCCCGAACCTCTACAAGATCGCCGGCGAGCTCACCCCGGCGGTGGTGCACGTCGCCGCCCGGTCGGTCGCGACCCACGCGCTGAGCATCTTCGGCGATCACAGCGACGTCATGGCCGCTCGCCAGACCGGCATGGCGATGTTGTGCTCGGGCTCGGTGCAGGAGGCCCATGATCTGGCGCTCATCGCGCACACGGCGACCTTGCGGAGCCGGGTGCCATTCCTGCACTTCTTCGACGGGTTCCGCACGTCGCACGAGGTGGCCAAGATCGCGGTGGTTCCCGACGCCGACATCCGGGCGATGATCGACGACGAGCTCGTGCTCGAACATCGCCTCCGGGGCCTCAACCCCAACCGTCCGACCCTGCGGGGGACGGCCCAGAACCCCGACGTCTTCTTCCAGGCTCGCGAGGCGGCCAATCCGTTCCACCTGGCCACGCCCGATGCCGTGCAGGCCGAGATGGATCGCTTCGCCGGGCTCACCGGCCGCTCGTACCGACTGTTCGACTACTGGGGAGCGCCCGATGCCGAGCGCGTCGTGGTGTTGATGGGGTCGGGCGTGGGCACCGCGATCGAGGCGGTGGAGCGTCAGGTGGCCGCCGGCGAGAAGGTAGGGGTCCTTGCCGTCCGGTTGTACCGACCCTTCGACACCGCGGCCTTCGACGCTGCTCTGCCCCCGACGGTCACCTCGCTGGCGGTACTCGACCGCACCAAGGAGCCCGGTGCGGTGGGCGAGCCGCTGTACACCGATGTGGTGACCGCGCTGGTCGAACGGCGCGGCGCCGCCATGCCCAGGGTGATCGGCGGTCGGTACGGGCTGTCGTCGAAGGAGTTCACCCCGGCGATGGTGCTCTCGGTCCTCGACGAGCTCTCGGTCACCGAACCGAAGCGTCACTTCACCGTCGGCATCGTCGACGATGTCACCCACACGAGTCTCACCGTCGACGAGTCGCGGTGGTCCGAACCCGACGACGTCGTCCGTGCGGTGTTCTACGGCCTCGGCAGCGACGGCACGGTGGGCGCCAACAAGAACTCGGTGAAGATCATCGGTGATCTGACCCCACAGCACGTCCAGGGGTACTTCGTCTACGACTCGAAGAAGTCGGGTTCGATGACGGTGTCGCACCTCCGCTTCGGTCCGTCGGCGATCCGTTCGGCGTATCTCGTCCGCGAGGCGGACTTCGTGGCCTGTCACCATGCGGGATTCCTCGACCACCTCGACGTCTTGGGTGTGGCCCGCCACGGGGCGACCTTCCTGCTCAACACCGCCCACGGTCCCGAGTCGGTGTGGGCCCAACTGCCGGTCGAGGTCCAACGTCAGATCATCGACAGACAACTCGACTTCTGGGTGGTCGACGGCAGCCGGGTCGCCAGCGAGGCGGGCCTCGCCCGTCGGATCAACACGGTGCTGCAGACCTGCTTCTTCAGGCTCGCGGGCATCCTTCCCCCCGACGAGGCGATCGAGGCGATCAAGCACACGATCGCCAAGAGCTACGGCGCTCGGGGCCAGGCCGTGCTCGACCGCAACTTCGCCGCCGTCGATCAGGCCGTCGCCGCCCTGGCCCGGGTCGATGTGCCCACCGACATCGCCGGCGACCGCCACGTCGAGCCCCCCGTGCCCGCGGCGGCACCCGAGTTCGTCCGGCGGGTGACCGCGACGATGCTGCGCCGTGAGGGAGATCTGCTCCCGGTGAGCGCGCTCCCCGTCGACGGCACGTTCTCGATGGCCACCTCGCAGTGGGAGAAGCGCAGCATCGCGGCCGAGATCCCGATCTGGGACCCCGGGATCTGCATCGACTGCGGACGCTGCGCCCTGGTGTGTCCCCATGCCGCCATCCGCATGAAGGTGCTCTCCCCCGAGGCCTTCGCCGACGCGCCCGACGGGTTCAAACACAAGGAGTGGACCGGTGATCGAGGCAGCACCGTCGAGCAGCGCCTCGTCATCCAGGTCGCACCCGACGACTGCACCGGCTGCGGGGTCTGCGTCAGCATCTGCCCGGCCAAGAGCAAGGAGATGGTGAAGCACAAGGCCATCGACATGCTGCCCAAGGACGATCACCTGGCCGTCGAACGGATCAACTTCGCCCACTTCCTCGACCTGCCCGAGGCCGACCGGGCGTCGCTCGACTTGGCGAGCATCAAGGGGTCGCAGCAGGCTCGACCGCTGTTCGAGTTCTCGGGAGCGTGCACGGGATGCGGCGAGACCCCGTACCTCAAGCTTCTGAGTCAGCAGTTCGGCGATCGCATCACGGTGGCCAATGCCACCGGGTGCTCGTCGATCTACGGGGCGAACCTCCCGACCACGCCGTGGGCCACCGACGACGAGGGGCGGGGTCCGGCGTGGGCGAACTCGCTGTTCGAGGACAACGCCGAATTCGGGCTCGGCATGCGCCTGGCTCTCGATCACCACGAGGCGGCGGCCCGCCATCTCCTGGTCGAGCTGGCACCGGTGATCGGTCCGCTCGCCGCTGAGATCGCGGCGGCCGATCAATCCACCGAGGCCAGCATCGCCGAACAGCGGATACGGGTCGAGTCCCTCCGGGCTCGCATCGACGAGCTGACCGCCACGGGCGGCCACGATGGCGAGACCGCGGCGGGCCTGCTCCGGCTCCACTCAGAGGCCGACTATCTCGTGCCCACCGGTGTGTGGATCATCGGTGGCGACGGGTGGGCCTACGACATCGGCTTCGGCGGACTCGACCATGTCCTGGCCTCGGGTCGGAACGTGAACGTCCTCGTGCTCGACACCGAGGTGTACTCCAACACCGGTGGCCAGAAGTCCAAGGCCACCCCGAGGGCGGCCATCGCCAAGTTCGCCGCCGGTGGAAAGACCAGCGCCAAAAAGGACCTCGGCATGATCGCCATGGCCTACGGCGACGTGTACGTCGCCCAGGTGGCGATGGGCGCCAACATGACCCAGGTGGTGAAGGCCTTTGCCGAGGCCGAGGCTCATCCGGGCCCCTCGCTCGTCATCGCTTACAGTCCCTGCATCGCCCACGGCATCGACATGACCGACATGATGGGTCACCAGAAGAACGCAGCCGACAGCGGCTACTGGCCGATGTATCGCTACGACCCTCGACGGGAAGCGGCCGGCGAGCACGCGTTGCACCTCGACAGCCGCAAGCCCAAGATCGCGTTTCGCGACTTCGCCATGACCGAAGGGCGCTTCGCCATGCTGGCGAGATCGAATCCCGACGTGGCCGAGACCCTCTTCGCCGAAGCCCAAGCCGACATCGACAACCGATGGCACCTGTACGAACAGATGGTCGATGTCGAACACACCGCAACGTTCGGAGAGGTGGACGAGTGAACCCTGCACGTGAGACCGACATGCGTACGCAGTACTTGGGCCTCGAGCTCGACAACCCGGTCGTCGCCTCCGCCTCGCCCTTGACGGGATCGGCCGACACACTGGCCCAGCTCGAGGAGGCAGGGGTGGCGGCGGTCGTGCTGCCATCGTTGTTCGAGGAGCAGATCGAACACGAGGCCATGGCCATCCATCAGGGACTCGAGTTCGGCGCCGAGATCACCAGCGAGGTGTTCGGCGGCTTCTTCCCCGAGCTCGACTCCTACAACACCGGACCCGACCACTACCTCGACAACCTCCGGCGGGCCAGGACCGAGCTGAGCGTTCCGGTCATCGCCAGCCTCAACGGCACCTCGGTCGGTGGCTGGACCCACTTCGCCAAGGTGCTCGAGAACGAGGGGGCCGACGCGCTCGAGCTCAATGTCTACCTCGTCGCCGCCGACGTGGCGGTGAGCGGTGCCGAGGTCGAAGACCGGTACCTCCAGCTCGTCTCGTCCGTCCGGGAGGCGGTCGACATCCCGCTGGCGGTGAAGGTCGGCCCGTACTTCAGTTCACCGGGCCACATGGCCCGTCGACTGGCCGACGCCGGCGCCGACGGACTCGTGTTGTTCAACCGCTTCTACCAGCCCGACCTCGATCTGGCTTCGCTCACGACCACCCCCAACCTGGTCCTGAGCATTCCCACCGAGATGCGCCTCGTCCTGCGGTGGATGGCCATCCTCCACGGTCGGGTCGACGCGTCCCTCGCCGCCACCACGGGCGTCCACGATGCCGAGGCGGTGGTGAAGCTGATGCTGGCCGGTGCCGACGTGGCCATGATGACCTCGGCGCTGCTGAACCTCGGCCCTGGCCACGTGGCAACAGTGCTCGACGGTGTGCAGCGGTGGTTCTCCGATCGCGAGTACGTCTCGATCGACCAGGCCCGTGGCAGCCTCAGCCAGCTCTCGTCACCGGACCCGAGCGCGTTCGAACGGGCGAACTACATGCATGCGCTCGTGTCCTACTCCACCTGATCGTCACACCTCCGACGTGGCCGAGCCGACCTGAGTCACACCTCCGACGTGGCCGAGCCGACCTGAGTCACACCTCTGACGTGGCCGAGCCGACCTGAGTCACACCTCTGACGTGGCCGAGCCGACGCCGGGTGACCACTCGGGGCCCGGCTTCAGGCGGTAGGCACGGACGGTGCCGATGTGGCGCAGACGTTTGCTGCCACTGCTACGCACACTGAACTCAGGGCTACCGGCC
>JAHEJN010000021.1:0-2251 GCA_024638845.1 Acidimicrobiales bacterium | reverse complement strand
GGCCGAGCCGACGCCGGGTGACCACTCGGGGCCCGGCTTCAGGCGGTAGGCACGGACGGTGCCGATGTGGCGCAGACGTTTGCTGCCACTGCTACGCACACTGAACTCAGGGCTACCGGCCACGGCATCGCGCATCGATTGACTCATGACGATCGATCCGGCCCGACCCGTCTCCACCAGGCGGCTCGCCAGATTCACGACCGGACCGTAGAGATCGCCGTCTCGCGTCAGCACGGGGCCGTTGGCGAGACCGACCCGCACATCGGAGAGCGAGGGGTCGTCGGCGAAGGCCTGGGCGAGATCGAGGGCCATGCGTGCACCCTTCACCGGGTCGAGCACGGTGAACATGGCCTCGTCGCCGATCATCTTCACGATTCGTCCGCGGTGACTCACCACGATGTCGTTGGTCAGACTGTCGAATCGTTCGATCAGGCGGGCCAGTGCGCTCTCGTCGAGCTGTTGGCTGAGGGCGGTGAAGCGCACCAGATCGACGAAACCCACCACCTGGCCCTCACCGCTGAACTGTGTGGCCGAGACGATGCGACGCCGGCTCGCCGCCCGCAGGTGACGGCGAAAGGCGTAGTCGATGACCTCGCTCATGAACGGCAGGAGATCACCGGCGCGCACGGCCAACGACTCCGCCTCGTGCCGGGCCACGGCCTCGGCGTCGCCGTCGGCTGCCAGCTCGCGTCGCTCGGCCGAACGAGCGTCGGCGGCATCGACGACCGCAGTGGCAACGCCGGCCATCGACAGGCCGAGCACGCGCGACATCCGGAGCGCGTCGGTCGCATCGACGACGTCGGCGCGCACCAGATCGGTGAAGGCGGCCATGATCTCGAGGTCGCGTCGGCTGAAGGCCGCCTCGTCCTCGGGCACGTCGGCGAAGCCCATGGCGCGCCAATGGGCGCGCACGACGGCCGTGTCGGTCCCCACCGCCCGGGCCAGCTCACCGATGGTGAACTCGACCGGCTCGGGCAGGACCACGCGGTCGATCGCAAGCATTTCGGCGGTGCCGTCGGCCTCGGCGCTGGCGATCTCCTCATTCGAGACACCGAGTCGCTCGAGGACCTCACGCACGGTTTGGGGTGATCGCCGCCGTCCCGTCAGAAAGCTCAGCACACCATGAGCCTATGGAGCCGATCGCTCAGTTCTTCGGGGCCCAACGGTTTCGACTCGCTTCGACCATCCTCGCCTCGGGCATCTCGTCGAGCTCTTCGTCGGTCATGGTTGCGAACCATCGGCCGTAGTGCCGCGCTCCCCACGAGGCGGTGGCACCGTGCAACATCACGCTGGCCAGCACGACCAGAGCGATCACCGCGAACAGCTCGTCGGCCCCGGCCAGGCTCTCCTCTTCCAGGAGCAGGAGACCGAAGGCGATCGACGCCAGTCCACGTGGCCCGAACCAGCCGATGAACAGCCAGGTCGGCCACGCTGCGCCCATGCCGGTCAGCGACACGAAGACGGGCAGGATGCGACCGACGGTGAGGGTGGCGACCGCGCACAGGGCCACCCAGATGGTGACCGAATCGAGGGCGTCGTTCACGAACAGGTTGCCGAACACGAAGAACGCGCCGACGGCGAGGAGCTGGCCGGTGTCCTCGGTGTACTCGTCGAGGTGGTCCGCGGTCTCGTCGTCACATACCTGGCCGAACGCCAGCCCGGCCACGAACGCGGCGATGAATCCGTTGGCTCCGGCCGCCAGCGAACCAGCGAACGCGACCGCCGCGACGGCGAGGGTGGCCAACTGCGCGTAGATCCCGGCGACCCAATCGCGGTCGAGGGCGTTGACGAGCAGCCATGCCCCGACCGCTCCGACGGCCACGCCCACGACCACACCCAGGCCCACCTGGCGCAGCACGAATCGCGCCCAGAATCCGGCGGTGGTCTCCTCGCCGGTGGTGATGGCGAGGAACAACAGCACGGCGGGCAGCACCATGCCGTCGTTCAGGCCCGACTCGACGTTGAGACCCTGGCGCACCCGCAACGGCACCGATTCGTCGCTCACGACGGCGGCGCCCAGGGCCGCGTCGGTGGGGCTGAGAATGGCCGCCACCAGTGCGGCCTCCGCCAGCGAGAGGTCGGTGAGCAACAGCGCGGTGATGGCGGTGCCGAGGGCGACGGACAGCGGCAGACCGACGAGCAGGAGGCGACCCGGGAGACCCGCATCACGGCGCAGCGCGGTCAGGTTGATGCGCACGGCGTCGCCGAAGAGGATGACAGCCAGGGTGACCTCGGCCAACAGGGCTACGCC
>JAHEJN010000181.1 GCA_024638845.1 Acidimicrobiales bacterium | reverse complement strand
GCCGACGCGAATGGAGCAGCCCACAAGTTTTCCCAGATGAGCACACCGGCAGTAGAGCCTGGCTCCATGGCCGCGGCGAGGTGGGCGACGTCCTCCTCGGCCAGTAGCTCGGCGAGCTCGGCCTCCAGCTCTCGCAGAGGACCGAGGTCGTCGACGTCCGACAACTCCATCGCGTCGATCTCGCCGTTCTCGTCCTTGAACAGGATCAACACATCGATGACCCGAATCAGACCACCCTCGACCAGCGAGAGCAATGCTTCGGCCATCTCTCCCGTGAAGTTGGCAGCATCGGCGGGAAACTCGACGACGAGGTAGTCGATCGGACCCAACGAGTCGAGTGAAACATCAGTCACTTGGATTCCTCCGATACCTCTTCGGCCGTCTCGTCTACTTCGGCCATCTCGTCGAGTGCTCCACGGTTGCGGATCCGGCCCACCACCGCGTCGCGCTGCTGACGACCCTTTTCAGTACCGAGCAGGTAGCCGACCGAGGCGGCCAGTATCAGTAGCAGTAGCAGCGGTACCTTGACCTTGGTGCTCACGGTCTCGTCTCCTTGTCACGGGCCGGCGTTGCCGACCCATTGATCGTCTCCGGTCATGGAACCGCGTGCGTGCTGTTCCCGCTATCCAGAATCGCCACGAACGGCACTCCCGGCATGCCTTCGCAGATGTCAGCGCTACTCTCCATGACGGGGTCAGGAGGGCGAGCCGATGGTGGAACATGTCGAGGTGGTGGAAGTCGATGAGCTTTCGACGTCGATCGCCGGCTTGGACATCGAGTACGTCCGCACCGACCGTGGGATGGGCCCGAATCGGGTGACGTTCGTCGAGACCGACGACCTGGTGGTGAGCCTGGGCAGGATGGGGTTCTCGGCGACCGCCAACGCAGAGATCCCCGATGGGCTCGTCGTCTTCGGTTTGATCACGCACGGTGTGAAGGGAGCGGTGTGGTGTGGGACCGAGCTCGAAGCGGGGCAGCTCTTCGTCTTGACGCCCGGTACCACCTTCGCCGCGAATGAGCCGTCGGGGCTCGCAGCGACGCTGGTCTCTATGCCCGTCGACTCCCTTGCGGCCGCTGGCGTGCAGCTGGGTATCGGTGAACCCGTCCTGCGACACAGCGTCGAACCAGTGTCGCGTCGACCAGCGACCGATCGATTGGCCACCGATCTCTGGGCCGCCAGTGCGCGACTCGATCTGCTCGAGCACGGGCCGGCGTCGGCAACGTTGTTGGAGAGCGCCGCCGGGGCATTGGCCGATGGCGTCGGTCGACCGGCGGCGGCGACGCGTCGTCTCGACAGGACCAAGATCGTGTCGGACTGTTTGGAGTTCGTCGAGTCGTCGGAGTCGTGCCAGCCCTCGATGAGCGAGTTGTGCCGAGCCGCGAACGCGTCGGCGAGCAGTGTCCGGCAGGCGTTCGTCGAGGTGTTCGACATGGCGCCGACACAGTATTTTCAGTATCGGCTGCTCAGCAGGCTCCGTATCGAGTTGCTGCGGGCGGATCCTGGCGAGGAGACCGTCACGCGGATCGCCAGTTCACTCGGGGTGTCGCACCTCGGTCGCACCTCAGGGCGGTATCGAGCTGTGTTCGGCGAGGTGCCGAGCCAGACGCTGTTCGCTATCGCCTGACGGTGTCGGTCGTGGCACCCGGGTCGGCGGCAGGCGCCTGCTTGGTGGCGAATCTGGATAGCCCGATCCGGGCCCCGGTGGTCTGATGGTGGGCAGGCCCGCCCGCACGGTGCCCCATGACGTCGGTGTCGACGCCAATGTGGGCTGAGACAGGAGCATCGCATGAGTAGAGTGACCGAACTGCACGGTGAGCGGATGAGCTCGACGGACGACTTCGTCGAACGACAGGCGGCAGGGCGCGCTCATCGCGATGTGGTGCCGTTGGAGGCACACGCGGATCTGGGCGGCGCGGATGACCGCCCGGATCCGGTGGAGCTCCTGGTGGCGCAGGACGAAACCCGTCTTGCGGAGCTCGTACCGATCCGTCATGGCCGGATGCGGGTGAGCCCGTTCACGTTCTATCGTGGTGCCGCCGCGATCATGGCGTCGGATCTCTCCAGGGCGGCGACGACGGGTCTGCGGGTGCAGTTGTGCGGCGACGCGCACCTGTCGAACTTCGGTGTGTTCAACGGGGCGGACCGCCGGTTGGTGTTCGACTTGAACGATTTCGACGAGACCGCGCCCGGTCCGTTCGAGTGGGACGTGAAGCGGCTGGCGGCGAGTGTGACGATCGCCGGGCGCAACAACGAGTTGACCCGCAAGCAGATCATGTCGGTGACCCGGGCCGCGGTTCGCGGGTATCGCGAGGTTCTCGACCGGACGACGGCGTTCAGTCCGCTCGATGTGCATTACTACCGCATCGAGGTCGACTCGTTGGTTGCCCAGATGGACGAGAAGCGTCGCAAGCGCTCGCACTCTGCGATCGCCAAGGCGACCCGCAAGGACAGCGTGCGGGCGCTGAAGAAGTTGACCGAAGTGGTGGATGGCGAACGGAGGATCGTCGAGAACCCTCCGTTGATCATTCGCGTGGACGCCTTGCTCGAAGTAGCCGAGCAAGAACGGGTCGCCGAGTTCTTCGGACGGTACGTGGCGACATTGGAGCCCCATCGCGCCGATGTGCTGCGGCGGTACCGGTTGGTCGACATGGCCCACAAGATCGTTGGCGTCGGCAGCGTGGGAACGCGTTGCATGATCGTGTTGGTCGAGTCCGACCGGGGTGCACCCTTGTTCATGCAGTTCAAGGAGGCCACAGGTTCGGTGCTCGAGCCCTACGCCGGCGACGCTGGCTTCGATCAGGCCGGCGAGCGGGTCGTGCGTGGCCAGCGTCTGATGCAGTCGACCGGCGACATCTTGTTGGGATGGTCGCGCTACGAACGTGCAGACGGCGGCACCGCGGATTTCTACTTCCGGCAACTCTGGGATGGCAAGGGCTCCGTCGAGGTCGACGAGATGGGGCCCAAGCGACTGAAGAACTACGCCTGGCACTGTGGGGCGGCACTCGCCCTTGCCCACGCCAGGAGCGGTGACGCAGCGATGATCACCGGGTATCTGGGCGATGACGACACGGCGGACCACGTGTTTGCGGAGTTCGCCGATCGGTACGCCGATCTGAACCTCACCGACCACGCCGCCCACGAGGCGGCGATCGAGAGCGGGAGGGTCCCAGCGGTCGACGGCATGTGAGCGCCACTGAGCTGCATCGCGACAGGCAGCCGCCGTCGGCCCCGGCGACCTTCCGCCTGTCATGGCGAATCTGGATAGCCAGATCGAGGGCTCGCATTGTCTCATTGACGGGACAGCTGACGACGCTGACTCCAGCTGCGTAACAACGAAGGACCAACAGATGGCGAAAGAATCGAATCCCACCCCGGGCTACAACACCCACATTCCGCCCGAGATCATGACCCCGGATACAGTCGAAACGCCCATCGGCACCCTGAATTTCTTCGACGG
>JAHEJN010000180.1 GCA_024638845.1 Acidimicrobiales bacterium | reverse complement strand
AACAAACCTCCCCTTGGCGGCATCTGGCGTCGTCCTGCGGTAACCAGCGTCCTACAGCGGCATCTGGCGACCACCGAATCCGCTCCCTACCGCTCGTTACCGCTCGTTACCGCTCCAGGGTGCTGGATGCCATTAGCTCTCATGTCTCCTGGCGGGGACGCCCTCGTTCGGATGAGAATCGGTTTGTCGGTCCGTCTAGAGGTCGGTTGTTCTCTATGGCGCATGTGGAGCCCGTCGTTAGCTTGAACCCGTGGGGCTTGGGCGCTCGGTTCTGTTGCTCCGAGCACGTATCTCAGTCTCTTTGTGACAAGCCCCCTTCCGGACCGGCCTCGAACCATAAGGAGGTTGTGATGGAAGTGATTGTTGAGCGGTGCGCGTTCTTGGATGTGCACCGCGACACCGTGATGGCGTGCGCCCGAACACCAGACCGAGCCGGTGGGCGTCGGGAGGAGGTGGCCAGCTTCGGCACCACGACCTCGCAGCTGCTGCAGCTGGCCGACTGGTTGGGTGAGCGTCGGGTGTCGTTGGTGGGGATGGAGGCCACCGGCGTTTACTGGAAACCAGTGCATTGGGTGCTGGAAGGATTGGTGCGGGAGCAAAACCGACGTGAACGACGCCATCTGGGGTGCGTCACTTATCGAACACGGGCTGGTGCGGCCATCGTTCATCCCACCCGAACCGTTCCGGGCGCTGCGGGACCTCACCCGCTACCGAAAGGCGTTGGCTGAGGAACGTTCCCGAGAGGTGCAGCGGCTGCACAAGGTCCTCGAAGACGCCGGCGTGAAGTTGTCGTCGGTTGCGTCGCATGTGTTGACCAAATCGGGTCGGGCCATGATCGACGCCCTCATCGCCGGAGAACGCGACAGCGTGGTATTAGCCGAGATGGCCAAGGGCCGCCTCCGGGCAAAGATCCCCCAACTGCAGGACGCATTGGCTGGCCGGTTCAACGAACACCACGCACTCATCGCATCAGCAATGCTGGCCCGGATCGATCAGATCGACGCCACCATCGCCGCCCTCGGCGACCGCATCGATGAACTGTTGAACCCCTACCAAGCGGCGGTGACGTTGTTGGTGACAATCCCGGGAGTGTCCACACCGACCGCCCAGGTGATCCTCGCTGAAATCGGGGCCGACATGTCCCGCTTCCCAACCTCCGGACACCTCGCATCGTGGGCTGGCATGTGCCCCGGCAACAACGAATCCGCCGGGAAACACAAATCCGGGCGCACCCGCAAAGGCTCCAAATGGCTACGCAAAGCCTTAATCGAAGCAGGCCAAGCCGCCGGCCGCACCAAGAACACCTACCTCGCCGCCCAATACCACCAGATCCGCAGGCGGCGAGGACCCCAACGAACCGCCGTCGCAGTCGGCCACTCCATCCTCGTCATCACCTGGCACCTCCTCACCAACGGCGAAACCTACAACGATCTCGGAAGCGACTACTTCGACAAACGACGCAACAGCCAGGCACGACAACGAAGACTCATCGCCCAACTCCAAGCCCTCGGCCACACCCTCACCCTCCAACCAGCCGCCGCCCAACCAACCCAGCAACACCTCCGCGCTCCGCCCAGAACAGGGGCTACCGCCCCCAAAACCCAGCGCTACAACAAACCCCGCGAAACAACCGATTCACATCTCAGCAAAGCATTAGCAACACGACACCCCTCGGTCGGATCCCAGAGGAGGCTCAATCGGAGTTACTCGACGGTCTGAGCGCCGCTGAGCTGAAAGGTCTTCCCCTCGACTTCGACCTCGATCCGAAGCGTTCCACCGAGAGCCTCGGTCAGCTTGCGGAGTGTCGAGAGTTTCGGGTCGGCGGAGCGTTCAAGTTTGGAGATACCGCCCTGGGTCATGCCGAGCCGTTCGGCCAGCTCGACCTGGTCGACTCCAAGTTCGCGACGGAGTTCGCCGAGCTGGTGCGCGACGAGTTCAGCTTCGACGGCCTGCTTGTACTCGCCGATCTTCTTGGCCGAGTCGGCGTCTTCGTACAGCGGTGCTGCGAGGTCCTTGAAGTTCTTGGCCATCAGATCAGTCCTTCCTTCTCGATCGTTTCGAGGTGTTCGTCGTAGAGGTCATCGGCGTGAGGTATCGCCGTCTTGTACCAAGCGTTCCATCTTCCGGACTTGTCTCCGCCGAGCAACAAGATGGCGTGACGTCGCGGATCGAACGCAAACAAGGTCCGAGTCGTGCTCGCTCTCAGTTCGTTCATGTTCGTATGGCGACTGTTGCTGATTGTGTCGACGGCTGGACGACCCAGCCCCGGACCGTGCTCGTGAAGCAGCTCGACAGAGGCTGCGATGTGTCGCTGCTCGTCGACCGACAGCGTGTTCCACTACTCCTCGAATTCGTCTGTGTACTCGACTTCCCACACCCAACAACACTACTCCCGACTCATATTACTTGCAAGTTGTTTTTCGGCGCCGCTTCTCAACAGCGCGGAGGCGGGCTAGCCGCATTGAAGGGTCATCCACGCGCTCGCTGGTAGCGCTGCGGGGTCGAATGGCCGCTGCAGGGTGAAGTAGAGGGTGCCGACGTCGCCCCACATCCAATCGGTTTCGTCGTCAGTATCGATCTGGAGCAGCATTGACCATCGACGTTCACGCTCTTCGGACCTGAACGGTTCTGCCGCGTTCCCCTCCTCGAGGCTGTCGAGCGGATGGCCGCGCGAAACGAGGTCGGCCTCGCGCCAGATCGATGATTGTTGGAGGCAAGGCCAGCCTCCAACTTGATGTTTCGGTGCCTGAGCTTCTCCGATGACCTCAGCCCAAGCGTCCAGCACTGCGAAGTACCGCTGACGCGCACGCTCGGCGACCTCGCCGCGATCCGAGTGAGGGGGAAAGAGGCGAGCAGCTGCATCCTCCTCCCAACCAGGAAGCGTGAGCGTCTGGATTGCTTCCAGACCAACCGACACGAATGCCGGCGTCCCGCTCGGCGGAGCCGAAGCGACAGCGGTGGAGGCATCCGCCCAGATCACCCGCCAGCCGGTCCGATCAGAAGGCCGGAAACCCCTGTGGGGGCCTGAATATTCGGTCGTGTGGGTTGACCAGGCGAAACGCAGGCGATGCTGACCGGCTGTGTCTCGCATTCTCTACCGCCTCATCGCTGCCCTGGCCCGCTTCGCTGTCCGTTCCGGTCGCTCCAAGGACCTCGAGATCATCGTGCTCCGCCATCAAGTCCAAGTCCTCCGCCGACAAACCGACCGGCCAGCCCTCAACGACAATGACCGATCGCTGCTCCGAGCGATCGCCGCCGCACTCCCCCAGCCACGACGCAACGGCTGCCTCGTCACCCCCGACACACTGCTTCGATGGCATCGAACACGCGTCACCCGGCACTGGACCCAAGAACACCGAACACCAGGACGGCCAGCAACCGATCTACATCGATCACCACAACAAACATCGACCGCACCGCTCACTCGACCAAAGGGCCACCACTGGCTGCCATTGCGCCA
>JAHEJN010000179.1 GCA_024638845.1 Acidimicrobiales bacterium | reverse complement strand
ATGGCGCGACGCGGAGCGCGAGCGCAGAGGAAGTCAGTGATCGGCTCCTCGACATGCTCGGTCTGGCTCCACAAGGAGAACTCCATGCGTCCATCCGCACCAGCACATAAGACCACCCGCCACCAGCCGGTCTCGCCGCAATGTGATGCCTGGTCATTTGCGCAGAAATCCGATTTCCGCCGCGCAAGGCTCAGCTCATCACGTTGCCGCCATCCACGTTCAGCGTCTGCGCGGTGATGTAGGCGGCGTCGTTCGAGGCCAGGAAAGCAATGGCCGCGGCGACGTCTTCCGGCTCGCCGATCCGGCCCGCCGGGATCGCCTCGACCGCGCGTCGCTTCGGTTCTCCCGACGGCAGGTTCTGGGACTTGGCGAACAGCCCGTCGACCACCGACCACATCGGCGTCTCGATGATGCCTGGGGCGATCGCATTGACCGTGATGTTGTTCTCGGTCAGGGCCAGGGCCGCCGATTGGGTGATGCTGATGACCGCCGCCTTCGAGGCGCAGTAGTTCGCCACCAGCGCCTCGCCGCGCCGGCCGGCCTGGGAGGCAAGATTGATGATCCGCCCGCCTTCACCCTGCGCCGCCATCTGCCGGGCCGCCGCCTGCAGCATGAAGAACAGCCCCTTGACGTTGACGTCGTGGATGCGGTCCCAGCTGTCCCGGCCCTGCTCCAGTAGCGGCGACAGGTCGAACACTCCGGCGTTGTTCACCAGCACGTCGATGCGGCCGGCCCGCGCCACCACGGTCTCGACCAGCCCGTCGATCTCGGCCTGCTTGGTGACGTCCAGCGGTAGGCCGAAGGCCCTGCCGCCGGCCGTCTCGATCGAGGCGGCAGTGCGCTCGGCGTCACCCTCATTGAGATCGGCGACGACGCTGACCGCCCCTTCGCTGGCCAGCCTCTCGCAGATCGCCCGCCCAATGCCACGGCCACCGCCCGTCACGATCGCCACCTTGTCCCTCAGTCGCATGGTCCACTCCCATCCGGCCTGCGATTGCGGTCAGGCTAGTCCTCAGGGTTTCAGTTGCCGAACGCGCTGGCGGCATCGACGCCGTTCGGACGGCCGCGCATTTCCGGGCAGGTCGCCGAGCGCAGTCGTGCCGATCAGGAGCGGTTGCGGGCGGCGACGAGCCGTGCGGATATGCGTGGGCATTCCCACCGTTCGCCTCTCGCTACCGTTGGTATCGGGGCCGAGACCCCAGGCAGCCTTCGTTCTGCCATCACGGAGGAACTCGAGCGGCTCGTTGCGGGCGAGAAGCCGGAGCTGTTGCCCTGGGTGCGCGAGTACGGGGTGAGTGGTGCACGGCTCATTCCTCGGCCCCAGGAGATTTGGAACCGAACGTGAAGATCGGCCCGGTCTAACGCTCACCCAACTGGGCCAAACGATGGCGTTGCGGGCGTTCGACGACGCATTACGCAGGGCGCTCTTTCACCCGCCGACGCCCGCGAGTGCACGCTCGGCGGACGGCGTCAGGTGACGCGCCAACGACATCCAGGCCGTCATCGACTCGGTGAACGGGCGTCCGATCACGGCCGCCATGATCGGTTCGAGCCTGTCGCCAGCGCCGTGAATCTGTGTCAAGAAGCGAGCGAATCTCAGCGTGAGTGCCACATCGATCGCGAACCGCAGATCATCCGAGGGCAGTTCCACCCCGACGGACCGAAGACCGTCGCCGTAGCCGTCAGCTACGGCGTCATGGAACTCACCGAGGCGAGCACCCGGGACGTCGCCATGCATGGCGGTGACGGCGATCAGGGATGCAGAGTCACACCCGAGCGGTGCGAGACCCGTGTAGGCCCAGTCGATCAGCACGAAGCGCCCCCCGACGCGGGTTGCATTCCGACTGAATGCATCGAGATGATGGATGCCGACGGGAAACGACGAGAGCACCTCGACCAGCTGTGTGCCGGCGAGCGCGATCCGTTCCAACAACGGTCCCCACAAGTCGATCACGTCGGCGATGATGAGCAACCGGTTCGCCACGGCGTCCGGAATGAGCGAGACAGCCGCTTCGGTCTCGTGGACCAAGAATCGGCGGGTGGCCCACGGCGGAGCGACGGCGGGATCGGCGCTGGGCCCGTTCAACTGGCCGAGATGGATGGCCAGATCGCGGTACCAGCCAGCGGTCCGGCCCTCGCGGTCGAAGGACAGTTCGGACAGGACGATGACCGCTGCATCATCGGTGGTCATCGAACCCAGACAGTCGGGAAGACTCAAACCGACCGGCATCCGATCGCCCAGCCACCCCGACCGGTAGACGTCCAGCTCCCGACGCCACCACGAGGCATGATCCGCAGCGAGGTCGTTACGCCGCACGAGCTTCGCGATTGCAGTGCGCGTCGGCGACTCGAACCGAACCACCACCGAACCACCAAACGCGCCACCTCCGGTCCCGGCCAACGTCGACGTCTGCCATTTCTCCGAACCGTGCACGTCGAGCAACCCGCGGGCGGCGGCCACACCCTCGACGACCCAGCGGTCACCGTCGTCGTCCGCTCCCATCACGCGAACCGTACCGGTCTGCGTCACTACTGATCGCGTTCAGCGGAGCCAGGATGCGAACCGGTGTCCGGTTGGCGATCCATCTGTGAACAAGGTTGGCGCAGTCGACCACAGTGGAATTGTCGGGTCATGGAACGGCGGACGGTTGGTCGGCGAGGACAGCACCGATGAGTCTGTTCGCCGCTCGATCGATCGGGAAGATGCCAACGCCGTTGGATCGGCGTTTCATTTCTTTGTCGAGTCGTTCACGCGTGGTTGATGAGACAGAACTCGTTGCCGAAGGGATCTGCCATCACAGCCCACTCAAGCACAGGCTTGTCGTCGGTGAGCATTGGGTCATGGTCGGGATAGAACCCGATCGGGCGCACGAGTGTGGCACCGATCGCCGCGGCTTGTTCCACGGCTCGACTCACGTCATCGGTGAACAAGTCGACGTGCGCACCGGAATGCACCGGCCTTTGTTGCTCCGGCACCAATTGCAGCAAGATCACGCTCGAGACGACCTCGCCCACGACCGGCACACTTCCGAGGCCCGCGAAGTTTCCGAGCGGGTCGATGTAACCAGGCTCCAATCCGGTCAGGGCAGACCAGAACGTCAAACCCGATTCGACATCGCTCACGTTGACCACGACTTTCAAGAACTGAGCGATGCCGGTCATTCCCACGACAGTAACTGGCGCTTCGGATCTCACGCATCAACCATCGGCCAGCAGCTCGACCCGCTCAGCTTCGACGGGTGCCCTCCAAGGCCGGGTCGGAGGCGCAGGATCCGGCATTGAGGAGCGCCGGCCGGGATCATCTGGCCTCGACGCCTCCGGCTCGAGGTGCCCGATATCGCTCCTGCGGGTAGGCGGCCGGATCCACCGCACTCTGGCACAGGCCGGGCGCTCGGTATTTGCGGCGACAAGCACATTCGAACCCGCCGGATCCGGGACCGCGAGGACGACCCGATCCAGCACATCCCTGTTGATCAAGGCTGACGACGCTGTCTTGC
>JAHEJN010000178.1 GCA_024638845.1 Acidimicrobiales bacterium | reverse complement strand
GACAGGTCACGACTCGGTGCTTGCTCCTTCAGGTCGAACATGACATCGAGCAACCCGATCCCACCCACGCCGTCGGTGAGCGAGTGGTGGACCTTCAGGACGAGCGCCGACGAGCCGGCCGGGCCGCCGACGTAGGCGCACTCCCACAACGGCCGGCGGCGGTCGAACGGTGAGCTCGCCATCGGCTCGGCGACAGCCGCGATGGTCGTCGCATCGACGCCGTCGGGTGCGTCGACGAACGAGACGTGCTCAGTGAGGTCGAAGTCGGGATCGATCTCCCAGTGCGGGGGCCCGATTCCGGCCGGACCACCAATCACCCGTTGCCGCAGTCGGGGCACCAGGCGACTGGCGGCCTCGAGCAGGTCGACCAGGTGTTCCTGCTTCACCGGCCGATCGAGGGTCAACACGGCCACGATGGTCGTGCGCAGCCTCGGGTTCCGTTCGATGTCCCACAGCGTCGCGTCGGTCGGATTCAAGCGCGACGGAGCGACCTCGATGACCTGCTCGGCGGAATGCGTGCGTCCCATGGGAGCATTGTCCGTGACCGGCGAGCGGCGCGCCGGGGTCTTCGGTCCCTATCTGGGCTCAAAATGCCGAGCGAATGGCCCAGAGGTCGGGGAACACCGGGTGGAACAAGGTCGACCGCAGATACGTGGCGCCGTCAGAACCGCCGGTGCCCATCTTGGTGCCGATCGTGCGTTGCACCATCATCACGTGGCGGTAGCGCCACTCCTGGAGGCCCTCGTCGAAGTCGATGAGGGCCTCACACAGCACGGCCATGCTCGAGTCCTCGCGATAGATCTCGATCAGCGTGCGTTGCAGCGCCTCCGAGGGCTCGATCGGTCGGGTGACGTCGCGGTGCAACACGTCGGCGGGGATGTCGTAGCCGAGTCGGTGCAGCAGGTGCATGAAGGCATCCCACAACGTCGGCTCGGTGAAGCGTCGGGTGAGGTTCGCGTACTCGCGCGGGTTGCGCTCGAACCACTCGACCGACACGTGGTCCTTGACGCCCAGCAGGAACTCGAGCTCGCGGAACTGCGCCGACTGGAACCCGCTCGCATCCTCGAGGAACGCCCGGAACTCGGCGAACTCGAGCGGCGTCATGGTCTCGAGCACATCGAGCTGACCGACCAGCGTCTTGAGGATCTTGAGCACCCGCTTCAGCTGATGGCTGGCCCGATGGGGCCGATCCTGCCCGAAGCGGCGGACCAGCTCGTCGAGCTCGTGGAGGATCTGCTTGAACCACAGCTCGTACACCTGGTGGATGACGATGAAGAGCGTTTCCTCGTGCTCGGGCTCACCGGTCTCGGCATCGACCGAGCGGCACTGCTGGAGCGACAACAGCTCGTCGATCTTGAGGTAGCTCCCGTAGGTGACATGGTCGCTCATCGCGTTCTCCTACGACACCGAGAGGGCGTCGGGTCGGGCCAGAGGGTCGAGACCCGGCAGCGGATCGAGGGCGGCAACCAGGTCGGCGGCCCGATCGAAGTCGACGTCGGAGATGCTGGTGACACCCTCGGTGAGCTCGGTCAGGATCTGGGCCTGGCGGCGCGCCCGGGCTTGCGCCTCGGCGTAGGGCATCGTCGAGAACATCACCATGTTGTACCGAGGGCTGAGCCGCTCGGGGTGACGCCGCTCGAGCTCGAGCGCCAGCTCTCGTCTGATCACGTAGTCGGGGTCGACGACCCCGGCGCGCATCTCGATGTAGTTGTCGAGGGCCATGTCGGCGATGGCATCGGCGCTCGGTTTGCGGTCGGACTCGAAGGCCTGGAACGCCGCCGCGATGTCGTCGGGCCGATCGACGAGCTGCTGGGCGAGGGCCCGGGCCGACTCCATCGCCAGGTTCATTCCCTGGCCGTGGAACGGGACGATGGCATGTGCCGCGTCGCCGACGACCACCGCCTGATCACCGTGGCTCCATCCCGTGGCTCGCATGGTGGCCAGGCGACCGGTGGGATTGTCGAAGAACTGCGTCACCAGATCGGGCACCAGCACCGCGAAGTCGGGGAACTCCCGGCCGAAGAACACCTCGACCTGCTCGGGTGTCTCGAGCGCCGCGAAGCTCTCGGGGCCCTCGTTCGGGGCGAACAGGGTGACGGTGAAGTCGCCGGTGGGGTTGGCCAGCGCGATCAGCATGAACTCCCCCCGCGGCCAGATGTGGAGCGCGTTCGGGTCGAGCCGGAAGCCGCCGTCGTCGTCGGGCGGAAGGGTGAGCTCCTTGTAGCCGTGACCGAGCCAGTCGATGTCGGCCTCTCCCCCGTTCACGGCCAACAACGCCTCACGGATGTTCGAACCGGCTCCGTCGGCGGCGAAGAGGACACCGAACGGCTCGTCGTGGGCCCGATCGTCGGGGCCGGTGAGGGAGACCACCGAACGGGCGAAGTCGACGCCGTCGCACTGTTGCTCGAACTCGATGTGGACCCGGCCCGTCGACTCGGCCCGGTCGAGGAGAATCGCGTTCAGGTCGCCGCGCGAGATCGAGTGGATGACCTCGTGCGGGTCGACGCCGTAGGGCTGAAGGGTGAGCTGGTCGGATCCTTCGGCGTGGATCATGCGGCCCTTCATCGGAATGGTGATGGCATCGACCTGCTCGATGACGCCCACGTCGACCAGAGGCACGATGCCTCTCGTGGCGAGGGCCAGGTTGATCGAACGGCCCCCGCCGATGTCGACACGACGGATGTCGGGCCGACTCTCGTACACGACCACCTCGTGTCCCTGCTCGGCGAGGTAGATCGACAGCAGGGCGCCACACGGGCCCGCACCGACGACGACGATCGGCCCGTTCTCGCCGAGGCGGGTCATCGGAGCAGTCCGTCGAGGATCGTGACGAATCGGTGGATGTCGGCGAAGGTGTTGTACAGCGGCACCGGCGCGACGCGGATCACATCGGGGTAACGCCAGTCGCAGGCGACGTCGGCCGCCTCGAGCTGCTCGTAGACCGTCCGGCCTGCGACGCCCGGCATGACGACACGCAGCGCGTACTGGCAACCGCGCTCGCTCAGCTTCCGGGGCGTCACGCTCTCGACACGATCGCCGATGATCTCGTCGAGCAGATAGTCCATGTAGTCGATTTGTCGCTCGGACTTCTGCCGCATGGCACCGACGCCGCCGGCGTCGTCGATCACGTCGAGCGACGCCCGTAGGGCCGCCATCGACAGGATCGGGGCGTTGCTGATCTGCCACGACTCGACTGTGGGAATGGCCTCGAACACCGTCTCCATCTCGAAGCGGGTGTCCTTGCGGGTGCCCCACCAACCCAGGAACTTCTGGAGGCTCCGATCGGCGACGTGGCGATTGTGCACGAACGCCCCGCCGACCCCGCCCGGACCGCTGTTCAGGTACTTGTAGGTGCACCATGCCGCGAAGTCGACCCCCCAGTCGTGCAGGTCGAGCACCACGTTGCCGACCGCGTGGGCCAGGTCGAACCCGACCTTGGCCCCCACGGCGTGGCCGGCCCGGGTGATGTCGGCCATGGGCAGGACCTGGCCGGTGTAGTACTG
>JAHEJN010000083.1 GCA_024638845.1 Acidimicrobiales bacterium | reverse complement strand
TTTGCCGCGGCAGCCCAGGCGCTCCACGAGCTCCATCGCTGCGGTGTCGCCCACGGGGCCATCGATGCCGACCATGTCCTGATCGACGAGCACGGGCGTCCGGTGCTGTGCGGGCTGGCCGACGCTCGAGCCACCTGCGATCTCGAGATCGCCGCCGATCTCGGTGCCCTCGCCTCGACCCTGCTCGTCGCCATCGACAACCTCGACCCCGCGAGCGCCGGATGGGCGCACCGCCTGTCGCGCCCCGGGCGATCCGAGCGCCAGCTGCGCGCCCTGGCGACCAGCACCCAAGCCCGACACGACTCCGACGCCGGCGCCGTCATCGAATTCGCGGCTGCGCTTTCCCGCCTCGGAGTCGGCGCCGTGCCCGGCCGCGTCGACGCCGCCGCGACCCCTGCCCTCGCCGATCCCTCTCCGACCGGGCCGGCACCCGATGGCCTTCGGCATCTCGAGCTGGCCCGCCCCCTTCTCGCCGAGCCGGTTCCCGCTGCGCGTCGCTGGCGGGCCCGACCCGACGAACCCACCCGCCTGCCCGCCCGCACCCGCAACCATCTCGGTCTCGGGCTTCTCGTCGGCTCGGCCGTCGTCGCCGGCATCGCGATAGCCCTCGCACTCGCTCGCCGTGGCGAACGTCCCGTCGCATTGTCGGCACCGGCTGCGCCGGTCGCAGCGGTCGCCGCGTCGCCACCACCGCCTTCCCCCCTCCCCGACCCCCGCATCCATTGTGACGGCGTGCTCATCGACGAGACGTGTTCGCCGATCGTGATCGGCGCCGGAGTGGTGACAGCGGGCGAGCATCGCTTCGCCGTGGGAACCGCCTCCGATCATCTGGTCGTGGGCGACTGGGATTGCGATGGTGTCTCGACGATCGCGGCGGTTCGGCCCTCGACCGGTGAGGTGTTCGTGTTCGATGGATGGAGCTCCGACGAACCGGTCACCGCCCGGTCGGTGGCGGTTCTCGACGACGCCGGCCGGCCCAGCGTGGTCGAACGCGACAATGGCTGTCACGACCTTCGCGTTCCGTACCGAGGCGGGCTTTGGGTTCTCAGCGGAGCAGCCACATGACCTCCACCTCGCCTGCGCCCTCCCGCCGACAGACGGTGCTGTTCGTCGTGTGGATGGCAGGCCTTTGCACCACCTGGTGGCTGCTGTCGCAGACGGCCACCAGCGATCTCTCCTCTCCGCCGCTCGGATCATGGCGAGAGTTCACGGGCTGGGCCGATCGCCGCGACGAAGCCGAGCTCACGATCGTCGCCGTCCGCATCGTCGCCCAGGGCCTGCTCGGCTACCTCCTCGTCCTGTCCGTCGTCGGATCCATGCTCCGGCTGGCTCCTGGAGCCAACACCGCGAGCGTCGATCGCTTCACGCCGGAATGGCTGGTGCGGCTGCTCGACACGTCGCTCGGGCTCGGACTGGCGGCCGCCCTCGGCCTCGCAACCGTCACCCTGCCGAGTGGCTCGCAGCCGTTCGCAACCTCAGCCGGCGAGGTCATCGCCGTGAGCCCCGACCCCGGGGTCATCGACGGTGCCGCCGAACCCCTGGCCGCCGTGCGGATCGACAGCGACCCGATGGTCATGCGTCCCATCGACCGCCTCGAAGCCGAGCCAGCGGCCCCGGCCGAGCCCTCGCCAGCGGTGGAGTCAGCACTCCCACCCACCGCACTCGAGGACGCAACGGTTCGAGGTGATCGCATCTGGATCACCGAGCCGGGCGATCACCTGTGGCGAATCGCCGCCGAGACGCTGGCCGACGAAGCCGGCACCGAACCCTCGACGGCCGAGATCGACCGCTACTGGAGAGACCTCGTGGCCCACAACCGGGGCCGACTACTCGATACCGCCAACCCCGACTTCATCGTGCCGGGTCAGGAGTTCGAGCTGCCACCGGTTCGCTAGCGAGCCGAACCCACTGCGCTGCGCTCGGCGAGAACGAGACCCAGATCCCGGAACTGCCGGACGACCGAGTCGGCCGTGACCCCGAGACTGGCACCGAGCGCCCACAGGTCACTGCGACGCAAGCGAAGCGAACGCCCGTTGAAGTCCTGGCGCTCCACCTGGATCTGGGCGACAAATCGTCGGAGCATCTCGGCTTCGACACCGCCCAGGCCGGCCAGCCGTGTCAGGTCGATGGCGGGGCAGCCCGAGACCGCCCGTTCGTGTCCACCGTGAGCGGTGAGGTCGATCACACGGTCGAAGCCTGCCGGTTCCTTCGGCAACAGCTCGCCGACCGGCACCTCGTACAGCGCCGCGAGCCGATTGAGTCGCGGTACCGAGATGGCTCGCTCCCCACGCTCGTACGCGCCGATGACCGACGCCCGGAACTCTCCACCCGACGAGGCCTCGACCTCGTGCATCGACAGCCCCTTCTGCTTGCGTATCGACCGCAGACGTCGCCCGACGCGCGCGCTGTAGTCGCTTCCATTCGACTCGTTCTGGCCCACGACGAAGTTCTCCTCGAATTCGACAAGCGCGCTGGCCGTCGTCCCCGTGCCCACGTGGCGACTCAGCGCAGGGCCGATGCTAGACCTCCCACACGGCCGACACCACCCGACCGGAGGCTTCAGGGGCGGCGGGGATGTCGTTGGGCGGTCATCAGCACGGCCGCCGCGACTGCGGCCGTCTCGGCGCGCAGCACGTGCGGGCCGAGGCCGACCACGGGCCGACCGACACGCTCGGCCGGCGTCCAGCCCCCCTCGGGCCCCACCAGCACGGTGTGTACCGACCCGCCGAGGGGCTCGACACCCAGCTCGGCGAGGTGCGCGCCGGGCAGGTCGGCTGCCGCGTCGAACCGGCAGATCGGATCGACCTGCGGCAGCCACACCTGGCGGCTCTGCATGGCCGCCTCCTTGACCACGCGCTGCCAGCGCTGATGATGGTGTGCCTGTTTGTCGTCGTCCCACCGAACCACCGAACGATCAGCCACGAACGCGACGATGCGGTCGACACCGAGCTCGGTCAGCTTCTGGACGACCAGGTCGGGTCGGGCGCCCTTGATCAGGGCGAAGCCGACGGCGAGCGACGGTTCGGGCCGCGGCACCCGAACCACGGGACCATCGACGGTCAGTTCGTCACCGAACCGGCAAGCACGCCACGATCCGAGACCGTCACCCACGGTGCACGGATCGCCCGGCCGCACTCGCAGGACTCGCCCGAGATGGTGGTGATCGTCGGCGTCGAGCACGGGGTGATCGATGTCGGCGACGAACACATGGGGCCCGTCACGACCGGTCGGGCCGGCTCCGGTCACGAGAAGGCCGAGCGAATACGCCCCAACAGCTTCGAGCCTTCGGGGGCAACGTCTTCGTTTCGCAGCTCTGCGAGCTGGCGGACCAGAGCTTCCTCGTCGTGCGACAACTTCTTGGGGATGTCGACGACGAGTTCTACGCGAATCGCACCGCGGCCGCGGCCGTGGAGCTTGGGAACGCCGTGGTCACGCAACGTCAACGCGTCGCCGGTCGCGCTGCCGGCCGGGACGTCGATCTCGGTGGGCCCGTCGAAGGTCTCGTACGGCAGCGTCACGCCGAGCGCCGCCTGGGTCATCGCGATCGTGACCTGCTCGACGAGGTCGTGACCGTCGCGCACGAAACGATCGTGGGGCCGAACCCGAATGTGCACGTAGAGGTCGCCGTAGCCACCCCCACGCACGCCGGCCGCTCCCCTCCCGGTGAGCCGCAAGGTGGTGCCGTTGTCGACACCGGGAGGCACGTCGACGGTGTAGCTCTTGGTGACGATCTCGCGACCCTCGCCGTTGCAGGTGGTGCACGGATCCGGGATCTCGGTACCCATGCCCCCACATCGATCGCACGGACCGGTGGTGACCATCTGCCCGAGAATCGACTGCCGGACCTGGCGGACCTGACCGGCACCGCCGCACTGGGCACACGTCACCGGTTGACTTCCCTTGGCAGCTCCAGTGCCCTCGCACGTCGAACACGCGACCGCCGTCCGTACCTCGACCTCCTGGGTCGAACCGGCGACGACATCGGCGAGGTCGACGTCGAGATGGGCCTCGAGATCGGGGCCACGCGTCGGGCCGGCGCTGTTGCGACCTCCGCCGAAGGGGTTGCTCCCGCCGAAGAAGACATCGAAGAGATCGCCGAAACCGGCGCCGCCGAAGGGCGAGCCGCCCCCGCCCTGACCGCCGAGGCCGTCGTCGCCGAAACGATCGTAACGGGCCCGACGTTCGGGATCTCCCAGGACCTCATAGGCATTGGCGACCTTCTTGAACTCTGCCTCAGCCGCGGCGTCGCCGGGGTTGGCGTCGGGATGGTACTGGCGGGCGAGACGGCGGTAGGCCTTCTTGATTTCGTCGGCTGACGCCGAGCTGGCCACACCGAGCACCTCGTAGTGATCGGCCATCAGCCCTCGCTCAACCGATTGCCCAGCTCGCGGCTCACCACTGCGACCGCGGCCATCGCCTGGCTGTAGTCCATTCGGGTCGGCCCGAGCAGCCCGATCGAGCCCGCCGGCTGCCCGTCGACCAGGTACTCGCTGACCACGAGGGAGCACTCGTTCAAGGTCTCGAACCCGGTCTCGGTGCCGATCGCGACCCGCAGCCCCCGATCGAGAACGTCACGTACCAAGCTCACCACCACGAGTTGCTTCTCCAGAACGGCCAGAACGCCACGGACAGTGTCGATGGCATCGAACGTCTCGGCGATCTGCGATGTTCCCCCGAGATAGATCGGGCTCTCGCCGCTGTCGGCGACGACACCGCTCATGGCCCGGGCCACCAACAAGTCGATCACGGCGTCGCCGCTGGGGCAAGGCTGATGGGTCGACCCGACCACACGCCCCACCAGCTCACGGGCCAGATACGACCCGGCCCGCTGGATGAGGTCCTCACCGAGCTCGGTCTCGAGCTCGACCGTGTGCTTGTCGACTCGTCCCGAGGCCGTGACCACCACAGCCATCACCAGGGTGGGCGTGAGAGACACCAGCTGGGCCGAGCGCACCTCGTCGAGATCGGGAGTGGGGCCGATGAGCACCGCCGTGTGGTGGGTGAGGTCGGCGAGCAGCGACGACGTGTGGCCGAGCAGCCGCTCGAGCTCGCCGTGGGCTTGATCGAAGAACTCTCGGACCAGGCGCGCATCGGCGCGTCCGAGCTCATCGGGCGCCACCACCCTGTCGACGAAGAACCGGTAGCCACGCTCGGTGGGGATCCGGCCGGCGCTGGTGTGGGGCTGATGGAGATACCCCGCGGCTTCGAGCAGGAGCATCTCTTTGCGGATGGTTGCCGAGGAGACGTCGAGCCCAGCCGCTTCGGCCACCTGTCCCGAACCGATCGGACGCGACGTCTCGATGTAGCGACGCACCACGGTGCGCAGGATCGCAGCCTGGCGTTCGGTGAGAGCGGCACCCCTCGCGAGCTCGGTACTCATACACACGCATCCTACCGAACCCGCGCCGCTGCCCCGGACGCGACGGCGCTGACCGGGCCGGGTTCTCAGTCGCCGAGCTTGAGGGCCGAGATGAACGCTTCTTGTGGCACCTCGACCCGTCCGATCGACTTCATCTTCTTCTTGCCGGCCTTCTGGTTCTCGAGGAGCTTGCGTTTGCGGGTGATGTCGCCGCCGTAGAGCTTCGCGGTGACGTCCTTGCGGTAGGCCTTGACCGTCGTGCGCGAAATGATCTTGCCGCCGATCGCCGCCTGGATCGGCACGTCGAACTGCTGACGGGGAATGAGCTCCTTGAGCTTCTCGGTCATCCGCCGTCCGTACTCGTCGGCGCTGTCGCGGTGCACGATGGCGCTGAAGGCATCGACCGGATCGCCCTGCAACAAGATGTCGACGCGGACGAGATCGGCCGTCGCGAACCCTGCTGGTTCGTAGTCGAGGCTCGCGTAGCCCTGCGTCCGGCTCTTGAGCTGGTCGAAGAAGTCGACCACCACCTCGGCGAGCGGCAACCGGTAGTGCAGCTCGACGCGCTCGGGCGAGAGGTACTCGAGCTTCTCCATCACCCCTCGGCGGGTCTGACACAGATCCATGACCGTGCCGGTGAAGTCCGAGGGCGTGATCACCGACGCCCGAAGGTACGGCTCGGCGATGGAGTCGATCTCGCCCGCCGATGGCATCTCGCTGGGACGGTGCACCGACACCCGGCGATCACCAGGCATCGAGATCTGGTACTCGACCGATGGCGCCGTGGAGATCAGGCTCAGCCCGAACTCCCGCTCGAGCCGTTCCCGCACGATCTCCATGTGGAGCAGGCCGAGATAGCCGCACCGGAACCCGAAGCCCAGGGCCCCTGACGTCTCCGGCTCGTAGGTGAAGCTCGAGTCGTCGAGGCGCAGCTTCTCGAGGGCATCGCGCAGCGACTCGAACTCGTCACCGTCGATCGGGTACAGGCCGCAGAACACCATGGGCTTGGGTTCCTTGTAGCCGTCGAGGGGCACCGAGGCGGGATGAACGGCGGTGGTCACCGTCTCACCGCTCTTGGCTTCGCCGACGTCCTTGATTCCGGCGATGAGGTACCCGACCTCACCGGGCCCGAGCACGTCGACCGGCGTCATGTCGGGTGTCCGCACCCCGATCTCGCTGATCTCGTGGGTGGTCCCAGCCTGCATGAAACGCAGCTTGTCGGACGCCCGCATGGTGCCCTCGACCACGCGCAACGACGAAACGACGCCCCGGTACTGATCGAAGTGCGAATCGAAGATGAGCCCCTGGAGGGGCTGCTCGGGGTCGCCCACCGGCGCCGGGATCCGTTCGATCACCGCATCGAGGAGCTCCGCGACCCCCTCACCGGTCTTGGCGCTGATCCGCAGGATCTCCTCGGCCGGGATACCGAGCACGTTCTCGATCTCGGCGGCATAGCGGTCGGGTTCGGCGGCGGGAAGGTCGATCTTGTTGAGCGCGGCCACGATCTCGAGATCGCTCTCGAGGGCCAGATAGCAGTTGGCCAGCGTCTGGGCCTCGATCCCCTGGGCCGCGTCGACGACCAGAATGACCCCTTCACAGGCCGCCAGCGATCGCGACACCTCGTAGCCGAAGTCGACGTGGCCAGGTGTGTCGATGAGGTTGATGACGTGGCCGTCGTGCTCGAGGCGCACGCTCTGGAGCTTGATGGTGATGCCCCGCTCGCGCTCGAGGTCCATCGAGTCGAGGTACTGGGCGCGCATGAGACGGGGGTCGACGGCCCCGCAGAGCTCGAGCAGTCGATCGGCCAGGGTCGACTTGCCATGGTCGATATGCGCAATGATCGACGTGTTGCGAATGCGGTTGAGGTCCATTTCGAAGCTTCGACGCTACCAACGAACCGGTGGTGATCGGTGGCCGGGGCGCTAGCATTCGCAGGCCGGAAACATGCCGGTGCCGAACGAGGAAGAAGTCACGTGGCAAACATCAAGAGCCAGATGAAGCGCAACCGTCAGAACGAGACTCGCCGCGTGCGCAACAAGGCCGTTCGCTCCGAACTGAACACGCGCACCCGCCGGGCCGTCGAGGCCGCTGAAGCGGGCGATCCCGACCTCGAACTCTTCACCAAGGCGGCGATCAGGCGCATCGACAGCGCGGTGGCCAAGGGCGTACTGCACAAGAACACCGGCGCCCGCAAGAAGTCGCGGCTGGTCAAGCAGCTGGCGATCATCACCAACGGCTGACGGGTCGACTCGCTGCGGCCCCTCCTCGTGGGCCGCGCCGATCGGTTCAGCGTCGTGACAGGTGCGCCAGCCGGGCCACCAGGATCTCCAACACCCCTTCTGCGGACTGGGCCGTCGCCCCCCGCAGATCGAGATCGGCGAGCGCGAGCAACTCGACCGCCCGAGCCACGCGGGCACCGCCCATCCGTCGTCCCTGTTCGAGCGCCTTCTTGGCCGGGAACGTGCTGCCTTTCATGCCGAGGTGCGCGGCGGCCGACTTCTCGTCGCCGACGCCGGCGCCGTCGAGGCGCAACAGCCGCTCGTAGTGGCTGTTGAGCGACGCCGTGATCTGCAGCGGATGGCGCTCACCGCCCGCGGTCATCCGGCGCACGAGCATGACCGACTTCGACACCTCGCCCGCGGCGATGGCGTCGGTCAGATCCCATGGCGGAACCCCGCCCGACCCACCGATGAACGGCGCGACGTCGTCGGCGGTCAGGTCGGCACCGGCGCCGAAGGCGGAGACCAGTGTGTCGAGCAGCGCCCCTACCCGGGATCGTTCCTCGCCCAGCTCGGCGGCCACGAGCCGACGGGCATCGCCGTCGAGCACGACATCGGCGGAGGAGAGCTGCTCGTTGAGCCAGTCCGAGGCGGCGCGTCCCGAACCGACTGCGGTCTTGACCTCGACGCCTCCTGCCGCCTTCACCGCCTCGACGAGCGACTTGGGCACAGCACCGAGCCGCGACGCCGACGGACCGCGTTCCCAGACCAGCACCAGATGGGTGCTCGGCAGCGGATCGGCGAGATAGGCCACCAGTCCGGCAACCTGTTCGGCCTTGGTGAACACGGCCAGCTCGCGCCCGACCACCACCCGGAGTTCGGTGAGGAACGGCGGGGTACCAGCGGCGTCGATCAGTGGCGAAATCGTGAAGCCCGAGTCGTTGGCGAAGTTCGATTCGTGAAGCTCCTCGACGACGAGCGAACGGTCGGCATCGCCGACGAGGTCGTCGACCACCGCCTGGAGCGCCCGCGAGACGAGCACGGGATCGTCGCCTCGGACCAGATGCACGGTCGCAGCCATCAGCGGGCCTCGAGAATGGCGGCCATGGTGTCGGCGATGCGGCGACTCCCGCGTACGTCGTGGGCGCGGAGGATCCGGCAGCCGAGGCCGATACCCAAGGCGTGGGCCGCGGCGGACGCGACCCGGCGATCGGTCACCTCGGTGCCGGTGAGCGAGCCGAGGAACGGCTTGTTCGAGGCCGAGAGGAAGACCGGATGGCCGAGCTCGACCAGAGCATCGGATCGGCGCAGCAGCTCGGCCGACATCGGTTCGGTCTTGCCGAGGTCGAGGCCGGCGTCGACCATGATGCGTTCTCGTGGGATGCCCGCTGCGTGCGCTCGGGCTGCTCGCTCGCGCAGGAACTCGACGACGGCCGACACCACGCCCTGGGGATATCGGGGCTCCGGATCGGGCACTCGTGGAGCGAGGCGGACGTGGCAGGCCACCACCGATGCACCATGACGCTCGGCGACTTCGAGAAAAGCGGGATCGGCGAAGCCGGCGATGTCGTTACCGACATCGGCACCGGCGACACAGCACGCGTCGAAGACTTCGGCTCGGAAGGTGTCGACCGAGATGGGGAGGTCGAAGCGGGTCCGCAACGCGTCGACCGCCGGCACCACGCGTTCGAGCTCCTCGGCCAGGGTGACCTCGGGACCCGGCGCGGCCTTGACTCCGCCGACGTCGAGGAAATCGGCGCCCTCGTCGACCAGCTGATCGGCCTTGCGCAGGAAGTCGTCGAACCCGAAGTACTGGCCGCCGTCGAAGAACGAATCGGGAGTGCGGTTGAGAATGCCCATCACGAGCGCCCGATGGGTCACGTCGTATTCGTGCGATCCGAGGGCCAGCAGCATCGACGACGACGGTAGCGGCCACCGGTGTCAGGGGGGAGGCCGACCGGCCGACACTTCGAGTCGGGCCTCGTCGTAGGTGCCTGAGCGCGAGATCGTCCACGCTCCGACGATGATCTGGGCCCCGTGCCCGAACTGCTCGGGTGCCCACGTGGCCCCGACGCCGTGCCGCGCCATGACCACGTCGGCGGTGGCCGCCTCGCGCCCGCCGCCCGTGGTCAGTACCACCACGTCGATCGCCCCGACCCCTGCGGAGCGCAGGTCCGACAGTGCACGGGCCGGTGTTGCCTCGGGGCCCACCTCGACCACGACGGAATCACCGCGCCACAGCACCAGACCGCGACCCAGGTCGAAACGCCCGATGGGTGGGTCGGCGAACACGAGAGACGGCAGCGCCAGGATCGCGACCGTGAGCCAGCCGGCCGCGCGACGGGCGCCGGCGATGAGACACAGCGTCACGATCGTGACGCCACCGATCAGCTCGACCCGCCCGATCTGACCGAGCGGGGCCTGGGCGGAGAGCCGGGCGACGAGGCGGAGCCAGCCGGTCAGTTGCGCGGTGGGCCAGTGCAACGCCGCGGCGAGCGCTGGTGGAGCGAGGCCGGCGACGACGCCTCCGGTGAGACCCCAGATCATCACCGGACCCGACGCCGGGCCGGCGGCGAGATTGGCCGGCAGCGAGGCGACCGGGACTGCGCCGAAGGTGAGCACCAGCATGGGCGACACCGCAAGCTGCGCTCCGGCCGTGACCCCGAGCGCCTCGCGGAACACCCGGGGTCCGGGCAGCAGGCGGGCGATGGCGGGCGCGATCCAGAGGATGCCGGCCGTGGCCGCCACCGACAGCCGGAAACCGAGCTGGTGAACGAGCGACGGATCGAACAGGACGAGCCCGGCCACGGCGATCGAGAGCGTCCGGGTCGCGGTGGACTCGCGTCCGAGGGCCGTGGCAGTCGCCGCGACCACGGCCATGGCGATCGAACGCATCACGCTGGGCTCGAAGCGGGTGACCGTCCCGAAGAGGATCAGGACGCCGAGAACGGCCGACCATCGCCGCCAGGGGCCCAGCCGTCGCAGTACCGGTGCAACGACGACCAGCACGAACGCGACGTTCTGCCCGCTGACCGCGACGAGATGGGTCAGTCCGGCGGCCATGAAATCGTCGGCGACGAGGACCGAGAGATTGCGGTCGTCGCCGTAGACCATGCCGAGGAAGAGGGCCTGGTCGTCAGTGGCCATCGATGCCGAGCCGCGTTCGAGCAACTGGCGGAACTCGTTGGCCAGGCGCTCGTGTCCCGAGGCCGCGCGGTGGGCGACGACCTCGTCGACCGAGATGGCTCCGCCGACGCCCCGACGCCCCGCCCATGTGTCGGCCCGTACCGGCCTCACGGTCCCGTGCAGTGCGACGCGTTCGCCCACCAGGCGATCGCGCAGACGAGCGCCGGCCGGACCGAAACCGATCGCCTCGTAGCGGACGCCATCGGCCGATACGTCGAGCCGGGTGCCGCGTGCGATGGCAACGGGGTCGCTCACCACCTCGACTGTCTCGTCGAAGCGGCCCGGCACCACGGCGCGATCGGTCGAGGCGGCCAAACCGTGGGCCCTCGATCCGGCGAGCGCGAGAACCGCAACGAGCAGAACCGTCGAGCGGCGCGACCACAGTGCGCCGACGATCCCGGCCCACGCCACCAGTGGAGCCACGGCAACCGCAGCTACGGCGCCGGTCCACGCGGCGACAGCCATGCCGACGGCGGCTCGATCCGAGACGGCGCTGCCGCGGGCTGCCCGCAGACCGTTCACGTGGTGGCCGCCCCACGGAGGGCCTCGAGCTTGGCCGGACCGATGCCCGAGACCTCGAGCAGCTCGTCGAGGGATGCGAAGGGGCCGTTGCGCTCGCGATGATCGATGATCGACGCCGCGGTCGTGGGGCCGACACCGGGAAGCACTTCGAGCTCGCCGACCGTCGCCGTGTTCACATCGATCAGGACGGCCTCGCCACCACCTGCCAGCCCCGACCCTCCACGCGATGGGCTCGAACCGACCACGACGGGTGGTTCGGCCTCCCCGATGATCGGGATCCAGACCCGTTCGCCGTCGGCGACGAGACCGGCCAGGTTCACCTGACCGAGATCGGCCTCGGCGGTCACCCCTCCCGCCAGTTCGACCACGTCGAGCACGCGGGCGCCTTCGGTCACGCTGAGAACACCAGGATCGGCAACAGCACCAGCGACGTGCACGATCAGGACGCGCGGCACGGGCGTGGGAGTCGGGACCGGCGTGGTGAGAGGAAGGAGCTCCTCGGGCGGAACCGGGGCTACCGGAGCCGGCCGTGCCCACCACCAGGTGACGGCGAAGGCGACGACAGCCAGCGCCACCAGCGCCGACCACGGGACGCGACCGCGCCATTCGTCGAGAACCAGCTGGATGCGCTCGATGAACGGCTCGGGCGGCAACGGCCGGGGCAGGCCAGCTTCGGGCGGATGCTCGGGCACGGCACCACTCCTCGGATCGATTCACGAGGGAAGTGGCGGCGCGTTCGCGTCGAGAGAGAAGAACCTATCCCCGGTGCCGGCGTTGTTTCCAGTACGCCTCGGCTTCGAGGGGAATCCGCCGGTAGGCACCCATGTGGGAGTAACCCCGTAGCCGCCAGCGAAGATACGGCATGACGTAGTGCCACAGGAAGCCCAGCGTGCCGTAGCGTCGCCATTGGCGAACATGCACCTGCTCATGGCGCAGGAGCTCCTCGGAGTCCGCGGCCTCTTCGCGCATCACCACCAGCGCTCCGATGGTGATGGCTTCGGCGTTCGGGGGAACGGGACCGCCCACCCACAGCCAGTGGTGGCGGGGTGCAGAGCGGTCCATGGTCGGTGGGCTCAGAAGAGAGCGGAGGTGAGCCGTCGGCGGTAGGCCGCCGTGCGAGGATCGGAGGCGCCGAGGACCTCGAGCAGATCGACGAACTCCCGACGGGCTTCGTCATCGTCCTTCACCCGCACCAGGAGGCCGTCGAGCTTTCCCTCGATGTCGTCGAGCGGCACTGCTCCGGTGCGCGCCAAGGCCGCCACCCGCCTCGTCTCGGAGGTTTCGGGAATGCGGGCCAGAAGCTGCAGCGCACCATCGGCGTCGCCGGCCTCGACCAAGAGCTCGGCGAGGGCAACCACGGCGTCGGCGTTGTCGGGTTGGAGGTCGAGCGCGGCGCGCAGCGATGCCTCGTCACCGGCGGCGACCAGCTTCTCCACCTCGGTGGGCTCTTGGCTGGGCACCAACTTGGCGACGAAGTCGGCCAGGAACGCCTCGCCCTGGGCCCCGACGAAGGAGTCGGCCACCTGACCGTCGACGATGGCGAACACGGCGGGGATGCCCTGCACCTGGAACGCCTGGGCCACCTGGGGGTTCTCGTCGACGTTGACCTTGACCAGCTCGACGGCTCCGTTGGTCTCACCGACGACCTTCTCGATGAGGGGACCGAGCTGCTTGCACGGCCCACACCAGGGCGCCCACAGGTCGACCACGACCGGCACCTGGGTGGAGCGTTCCATGACTGCGGTGCCGAACGTGGCATCTGTGACATCGACCATGGACCCGAATCTACCGGCGCCACCCACCCGGTGGCACCGGCTGCAATGGGTAC
>JAHEJN010000082.1 GCA_024638845.1 Acidimicrobiales bacterium | reverse complement strand
TGGGCGACCTCGATCATGATCTCGTTCACGGGAGCTTCACCCGCGGGAAGGGCGGCGACGACCGCTCCGTGTATCTCGTTGACCTCGCTGTGGCGGCCGCGGATCCAGTCCTGGAGCACCGTCGAGCGGGTGGTGTCGAGCACGAAGTCGTCCATCAGCTTCTGGAACAATGTCGCGACGTAGTCGTGGGGTCGCTTCGGATCGACATCGTCGAGCCCGAAGATGGGAACGATGCGGTGCCCGAGCGCGAGGCCGGCATCGATCGCCTCGTTGCCCGCTGCGATCATCAACTCGCGCATCTCGGGGATTCGAGCCGCGCCGGGAATCGACAGGTCGAGGATGGCCGAGGGAACCAGCTCGGCCGCGTTGAGCACGAGCTTCATCCACTTGGCCGAGCGTATGTCGTCGACTATCTCGACCTCGCCGACGGCGCGCAGGAGCTCAGCCGACTGTTCCAGGTTCTGGGTGATTGTCCCGTCATCGGTACCGACCGCGAACCACGAGCGGGCATGAGGCGACTGCCGCTCCACGAACCCGGGATCGAGCATCGTGGAGGAGACTTCGATGACGCAGCCGACGGCCCGATCAGCACCCATGATGTCGACGATGTCGTCGAAGGTCATTCCGTTCTGGACCCCTACGACGACGCCGTCCTCGGCCACATAGGGCTTGATCAGTTCACATCCCCAGCGTGTGTCGTAGGCCTTGAGCACGAGGAACACGATGTCGAACGGCTGGGTGAGCGTCGCCACCTCGCAGATGTGCAGCAGCTTCTCCACATGCGTGGTGAATGTGCCTTCCTCTTCGATCTCGATGGTGACGCCATCGGACCGTATCTTCTCGACGTGTTCTGGCCATTGCTCGATGAAGGTCACGTCGTGACCGGCCCGGATCAGATCCGCACCTACTACCGACCCGTTCGCGCCGGTTCCGAGCACGGCGATGCGTGGTGTGCCCAGCGGCGTGTTCACGACAGCACGCTCAGGCGAAGTGCGGGATCACGTGGTTGGCCATGAGCTCCAACGAGCGAGAACTCTTCTCGATGGGGAGACCGGGGGGACGGGCCCAGAAGATGAGCCGGTCGAAGTACCGCGCCTCACGTCGGCGCTCGATCGCCTCGATGACCATCTCGGGAGTACCCACGATGTGGAGATCCCTCGAGAGATCGTCGGGTGCCCCGATCGACTCGTCCACCTGGAGGAAGTCGCCCGCCTCGGCGAACCAGCGCTGATAGCACTGGTACACGTAGAAGTAGTGCTCCTTGACGTCCTCCCAACCCTGCTCGGGGTCGTCGCAGACGTAGACCACGATGTTCGTCGCGAGCTCACCCTCGCCGTGCCCGGCTGCAGCCAGTTCCTCGGTGTATGTGGTGAAGACCTCGGGTGCTGCCCCCGAGTCGGGCATGAACTTGCAGCCGAATCGGGCCGCCCGCCGGGCGGCGACCTTGCTCGAACCGCCGATCCACAGGGTCGGGTACGGGTCCTGTACCGGCTTCGGGCCCACGGCGACGTCGGAGAACTGGAAATGCCGGCCGTCGTGATTGACCCGATCCTCGGTCCAGGCCTTGATCAGCAGTTCGATCGTCTCGTCGGTGCGCGAGCCGCGCTCGGCCTTCGGTACGCCCATCGCCTCGAACTCGGCGACCCGATACCCCGGAGCGAGACCCAGGTCGAGTCGGCCACCCGAGATCGCATCGACCACCGCAGCCTCCTCGGCGAGGCGCAACGGGTGGTGTAGTGGTGCAAGGAGCACCGAAGTGCCGAGTCGCATGTGGGTCGTGCGCATCGCCATCGCCGACAAGGCCGAGAACACCGACGGCAGATAGCCCTCCTCGGTGAAGTGATGCTCCGACACCCATGCACACGAGAAACCCAGGTCATCGGCCCAGCTGATCTGATCGAGGATCTCTGCGTACAGGTCGGCAGGATTCCGATGCCATTGCGGCGGGTTCCGGAAGTCGTACCACAGGTCGAATGTGAGGCTCATACGAGAACCATCCCTCCGTCGATCATGATCACCTGGGCGGTCATGTAGTCCGAGTCGGTCGAGGCCAGGAATCGGGCGGTGCCGGCGATGTCGTTCGGCTGGGCCGCGAAACCCTTGAGGATGCCGGCGGAGAAGTCCTCCATCGCCTGTCCGGGCCGCTCCGAGTCGCCGATCTCCATGAGATCGAGGTCGAGCTGCTCCCACAGCGGCGTTGCCACCACACCCGGGGCGAACGCGTTGACCGTGATGTCGTGTTCCGCGAGCGCCCGCGCGGCTGCCTGGGTGATCGCAACCACGCCGAACTTCGACACGCAGTAGGGCACGAAGCTCGGAAAGCCCTCGCGGCCCGCGATCGAAGCGGTGTTCACGATCTTGCCGCCCGTTCCCTGCGCAATCATCGTCTTCGCCGCCTCCTGACATCCCATCATCACGCCGAGCGCGTTCACGTTCATGATCTGATGCCACACCTCCTCGGTCACCTCGAGGAAGGGTTGGGGCCTGTTGAACCCGGCGTTGTTGAACATGACATCGAGGCCGCCCAGCTCCGCCACGCACAGGTCGATCATGCTCCGGATGTCGGCCCGCTCGGCCACGTTGCCGCCGGCAGAAACCGCCGTCCCGCCGCTGTCACGGATTGCCGCGACGACCTGTTCGGCGCCGTCGGCGTTGAGATCGGCCACACACACCGCGGCACCTTCGGCAGCAAGACGGTCGGCGATCGCCCGGCCGATTCCCTGTGCTGCACCGGTCACCAGTACCCGCTTGCCCTCGACTGTCATGATCGCTCCCTGGTCGTGTAGGTGGTGGTTCGTCTTGCGCTTCGTCTGCTCTGGCCCTACGAGCGTGGGTCGATCAGGATCTTCACGTCGCCGCCGGTCGGGTCGATCAACCGTTCGAAGCCACTGACCGTGGCCTCGATCCCGACCGTGGCGGTCACCGCAGCCGATCCCCTCATCTTTCCGGATGCGACGAGTGCGATGATCCGGGGCCAGTCGGTCACGGGGTAGCACCAGGTGCCGACGAGGGTCACCTCGCGCAGCGCGAGCTCGAACGCATCGATGGTGGCGGGTTTCACGTGCAGCCCGGTCTGCGAGACCGTTCCCCGCGATCGAGTGGCCCGGAGGCACACGTCGAGCGCGGGGCCGGCTCCGGCACACTCGATCGACACATCGGCCCCGATGCCGCCGGTCAGCTCTCGGACCTCACCGACGACATCATCGCTGCTCGGATCGAATACCGCGGTCAGACCCAGTGACTCCGCGATCGAACGTCGTTTCGGATTCGGCTCCGAGAGCATCACCGTGGTCGCGCCTCGTGCGATCGCATACTCCGCGCTGAGCATTCCGATGGGCCCGCCCCCCGTGACCAGCACCGAGGTGCCCGGAGCGACGCCAGCACGGTCGACGCCGTAGGCCGCAACCGCGATCGGTTCGATCAACGCTCCCTGCTGATCGTCGATTTCATCGGGCAGCGGCGAGAGCTGGCTGGCTCCGACCAGCGCCGCCTCGGCGAGGCCGCCCCACGCGTGGCTCAGGCCGGTGCAACCCATCCGTTCACAGAGATGGTTGTGCCCGAGGCGACAGTAGTAACAGGTCCCGCAGTAGATCAACGGCATAGCCGAGACGCGTTGCCCTGGCCGCACGTGGGTGACGCCCTCGCCGACCTCCAGGACCTCGGCACTGAACTCATGCCCGAGGATCTGCGGGTTCGTTGCGCCGGTCAGTGGGTGTGGTTCGACCGGCGTGACGATGGGGCCGTGGGTGAACTCGTGCACATCGGTCCCACAGATGCCGCACAGAATGGGCGCAACGAGCACCTCGCCGGCCGCCGGTCCGGTCGGTTCGGGGACTTCCTCGACTCGTACATCGCGTCGACCGTGGTAGACGGCAGCTCTCATCTCGTTTCTCCTTCTAGAAGGCCAGTGCTTCCACCTGCAGCCACCCCGGCCGGAGGGGCGTGCCGGGATGACTGCAGGGGAGCGCTGGAGGCGACATCGGGTGGCGGTCGTTCATCAGTCGAGTGCCTTGCGGATCGTGTCCGCGATTCGCTCGGCGGATGGGATGGCCAGGTCTTCGAGGACGTCGGACGCCGGAAGCGGCAGGTGCGGTGTGGTGATACGCACGACAGGACCGTCGAGATCCCAGAACGCCTCGTTCGCAACGATGGAGGCGACTTCGGCACCCCACCCACATGCCTGGGGGTTCTCCTCGACGGTGAACAGACGACTCGTCGTCTGGACCGAATCGAGAATCGTGGTCGTGTCGAGCGGAATGAGGCTCCGCAGATCGATCACGGTGCAGTCGATTCCTTCGGATGCGAGTTGCTCGGCTGCCTCGAGCGCCCGCGGCACCATCAGCGCGAGTGCAACGATCGTGCAGTCGGAGCCTTCGCGGCGAACCCTGGCCCGGCCCAGCTCCTCGAGGATCTCGCCGTCGGCGACATCCTCCTTCGTCGCGTAGAGCGCCTTGTGCTCGAAGAACAGCACCGGATCGGGGTCGCGCACTGCAGCGGCCATGAGCCCGACGACGTCGTGGGCGGTGGCGGGCGCGACCACTTTGATCCCGGGCACGGCCATCGCCCAGTTCTCCACGCTCTGGGAGTGCTGGGCACCGAAGCGGACCGATCCACCGTTGCCGGTGCGGATCACGAGGGGACAGTCGACCTGTCCATCGGTCATGTAGCGAGCCTTGGCGATCTCGTTGACCACCATGTCCCAGCACACGGCGAAGAAGTCGGAGAACATGATCTCGGCGATCGGACGAATGCCGGTCATCGCCGCACCCATGGCCGCGCCGAGGATCGCCTGTTCGGAGATCGGCGTGTCGACGACGCGAACCGGGCCGAACTCGTCGAGCAAGCCGGTCGTGGTCTTGAACACGCCACCGGCACCGGCAACATCTTCCCCGAGGAAGACGACGCTCGGGTCGCGGCGCATCTCTTGCGCGATCCCTCGCGACACGGCCTCGCGGTAGGTCAGTTGCGCCATTGCCATCCTCCGTCGGCCCACACGTTGGTCCAGAGCGCATCGGCGTCCGGGGGTGGCGCGCTCTTGGCCGCCTCCGTGGCCGCGTCGATTGCGGCCGCGACACTCGTCTCGATCTCGGTGAGCTCCCGCTCTCCGACGCCGATGCGAAGCAGGCGCTGGTGATACATGGGGATGGGGTCGTGCGCCATCCATGCCTCGAGCTCGTCGTCGGGACGGTAGGTTCCCGGGTCGGCTCGACTGTGGCCCCCGTGACGGTAGGTCTTGGTCTCGATGATCGACGGGCCGCCGCCGGAACGAGCATGTTCGATCGCTTCGCGTGCGAGCAAGTACACCGCATCGGCGTCGTTTCCGTCGACGGTCGTCGACGGGATTCCGTAGGCCGAGGCCCGGTCGGCCGCAGGGTTCGCCACTGGGGTCACCTGGCCGATGGAGGTGTACTCCATGTAGAGATTGTTTTCACAGACGAAGATCGTGGGCAGTTCGTACACGGCCGCATAGTTGACCGCCTCGTGGAATGCTCCGATGTTCGTGGCACCATCACCGAAGAACGCCACCGCCACCTGGCCGCTGTCCCGGAGCTTGGCCGACCACGCCGCGCCGTTGGCGATACAGAGGTGGGCGCCGATGATGGCGTAACTGCCCATCATCCCGTGCTCGACACTGGTCAGGTGCATGGACCCACCCTTGCCTCCGAGCAAGCCCGTCGATCGTCCGAGCATCTCGGCGATGATCGGTTCGGGCGGTACGCCTCTGGCGATCGTGTGGCCGTGGCCGCGGTAGGTCGCAAAGCTGTAGTCGTCGGAGTTCAGTGCCACACCGAACGCCGCTCCAGATGCCTCCATCCCCAGCGCAAGGTGGCTGGTCCCCTTCACGAGGTTCTGGACGAACAGGTCGTACAGCCGCTGCTCGAGCTGTCGGATCTCCTGCTGCTTTCGATACAGCTCGAGTCGGGTCTCGATCGGGATATCGGCATGGTCGAGACTGTCGTCGAATGGCTCGGGGTAGATCGGGTCGTGCTGGCCGTAGCCCGGACGAGCCGTCGGTGCCGGCGAGTCCACGTCGGTGGACGGGCCGCTCATGTGCGCCTGCCCTCGGTGGTGTTGAGGTGCGACTGCGATTCACGCAGGGTCGGGAGGGCTCCGTCGAAGGTCCAGTATCGGGTACCACACACGAGGAGATCCTCGGCGGGGAATCGGGTGATCACTTCGCACCCGTCGGCGGTCACGACGACCTCTTCCTCGATGCGGGCCGCCGACCACCCGTCCTTCGCCGGCCAGTACGTCTCGAGCGCGAACACCATGCCCTCTTCGAGGACCTCGGGGTGATCGAACGAGATCAGCCGGCTGAAGATCGGCCGCTCCCAGATCGAGAGTCCCACGCCGTGGCCGTACTGCAGTGCGAACGCGTCCATCTCGTTCGCGAATCCGAACTCGGTCGCGGCCGGCCACACCTCGCAGACGTCTGCCGTCGTCGCGCCCGGCTTGACGAGGGCGATCGCCTTGTCGATGTACTCTCGACAGATCTTGTAGGCATCACGCTGGGCCGGCGATGCGCTGCCCACCTGGAACGTCCGGTAATAACAGGTTCGATACCCGTTGTAGCTGTGGAGGATGTCGAAGAAGGCGGGATCGCCCGGCCGGATGATGCGGTCGCTGTACACGTGTGGATGCGGTGCACAGCGCTCACCCGAGATCGCGTTGACCCCCTCCACGTGCTCCGAGCCGAGGTCGAGCAACGTCTTGTTGACGAGCCCGACACACTCGTTCTCGCGAACGCCGGGCCGAAGGTATCGGTAGAGCTCCTCGTACGCGGCATCGACCATCGAACACGCGTGGGTCAGCAGGGTGATCTCGTCCGCTGTCTTGATACGCCTCGCCTCGAGGAAGACCTGCTGACCGTCGACCATCTGCAGACCCCGCTGCGCCAGGGCGGCCAGCACGGGCATCTCGGCCACGTCGATGCCCACCGGCTCGTTCTGGAGCCCGTACTCCGCGAGCACGTCGTACACCTTGTTGGCGACGTCTTCAGCCATGCCGGCTCCTGGCGGGATCGCTCCACGCAAGGTCGACAACCCGGCACGCGAGCCATGCTGCTGATGGCACGACTCTCCGGGAGTGCCCGCATGGGCATGTCCATGGTCGAGCCACGGGTTGTACAGCTGATGGTGTTTCGCAGCACTGCCGAAGTCCCAGATGATCGGTTCGCCACCACGGGGAAGGAGCGCGAAGCGGATGAGCTTGTCGATCGCCCAGGTACCGATGTGGGTTGCCGTCATGTACCGGATGTTCGAGAAGTCGAAGCAGAGCAGTGCCCCGAGCTCGGACTCCTCGAGGGTCGCCTTCAGCCGAGCCAAGCGCTCCGTGCGCAGCCGATCCATGTCGGTCCGCTGTTCCCAATCGACCGTGTTCGGACCGAAGGTCTTGATTGCCACTGGATCTCCTCTGTTTGGCTTCGAATCGACGATGTCGTGACGATCCTGCTCAGGTCAGCCGTGCCTCGATCGACTCGAGGCTCGGCCTGCTTTCGAGGTACGCGGCGGAGGCCGCCTCACGCTCTTCCTTCAGGTAGTAGGCGATCTCGACGAGCTCGAGGACGAGGTCGTCGGGATCGGTGAAGTACACCCATCGCCATCCAGCGAGGGGCCCCTCGTCGACGACGTTCACATCCGAATAGAACTTCACGCCCTTGGTCTCGAGCTCGGCCTTCTTGGCGACGATGTCGTCGACCTTGAAACACACATGAGCGGCGCCCATGAAGTTGTTGGGTACCGGGGCCGTGCTCTCCGGTGGACGATTGCCGTACTCGATCAGCTCCATGGTCGAGTGTTCGCCGACCCACATCGACACCTGCCGGAGGGTGGCATCGGGAACGTTGACGCCTTTGGCCAGCTCGGGCCCACCGAACCAGGGTGTCGGTTCGTTGGCGAACGGCAGACCGAGGAGGTCGTGGTAGAAGTAGATCGAGCGGTCGAGATCTCGCACGACGAGCCCGACGTGGTGGACGGCTTTGAGTGACAAGGTGCTTCTCCTTCTGGTGATGGTCGGTTATGCGACGGCCCGCCGACCCCGGATCTGGCTGTAGACGAGCGCAGCGGCGACGATGAGAATGCCCTGGAACAGGAGCTCGCGCGCCTGACTGAACCCGAGGAAGGTGGCGCCGTTGATGACCTGCACGATCAGGCCTGCGCCGAAGATCGTGCCGATGAAGGTGCCACGTCCTCCGACCAGGAGCGTTCCACCGAGAACGACTGCGGTAATCGTGTCGAGCGTGAAACCCTCGCCCTGTGCTGGGTCACCGATACCCAGCTGCGCAAGCAGGATGATCGCTCCGAGAAAGACGAAGAACGACACGGCCATGTATCCGGCGAGCAGAGTCGAGGTAACACCCACACCGATCTTTCGAGCCGACTCCTCGTCGGAACCGACCGCTCGAAGTCGGAGTCCCCACGCTGTCCGGCGTAGTCCGTATTCCATTCCGACGGCAGCGAGTATGAACAGGACGAAGACGACCGGAACCCGTTCGATCTTGGTGGTGATGGCGTCGGTGACGCTACGACTGATGATTCCCCCCGGTGAATCTCGTAGTACGAAGCTCAGGCCCTGGAGCGCGATGAACATCGCGAGGGTTGCGGCGACGGGTGTGAACTTCAGAAATCGAATGAGCGCTCCATTGGTGAGTCCGATCGCGAGCGCGCACAATCCCATCAACACGAATCCGACAATCCACACGAACGCGGACTTCTCGTCAGTGATGAAGAACGAGCCGACAACGACGAGGAAACCCGACAAGGGACCAACCGACAGGTCGATGCCGCCGAGGAGCAGTGCAATCGTCTGACCAAGTGAGATGAAGCCGAGGGCGGCGCACAGCAGCATCACCGACGACGTGTTGAAGGCCGAGAGGTACCGGTCGTTCTCCGTGTAGATGTATGTGCCGAGCCCGATCATCAAGAGGGCGAGCACGGCAACCGGAGCATAGTCACCCCGAATGAAGCGAGACATCGCGGTTGACGGTTGGCGGCTGGAGGCGCCCGCTGCCGTTCGTTTGTGGCCGTCAGCCCGCATCGCCGCGTGGATGATGGCCTCCTCGGTCACGTCGTCCCCCACCAACTCCGCGACATTCTCGCCACGCGACATCACGATCACGCGATCGCACAGACCCTCGAGCTCGAGCGTGTCCGACGACGCCACGACAACGGGAACCCCGCCGGCCGAAACCGACCTGAGGATGCCGTAGATCTCCGAGCGAGCGCCGACGTCGACGCCCTGAGTTGGTTCGTCGGCGACAACGATGGCCGGTTCGGACAAGAGGGCCCGCGCCATCACGACCTTCTGTTGGTTGCCGCCCGATAGTGAGGTCACCGGAGCCTCGAGGCCTGCTGACTTCGTGTTCAACGAAGCGAGTTCTCCGGAGACGATCTCGTTCTCGGTCTTCCTGCTCACGAAGATGCCGCGACTGAACCGCTCGAGCGCCGAGACTGCAGCGTTCTCCCGGACGGAGAGGCTCATCATGAGGCCTTCCGTGTGCCGATCAGGCGGCATGTAGGCCGACTGGGCGCGAAGGTCCCTTGCGGAGAGGACCGAGTCGCCGATCTGCACCACACCGGAGAAATCCTCGAGACCCGCGAGCGCCCGCAAGAGGTGACTCTGGCCATTTCCGACGATGCCGGCGATACCAACGATCTCGCCACGATGGGCCGACAGCGAGATCTCGGAGAAGCCCGAACCACTCACGTTGTCGAACGCCAACAAGACTTCACCCAGGTCGGTGCGGTCGAGCTTTGCGGGGAACGTCGATTCGAGTTTCCTTCCGACGATCAAACTGAGCAGGTCGTCATCGGAGATCTGGTCGACGTCGGACACGCCCCGAACTCGACCATCGCGCAGGACGGTCACTCGGTCGGCGATGACTCGAACTTCAGCCAGGCGATGCGTGATGTAGATGACCGATGAACCCGATGCCGCAACCCGTCGAATCCGATCGAAGAGCATGTCGACCGATTCCTGGTCGAGGGGTGCGGTCGGTTCGTCGAGGATGAGAATCGCCGGCTTGACCACGAGCGCCTTGGCGAGCTCGAGCAGATGTCTCTCGACGATGGAAAGGTCCTCGACCCGATCTTCGAGGTGCGGCGTGAAGCCGACATCGTCGAGCATCTCGCGCATGGTCGATCGAACGTCTCCGCGCTCTGCGAGCACCGACCCGGGAACGGCAACGCTGATGTTCTCCGCGACCGTCATATCGGGAAGGAGGGCGGGGTGCTGGTGCACGATCGCGATCCCGAGCTCTGTGGCATGAGACGGGTTCAGGCCCTCGATGAGATTCCCGTCGATTTCAATGGTGCCTTCGTCGGCTTCGGTGGAGCCCGACGCGATGTTCATCAGCGTCGACTTCCCCGCTCCGTTCTCGCCGAGGAGTGCATGAACTTCACCGGCTGCGACTTCCAACGACGCATCCGCCAGCGCATGGACACCTCCGTAACGCTTGGTGACGTCACGGAGCACGATCCGCAGAGCATCGGTGCGGATGGATTCATGTTCTTGCGGAGCTGTGTCAACCATGGTTCAAGCGAGTGTCTTCGGGTTTGGATTGGTTCGAGCGTGGTGGGCACGCGAGTCCAATGGCCTCGCGTGCCCACCACGACTCGCTGGCTAGCCGATCAGCGCGTCCTGTGCGTCGGCATCCATCTCGGCCGAGAGGTAGATCTGGCCGGAGAGGTCAGCGCGACACGTGACCGGATTCGGCGAGTCCGTGATCGAATTCTCGAACGGAATCGCCGGGTAGATGTCCTGTTCCGGAGGGGTACCTCCGGTAGCCAACGCGACCGCCCACTGCACGGCAAGTCGGGCGTGGTCGTTCTGCGTTGTCACCGTGAAGAGGTCGAAGTCCGGGTTGTTGGCCGCGTTCTCGTCGTAGAAACAGGCCAGCGAGTTCCCGTCCGACGTCGCGATCTTCGGAACGGATCGACCGCTCTTCTCGAACTCGGGTAGTGCACCGACGAGCGACGGACCGAAGTCCGACACGATCACATCGATCTCCGGGAACTGCGCGATCGCCGCGGTCAGAACCTGCTGCGTCACCGCAGGGTCCCATCCTGTCGGCGAGAACGGCTGCTCACCGATCATCGTGTAGTTGCCGGTTGGGTCGAGTACCGAGGCGAGGCCTTCGGCTTCGAGCACGCCCTGGGAGTTACCGGGCGGGCCACTGATCATGAGGACGTTGCCACCGTCGGGAAGGTTCTCGACGATCCATTCACCCCACACGACGCCTGCGGCGAAGTGGTCGGCGTCGATGAAGACGTCGTAGTCCTCACCGGCCGTGCCGCCAGGATCGACGCGGTACGGCACGGTGACGACACCCTCTTCGTATGCGCTTCGAAGCGCGGGAAGGATCGCGTCGCCGGCATCGGGAAATACGACAAGGGCATCGACACCCGTGGCAACCAGGGCTTGGATGTCTGCGATGGCCTTCTGCGTGTCGCCACCACCGTCTGCGTATTCGATCTCGCTCACACTCGGGCACTTCGAGGCCTCATCGCGGGCCGCCTCGGTCGTGACGAGCCTCCAGCTGTTCCCTCCGAAGCCATCGGTGAATCCGAGTCGGATCTCGTCGGGGCCGCACCACGACGGTCGGTCCGAAGCGCCATCGTCGGCGGCTTCTTCCGTCTCGGCGGCTTCTTCCGTCTCGGCGGCTTCTTCCGTCTCGGCGGCTTCTTCCGTCTCGGCAGAAGTCTCGGTCGAGTCATCGTCGCTGCCGCACGCGGCAGCAATGATCGTAAAGGCCGCGGCCAGCGCTATGAGCCGGTGCCACCCTTTTCTCTGGATCTTCATGTTGGAATTTCCCTCCTGGATTTCGGATAGTTACTTTGGGTTTGCCTGGTAGTGGTCGGTTGGATGTTGCGGGTTGCTGCCTTCGTTGCTAGCCGACGGGTATTCGGCTGGGTCCGGAGTCATCGCTGGTCGATCTACGGAGCCTTCCGAGCACCGACCGCCAATCGATCGTGTAGAGCGCGATTCCCACGGTGAGGGCCGCCGCCTGTACGAGGGTTCGGCTTGCGAACCCCACTCCGAGGGCAAGCGCGAACTGCACCAATTGCGTGAGAAAGAGCGCTGCGACCGCGGTCGCCACCAGGTTTCCCTTGCCTCCGAGCAATGAGGTGCCGCCGAGGACCACAGCAGCGACCGACGGCAGAAGGTAGGCGCGTCCTTGGAATGCGGTCGGTTCCGTGACGATGCCGGCCAGAAGAACGCCACCCAGCCAATAGTGGATTTGCGCCCAGAAGTAGGCACCGACGCGATGCCGCTGGATTGGCATACCCGTCGTGAACATTGCCATCGGATTTGCGCCAACCGCCTCGAACCGCCGACCGGCCTGGGTTTGTTTGACGACCGTGGTGGTGATGGCCGTGATGACGACAGCGAAGTACACCGAGTTCGGAATTCCGAACGTGAGTCCGCCACCAATCTCGGCCATGAGATCGGTGGTCGTTCGAGGAATCCCACCGGAGATCGCAAACACTCCCGACATGAGGAGCGTGTCGGTCCCGAGCGTCGCGACGATCGCGTTGAGTCCCAGACGACCGATCAGGAGTCCGTTGACGATTCCTGCGGCAGCAGCGACGGCGAGGGCCAACGCCACCGCGGCGAGCAGTTTCGAGTCATCGCCCGCCGCTTGTCGCGTGGTGATGACCACCACGATCGAAACTGTTCCGACCACCGAAAGATCTATGCCGCCTTGCTGGATGACGAGTGTCTGCCCCAGTGCGACGATCGCCAGCACTGCTGCAAACGGCAACATCCCGAGGAGGGCTCCCTTGCTGACGCTGCTCGACGCAAACATCGTGCTGACGATGAAGAGCAGGACGGTCGCGGTCGTTACCGTTACGAGTCCGCGCGACAGCGATCTACCCACTGCGGCGCCCCCTGCCAGCCTCACTTGCCGTCATCGTTCCCCTCGTGAAGCGACTGCGCAAACCCTCTCTAGCGCAGCTCACCTTTGTGCATTCGTTTGCATGATTCCAGGTTTCACAATCGAATGCAAGCCCGGATATGGCCCCGGGTGAGGGGGCTTCCCGGCGACCGCAATGCTCAGCTGTTGGTGATCTGCACCTTGACGTTGGTCGCACGGTCCTCAGAGGCCGCGAGCGCCGACTCGGCGTTCTCGAGCTCGAAGGTCGAGGTGATCATCGGCGAGAGATCGAGTCCGGTGGCCGACATGAACCGGATCGTCTCGGGCCAGATGTCGGGCGATCCGATCGTTCCCCACATCGAGAGCGCCTTC
>JAHEJN010000177.1 GCA_024638845.1 Acidimicrobiales bacterium | reverse complement strand
CCCAAGCTGGACCGGCAGGTCCGACGGTCGGGATCGTATGCGAGTACGACGCGCTGCCGGGCCTCGGCCATGCGTGCGGGCACAACATCATTGCCGCGGCGGGGCTCGGCGCCGGACTGGCTCTCGCGACGATGGCCGACGAGGTCGGGCATCGAGTGAAGATTCTCGGTACTCCCGCCGAGGAGGGCGGCGGCGGCAAGGTCGTGATGATCGACGCCGGCGCCTTCGACGACGTCGACGTCGCCATGATGGTGCATCCGGCTGGAGTCGAACTGGCTCGCATGAGCACCCTGGCGATCCATCGCTGTCGAGTGAGGTATCGGGGCCGGGCCGCCCACGCCGCGGCGGCGCCGAACAAAGGGGTGAACGCGCTCGACGGTGCCGTCCTCGGTTACAACGCCATTGCGGCTCTTCGCCAGCACATCGCCGACGAGGAGCGCATCCACGGTGTCTTCATCGCCGGCGGTGACAAGCCCAACATCGTGCCGAGCCACGCCGAGACCGAGTGGTACGTGCGATCGCCGACGATGGAGGGCCTTCGCGCGCTCATGGACCGCGTGACCCTGTGCCTCGAGGGGGGCGCGACCGCCGCCGGATGCGACGTCGAGATCGAGTGGCTCGACCCGCACTACGCCGACATGGTCGACAACGAGCCCCTGGCCGATTGCTACGTGGCCAATGCCGCGGCCCTCGGTCGGGAGGTACAGATGCCGACGTCGCACACGGCCGTGCGTGGCAGCACCGACATGGGCAATGTGAGCCACGTGGTGCCTTCCATTCACCCGATGATCAAGGTCGCCCCCGACGACACGGCGATCCACACCGAGGACTTCGCGCGCTGTGCAGTCTCGAGCGCCGGTGATCGTGGTGTGATCGACGGGGCCAAGGCCATGGCGATGACGGCAATCGACGTGTGGCTCGTGCCCTCCTTGCTCGGGTCCATTGCCGCTGCCTCACCGGTCCGACCCAACCGCAGTCCGCGCGCCTAACCTCGGCCGTCGTGACCGTCTACGTCGCCGAAGAGTTCACTTCCGAAGAAGCCGACATCCTTCGGCGGTACTTCACCAATCTCGATCAGCCCGTTTTCGCACTGGTCAACCTGCCCGAGGTGGTGAAGGGAGCCCTGTTCGCGAGGTACTCGCGGACCCACAAGAGCCTCCGCCGCCTGTTCCTCGACGAGTTCGTCGGTGAGCTCGACATCGAGGGCGACGCGACCATCGACGCCACTGTCGGTCTGCGGCGAGCAGAAGAGCTCTACGAGCGGGTCTTCTTCGAGTACGGCGACGATTCGGTGGCTCAGCTCGGTGGGGTCCATCTGGCCTGCGAGCAGGCCTCGAACCTGCTCACGAAGGTGCTCGAGTGGGGCCGACTCATGTCGTACCTCGAGCAGTCGACCCGGTACATCGCCTACGACACGCGAATCGGCGGGCGGTACCGGTACTACCGCGATCCCGAGGTCATGCGCTCTCCTCTCGGGGCTCGCTACGTGGCCGACATGGATCGGATCTTCGACACCTACGGTGCCCTCGTCACCGATCTGGCCGACTTCTATCGCGGTCAGTTCCCGAAGAACCCCGACGACTCCGACTTCATCTACCGTCAGGCCATCCAGGCCAAGGCGTTCGACGCGCTACGGGGCCTCCTGCCCGCCGCGTCGCTGTCGAACCTCGGCATCTACGGCACCGGGCAGGCCTACGAGGCGCTGCTCTTGCGCATGCGCGCCCACCCGCTGCCCGAGGCTCGTACCTACTCCGACATGATCCTCGCCGAGCTCCGCAAGGTGATTCCCTCCTTTCTCCGTCGCGTCGATCTGCCCGACCGTGGTGTCGCATGGAGCAACTACCTCGAGGCCCGTCGCAACGAGATGCAGGAGGTGGCCGACACCCTCGTGGCACCGCGCACCCCGGTCGATCCGGCACCGCTGGTGCGCCTCGTCGACTTCGACCCAGAGGGCGAGGTCAAGGCGGTGGCGAGCATGCTCTACGCCTACGTCGACCTTCCCGAGGAGCAGCTCGAGCGGAGGGTCCGGGCCATGTCCACCGACGAGCGCATGACGGTCATGCGGGCCTACGTCGGTGAGCGGTCGAATCGCCGCCACCGTCCCGGTCGGGCGATGGAGCGGCCGTTCTACCGATTCGACGTCCTGAGCGATTACGGCGCATTCCGCGATCTTCAGCGACATCGAATGCTCACGATCGACTGGCAGACCCTGACTCCGGCTCACGGCTACGAGATGCCCGAGGCAGTTGCGCTCGCGGGAAAGGGGGCAGAGTTCGCCGAGGTGATGGATCGATCGGCTGCCCTGTACGACGACCTGGCCGCCATTCATCCGCATCAGGCGAGCTACGCGGTGGCTCTCGCCTATCGGGTCCGCTACTCCATGAACCTGAACGCCCGCGAAGCCATGCACATGCTCGAGCTTCGCACCACCCCCCAGGGGCACCCGGCGTATCGCGCCGTGGGCCAGGAGATGCATCGTCTGATCGACGAAGAGGCCGGGCACACCACCATCGCGGCGATGATGCAATTCGTCGATCACTCGCCCGAGCCCGAGCTCGAGCGTCTCGACTCCGAGCGGCGGGCCGAGTCGCGGCGACTCGGCCCGATCTGACCGGCCCGTCCGACGTTCCTGGCCCGCTGGGGTCGTTGTCGCGGCATCGCCGAGGTTGTAGCGTGTTATTTCGCTCTTGGCGGAGTAGGGGAGAAAGGTCTTCTCTCCCATGACCGTCACCACCGACACCGCTGCTGCCGACCCGCTGTCGTGCTCGGCGGGATGGCGCCGCAGAGCAGGCGTGGGCGTCGTCACCGCGATCCTTGTTCTTGCCGTACCCCATGCGTCAAGCGGTCTCGAGCACACCGTGGCCCCCGGCGAGACCCTCGGTCTCATCGCCCCGACCTACGGCACCTCGATCGAATCGATCGTCGACGCGAACGGTCTCGCCGATCCGAATCGCATCATCAGTGGGCAGGTGCTCACGATTCCCGAGGCGGCGTCCCCGGCAACGACGCACACTGTCTCCCTCGGCGAGACCCTAGGTGTCATCGCCGACCAATACGGTGTGACGGCTGCTGACCTGGCGGCCGCCAATGGCATCGTCGATCTCGACTTCGTGCGCGAGGGCACGGTGTTGACGATCGGTGAGGCGAGCGCGGCGCCGGGAGCGGACCCTGCGCCGATGTCGCACACCGTTGCCACTGGAGAGACGCTCGCCGGCATCGCCACCCGCTACGACACGACGGTGGCGGTGATCGTCGAAGCCAACGGTCTGGGCGACCCGAACCTGATCGTGGCGGGAGCGGTGCTGAGCATCGGCGCAGGGCCGGCGCCGGCCGCACCGGCCGCGGCGGCTCCGCAGCCGGCTCCGGCCACGCAGCACACCGTGGCGCCGGGTGAGACCCTTGCTGTCATTGCCGCCCAATTTGCCACCACGGCTTCGGCCCTCGCCGCCCTCAACGGGATCGACGACGTCAACACCGTCGTGATCGGACAGCAGCTCTCGATTCCGTCGGCCCCGACGACGCCGTCGGGAACAGTCGTGGTC
>JAHEJN010000081.1:5879-13297 GCA_024638845.1 Acidimicrobiales bacterium | reverse complement strand
AAGCTCAGCTCGCTCACCAGCACGCTCTTGGCCTTGGTGAACAACGACTTCTCGCCGGCCGACAGGCCCTTCTCGCGGTCGCGCAGGGCCAGGTTCCGTACCACTTCGGCCACCTGGTAGACGTCGCCCGACTTGAGCTTCTCCTGGTGGTTCTTGAACCGGCGGCTCCAGTTGGCCGGTTCGCGTACGTCGCGCTTGCGGAGCACCTCGAAGAGGTCTTCGACGTCTTCGACGCTGATGGGCCAGCGCATCCCGACCTCTTCGGCCATGTCGACGGGCACCGACAACATCATGTCGCCGTGGGCCATGCGCAGGACGAGGTACTCCTTGGTCTCGCCGAAGGCGGTTTTCTTCTCCGTGCGCTCGACCACCGCGGCACCATGGTGCGGGTAGACGACACGATCACCGGCTTTGAAGGTCACGAACTCTCCTCGGAGCAGCGCAAATGAGGTGACCCAGGATGCCACCGCGGCGCCCGGTTCGCACCCGCGGTTCGACGGTGTTCCTCATTGCGCCTTCAGGGCGTGGGGGTGAGCTCTCGAACCGCATAGGTGAGGGCGCCGGTGGCGACCAGCTCGGCGTCGACGGCACGCCGCACTTCGGCGCGGCAGAAGACCACCGAACGGCCGCGCCGCTCGACCCACCCCTCGGCCACCAAGTCGGTCTCGGCCACCGGACGCAGGTAGTCGACATGCAGGCTGATGGTGGAGAAGGTCACCGAGTCGACCGGGTACACCCAGCCGACCGCCGGAACGACCACGGTGTCGATGAGGGTGGCGATGGCTCCGCCGTGCACGACGCCTCCCGGGTGCGGAAGGTGCTCGGCGAAGGGCAGGCGCAGGCGGCCGTAGTCCTGGCGGAGCTCGTCGACGACGATGCCCACGTGGTGGGCGAAGAACTGGTCACCGAAGCGGGGGAAGCTGGCCCACGCTTCGGCCTTGTCGGGGGGAAGGGGAGCGAAACGGTGGGCGTGAGGCGCGAGGGGATCGGTCACGCCGACACGGTACCGAGACCGGCCAGATGGGCCTGCATCAGAGGACACCGGGCCAGAACCGCCTCGGCCACCGACGGTTCGACCAGATCGACGAGGGTGGCGACCAGCTCGTCGGCGCTGGGCCACAGCCCGAACACCCAGCGCGAGAACATGCCGGTGTCCATCCACGTGAACAGGCGGCGACACCGCAGGCTCGATTCGGCCGTCGCGCGCGCGTGTAGCTGCTCCCACGCATCGACGGTCGACCGTCGCAGCACGATCGGTCGCAGGGCGAGCGCCGACGCGACGTCGATCGGGCCCGATGCCGCGTGGCCGACCAGGGCGTCGACCCACGTGAGCTCGTCGAGCAGCTCCACGCTGTGTGACGGCGGGTCGGTGCGGAGCCCGACGCTGCGGCGGACCACGTCGGCCATCACCAGAGCGGCGCCAGGAGCGATCGGTTCGGCGTCGTCACGGTTGGCGGCGGTGGCGCTGGCGTGTCGCCCCGACCGACACGCCAGCCAGGCCCTGCGCCGGGTCGGGGCACCCACCACGTCGGCCACCACGGCGATCGCCGCCCACTCGGCCGGCGCGTCGAAACCGATGAGGTCGTCGAAGTGGAGATCGAGCGGCGGCGAGATGGCGAAGCGGAGCGGCGCGTCGGCGAGAACGCCGACGACGGCTCGCGGCGGCACGACACGCGAGCGGGCGATGCTGCGAGCGACGAGGTCGAGATCGAACGGGACGGACATGAGGGCACTCCCCGGAGCGCGTCGGCGCAGATGCCGACGCCAGTTTCGGTGGCGGCCGTCGGGGAGGCCACGAGCCCACGACGAGCATGGCGCCGGGGTGTGACGGCGGCCATCGACAGGCCTGTCATACGGCCTGAGTAGGGTGATCGCCATGAGTGACGCATCGATCGACGGCGCCCCGACCGGGCGAGGCACGGCCACGTCGGCCTTCGGTGCCAGCCGCCGCGAGAGCCACGATGCCTCGGAGTTCTACGCGCGCTTCACCACTCCGGTCATCTCCACCGACGACGCAGTGCACGGTGCGGTGCCCGAGCTGGGCGACGGCCGCTGCTTCGTCGGCTCCTCGGCCGACATGCAGCACCTGCCCGACAACAGCGTTGCCCTGGTGGTCACGTCCCCGCCGTATTTCGTCGGCAAGGAGTACGAGCTGGCGGTGACGGCCGAAGACCAACACCCCGACCAGCGGGTTCCCGAGTCGTATCTCGAGTTCCTCCAGGTGCTGCGGTCGGTCTTCGCCGAATGCGTGCGAGTGCTCGAGCCCGGCGGTCGCATCGCGGTGAACGTGGCCAATCTCGGCCGCAAGCCGTATCGCAGTCTGTCGGCCGACGTGATCACCATCCTCCAGGACGATCTGGGGCTGTTGCTGCGGGGGGAGGTCATCTGGCAGAAGGGCAAGACGTCGTCGGGCTCGTGCGCCTGGGGCTCCTTCGCCAAGGCCGGCAACCCGGTCCTGCGCGACATCACCGAGCGGGTCATCGTGGCCAGCAAGGGCCGGTTCGATCGCGCCCTGTCGGTGGCGGTGCGCCGGCAGCAAGGCCTGCCCCACAGGTCCACCCAGGCCAACGACGAGTTCGTCGACGTCACTCGCGACATCTGGGAGATCGACGCCGAGTCGGCCACGCGTGTCGGTCATCCGGCGCCGTTCCCGGTCGAGCTGCCCCGCCGGCTCATCGACCTCTACACCTACGAGGACGACATCGTGCTCGACCCCTTCGCCGGGTCGGGCACCACCCTCGTGGCCGCCATGCGCACCGGCCGGGTGGGGGTGGGCTACGACCTCGATCCCCAGTACGTGGCGCTGGCCGATCGGCGCCTGGCCGAAGAGCGCGCCCGCCGCGAACGCATGGTGTCGGTCGCCAACTCGGTGGCCGAACAACAAGAGCTCGAGCTCCAGGCCGAGGTGTTCACCGAACACGAGCTGTCGCCCGACGAACGCCAGGAGCACTTCCAGGCCCGTGCTGTGCGCGAGGGCAAGAAGGCGCAGGACATCGCCCGGTTGCGCCTCGAAGAGGCGGGGTTCCTGGTCGACGAGAAGGCCAAGGTGAGACACGGCGGCATCCAGTTCAACTTCGTGGTCACGTCGGCCAACGGTGAGAAGCAGTGGTATGTCGACGTATCGGGCGCCTTCACCACGTCGCGGCCGGGCCTGTTGCGCACCGACTCGTTGTGGAAGCTGCTGGGGCGGTTGCACGTGCTGCGTTCGGTTCCAGCCGAGATCAGCGACGTCCTGGTGCTCACGTCGAATCTGCCGCGACCGGGCAGCGAGGGCCACAAGGCGCTGCAGGCGGTGGGGCCGGCCGTGGTGTTCGACGCCATCGAGCTCTACGACCCCGCCGGTCTCCAACGGTTGCATGCCTACGCCGAGGGCGCCACCGAACCCATCGCCGGCTTCTGGTCCGAGGCCACCCTCGCCGGCCTCGACGGCTGACCATGGCCGGCGTCGCCTACGCGGTCGTGCGATCCGATCCTCCCGACGTCTTGCTCGCCGACGACGTCGAGACGCTGGCCAAGGTGCTCGCGCTCGAGCTGGTGGCCCGCACCGATGCCCGCCAGCTCGACCGCGGCAAGGTGTTGTCGATGCGCGACGCTCTGCTCGACGAACGATGGGCCGACGCCCTGGTCGAGTGGATGAGCTACACGGGCACCGAGGTCGACGTGTACACCCATCTGCACATCTACTCGGCCGCGGAGACCGCCGACGACCTGCTCGGTCCACGGTTGCAGTTCTCCCCGCTGTTTCGCGACTAGCCGTGGCCACGCTGCGCACCGAGATCACCGAGATCGTCACCGGGCTGGCCCTGCTCGGGTATCCCGACCTCCGAAGGGCACTCGAGATCCGACCCGGCCACATCCACAACGTCTTGCCCGAGCACTTCGACCGTCTCTCCGAGGCTTTCGACGTCGGCAAGCACGATCTCGACTTCACCACGGCATGGAGCAACGGCACCGCCTTCGCCCGCTCGAACGAGGGCCTCCGAGGTCGACCGCCGTGGTCGGTCGAGTGGAAGGGGCCGCACAAGCCTCCCGGGTACGAGCAGATACCAGCCGACCTGCGGGTCGACCACGTGTACCTCATCTCGTGCAAGTACGGCTCGACGATCCTGCACAACGCCAGCCCCAGCCACCTCTTCGACCGTCAGCTGGCCGACCGCCGCGTCGAGCGCGGGGTCGACTGGTTCGCCGAGGTGGCTCCCGAGGCGCTCGACGACCTCTACCGCGCCTTCGTAGCCGAGCTCGATCTGGCCTCGTCGTTGCCCGAGCGGGTGGCCGATCTCGACGCCGATCACCGCCACACATTGCGCCGCGCGGCTCCTCGTGGGCCGTGGCCCGGTGCCGCGGCCGAGGCCTACCACCACTTCACGCTCGCGGTGGCCCAGGCTTCGGCGCAACGGTGGCGAGCGGGGCTCGACCGCCGCACCCGGCGCGAGGCGATGCTGTGGCGTCTGCTCCGGCTCGAGGCCGCCCCGTACTTCGTGCTCGGTGCCACCGTTGCCGGTGAGTCGATTCGCTATCGGGTCGGCACACCGTGGGACTTTCGCGATCGGTTCGATCTCCAGGCGTTCGACGTGTGGCCCGATCCGGCCGGCCAGCCCCTGGTGCGCTGGCGGGCCGAGGTCGACGAACGGGCGAGTGGCGAGCGGCGAGTCGTCGAGGGTCACGTCGAGATCCGATGGAGCCATGGCCGCTTCTCGGGTGCGCCCGAGGCCAAGGTGCATCTCGACACCGCCCCGCACCAGGTGACCGGCTACGCGCCGCTGGTCTGACACACTCGCCCCATGAGCGAGTCCTGCCTGTTCTGTCGCATCATCGCCGGCGACGTTTCCGCCCACATCGTGCATCGCGGCCCGCACACGCTGGCCTTCCTCGACATCAAGCCGCTGTTCGTCGGCCACACGCTGCTCTTGCCCATCGACCACCACGTGACCCTGGCCGACCTGCCGTCGCCGCTGGTTCCCCCGCTGTTCGAGACCGCCCAACGCATCAGCGCGGCGATGGAGACCGCTCTCGGCGCCGCCGGCAGCTTCGTGGCCATGAACAACCGGGTCAGCCAGAGCGTCCCCCATCTGCACGTGCACGTCGTGCCGCGCAAACCCAAGGACGGCCTCCGCGGCTTCTTCTGGCCCCGAACCACCTATGACTCCGACGAGCAGATGGCCGCGACGGCAGCCACCCTGCGGGCCGCAATCGACGGCTGATGGGGCGGCTCAGCTCGCGTCGACGAAGCGCACCTCGAACATCGTCGACCATTCCTTGCCGGTGAGCAGGAACGTGTCGGTCTCGGGATCGTGGGCGATGCCGTTGAGCACCTGGCCCGAGTCGGCCGCCGGATCGGCGTCGTCGAGCGCCTGCGCGTCGACCACTGCGGTCACCTCGCCGGTTGCCGTTTCGATGCCGACGATGAAGTTGGTCGTGTACACGTTGGCCCACACCGTCGAGCCGACGCACTCGAGCTCGTTGAGCTGAGGGACGGGTTGGTCATCGAGGGTGACCTCCACCGAACCCACTGCCGCGAAGGTGGCCGCATCGCGGAACGTCAGCCGACTCGATCCGTCGCTCATGGCCAGCCGTCCGTCGTCGAGCAGACACAGGCCCCAGCCCTCGGTGTCGTAGGCGAACTGGTCGATCACCTCGAAGGTCGACGAGTCGTACACGAAGGCCACGCCGTTCTTCCAGGTGAGCTGGATCAGCCGCTCGTCGACCAGCTCGAGCCCCTCACCGAAGTACTCGTCGTCGACGTCGACGATCTCGAGCACCTCGCCGGTGGTGCGATCGACCCGCCGGAGCGACGTGTCGCGGCCGGTGCTCTCGAGCAGGGTGTCACCGTCGAGCACCAGTCCTTGGGTGTAGGCGCCGGGGTCGTGCGGGTACTGGGCGACGATCTCGACGACATAGCGGGTGGGCCCGTCGGCCACGGGTTCGGGAGGCGGCGTCGGCGAGGGGTCGGGGCTGGTCACGCTGGGCGCGTCGGGCTCGGGCGTGGCCGTTGCGGGCGCCGGGGCGGCCGGCGACTCGGTCACGAGAGCGCCGTCTTCGCCGCTGCCTGCGCCGTCGGAGCTTCCGCACGCCGCGGCCAGCAGACACACGAGGGCAACGAGGCGACGCACCCCGACAGTCTGGCCCGGGCGCGGGATCGAGAGACGGCAGCTCAGCGAGTGGAGAAGGGCGGGTACTGGTCGGACAGGTAGGCGCCGTAAGCGCTCACCCGTGTGGTCCAGCGACCCACGCCGACCAGGAACTCGGAGATGCCGTCGGGCTGCTTGCCGGTGAACAGCACGGCGAACCAGCCGGCGATGTAGGCGAAGATTGCGCCGATGAGGACGAACACCAACACGATCACGTTCGGAATGAGCAGGATCGGTTGGAGGCACCGCCAGCGATCGAGCCGCTCGAGCGGGTGGAACGCCGTGACGAACGGATAGCCGCCGGGGTCGGCGGGCGTGGTCGTGAAGTCGAACGGCGGATACTGCTCGTTCAGCAGCAGCGTGAACGACACGTACCGGTTGTTGTAGCGGATCGTCATCATCTGGATGTCGCGGATACCGCCGGGCACCTTCTTGCCGAAGAGCACCGTGAAGAACGACACGAAGATGAGCACCGTACGCAGGTAGCCGAGGATGTAGTTGATGATGTAGTGGGGGATGCCCATGAAGATGTGCAGCAGTGCCCGCCAGTTGGCGATCGGCTCGTTGCTGACCAGATACACGTCCACGGGATCGGCAGCCGTCGGCCCCGCCCCCGTGCCCGCACTGGCGTCGCCGTAGCCGGGGGTTCCTGGTGCCTGCTCGGGCGGATACCACTTCCCGTCGGAGGCCAGCCACCAACCCGGACCCTGTGAGACGTCTGACATCGTTCCTCCACTTGCTCGGTACGGCTGGCCGCCCACCATAGTTCTGAGACCAGCGACCCTTAGGCTTCCTTCCCGTGAACCCACCCGTGCCGTCGAAACCCGTGCGTCGGGCGACGACTCGCCGGCAGCAGGCGATCGCCAGGTTCCTCGGTCGGGGTTTCGACAGCCACTCGTTGATCATGGCTGCCCGAGGTCGTGTCCTTCTGGAGGATTTCGGTACGTCGGCGTTCCGACACCGTCTCGACGGCATGCTCGACGAGCTCTCCGTGCCCGGCAAGCGTCGGCTCGCCGACGACGCGATGGCCGGAGCCGGCGACTGGCTGATGAGCATCCTCGTCGAGCGGGCCCGACTGCTCGATCGGGTGAAGAAGCACCCGGAGCTGCTCGACATGGCTCCGTCGGATCCATTGATCGTCGTGGGTCTGCCCGGCGCGCCGATCGGCACCGCCGTCCATGCGCTGCTGGCGGCGGAGCCCGATCTCCGGCGTCCAGCCACCGCACCCGACCCCGACCAGGCCACCGAATGGCTCGGCCTGTCGATGGTCGGGTACTCCTTCGAACGCCT
>JAHEJN010000081.1:0-5779 GCA_024638845.1 Acidimicrobiales bacterium | reverse complement strand
TCGACCAAGGATCGTCCGGCGCTGGCCATGATCGACGACGCCGAGGCCCGGGGCCTGCTGAAGCCGGGCGGCACCATCGTCGAGCCGACCTCGGGCAATACCGGCGTCGGACTGGCGATCGTCGCGGCCCAACGCGGCTACCGATGTGTGTTCGTGACCACCGACAAGGTCGGACCCGAGAAGATCTCGCTGCTACGCGCCTACGGCGCCGACGTGGTGGTGTGCCCGGTGGCCGTGGCACCCGACGATCCCCGCTCGTACTACTCGACGGCGGCGCGCCTGGCCGAGGAGATCCCCGGTGCCTTCCAGCCCAATCAGTACGAGAACCCGGTCAATCCCGAGGCGCACTACCGGACCACCGGAGCCGAGATCTGGCGCCAGACCGATGGCAAGATCACCCATTTCGTGGCCGGCGTCGGCACCGGCGGGACGATCTCGGGAGTGGCCAGGTACCTCAAGGAACAGAATCCCGACGTGCAGATCGTGGCAGCCGATCCCGAGGGATCGGTCTTCTCCGGCGGGTCGGGTCGCCCGTATCTCGTGGAGGGCGTCGGCGAGGACTTCTGGCCGGTGACCTTCGACCCGACCCTGGTCGATCGCACCATCGCGATCAGTGACGCCGACAGCTTCGGAACGGCCCGGCGGGTGAGCCGCGAAGAGGGTCTGCTGATCGGCGGTTCGTGCGGCACCGCCGTTGCCGCGGCACTGAAGGTTGCCGCCGAGTGCACCGGCGACCATCTCGTCGTGGTGCTCATCCCCGACTCGGGTCGTGGCTACCTGTCGACGGTATTCAACGACGACTGGATGGCCACCTACGGGTTCGTCACCAGCGACGGTCCGGTGGTGGGCGACGTCATTGCCGGCCGCGAGACCGACATGCACTGGCTCGAGTACGTCCAGCCCGACGACACTGTGCGCGAAGCGATCCGGGTCCTGCGCGAGCACGACATCAGCCAGGTGCCGGTGGCCAAGGGACCGTGGCCGTTGTCGGCCGCCGAGGTCGTCGGGTCGGTCGACGAACTGCACCTCATGGAGCGGGCCTTCGAAACCGAGGGCCTTCTCGATCAACCCGTCGAAGAGGTCATGCAACCGCCGCTCACGACCATCGGCGTCGGGCAACCGGTGCGCTTGGCCGTCGAGCTGCTCGACACGTGTCAGGCCCTGCTGGTCCTCGACGGCGGACGACCCGACGCGATCGTCACCCGTTCCGACCTGCTCCGTTTCGTCTCTCCGGAAGGATCGTGATGGCCAACGACCACGCTCGCGAGAACTGGGGCTTCGAGACCCGAGCGATCCACGCCGGCCAACACCCCGACCCGACGACCGGGGCGGTGGTGCCGCCGATAACACTCTCCACGACCTTCGCCCAGGACGGCGTCGGCGACCACAAGGGTTTCGAGTATTCGCGCAGCGGCAATCCGACTCGCAGCGCGCTCGAGGAGTGTGTCGCGGCGCTCGAAGGCGCCACCCACGGCCTGTCCTTCGCCAGCGGGCTCGCGGCCGAAGACGCCGTGCTGCGGCTGCTGCGTCCGGGTGACCATCTCCTGCTCGGCAACGACGCCTACGGCGGGACGTTCCGCCTGATCTCGGCGGTCTTCGGCGATTGGGGCATCACCTTCACGCCCGTCGATCTCACCGACCTCGACGCCACACGCGCCGCCGTGCAGGCCAACACCAAGATGATCTGGCTCGAGACGCCGACCAATCCCATGCTCACGGTGATCGACATCGAGGGTGTGTCGTCGATCGCACGCGATGCGGGCGCCGTCTGCGTCGTCGACAACACCTTCGCCACGCCGTACCTCCAGCAGCCCCTCGCCCATGGCGCCGACCTGGTGGTGCATTCGGTCACCAAGTACCTCGGCGGTCATTCCGATGTGGTCGGCGGCTTCATCGCCACCAGCGACGACTCGCTCGAAGATCGGCTGCGGTACCTGCAGAACGCCGCCGGGGCTGTGCCCTCGCCGTTCGACTGCTACCTCACCCTGCGAGGCGTGCGCACCCTGTCGGTGCGTGTCGAACGGGCCTGCGACAACGCCGAGGCCATCGTGGCGCTGCTGGTCGATCATCCGGGAGTCTCGACCGTGTACTACCCGGGGCTCGCCTCCCACGCCGGCCACGACGCGGCGGTGCGCCAGATGCGTCGCTTCGGCGCAATGGTGTCGTTCGTGGCGACCAGCGGCGCGCCGGCGGCCCGCGCGGTGGCCGAGGCAACCGAGCTGTTCACCCTGGCCGAGTCGCTGGGGGCGGTCGAGTCGCTCATCGAGGTACCCGCGGCCATGACCCACATGTCGACGGCGGGCTCACCGCTCGAAGTCGATGCCGGGCTCGTTCGCCTCTCGGTCGGCATCGAGACGAGCGCCGACCTCGTGGCCGACCTCCAGCACGCCCTCGATAACCACTGACCCACCCCCAACAACACCCGAAATCGGTTTGCGGGGGCCCACATGTGAACCGTCACAAACCGATTTCGGCTATTTCTTGTGGCCGAGATCGATGGGTCGCGACACCTCTCGGTAGAAGTCGTTGCCCTTGTCGTCGATCACGATGAAGGCCGGGAAGTCCTCGACCTCGATGCGCCAGACGGCTTCCATGCCGAGCTCGGGGTACTCGAGCACCTCGACATGGCGGATGGAGTCCTTGGCCAAACGGGCCGCCGGGCCGCCGATCGAGCCGAGATAGAACCCGCCGTGGCGCCGGCAGGCGTCGGCGACCTCCTGGCTGCGGTTGCCCTTGGCCAGCATGATCAACGACCCGCCCGCCGCCTGGAACTGGTCGACGTAGCTGTCCATGCGACCCGCCGTGGTGGGCCCGAACGACCCCGAGGCGTAGCCCTCGGGCGTCTTGGCCGGTCCCGCGTAGTACACGGGGTGATCGCGCAGGTACTGCGGCATCGGTTGGCCGGCGTCGAGGAGGTCGCGGATCTTGGCGTGGGCGATGTCACGGCCGACCACCAGCGTGCCGGTGAGCGACAGTCGGGTCTTCACCGGGTACTTCGACAGCTCGGCCCGGATGGCGTCCATCGGCTGATCGAGATCGATGCGCACGACGTCGTCACTCAGCTGGTGGTCGGCCACGGGCGGCAGGTAGTGCGCCGGGTCGCGTTCGAGAGCTTCGAGGAAGATGCCTTCGGCGGTGATCTTGGCCAGGGCCTGACGGTCGGCCGAGCAGCTCACGGCGATTCCGACCGGCAACGACGCTCCGTGGCGCGGCAGGCGGATGACGCGCACGTCGTGGCAGAAGTACTTGCCGCCGAACTGGGCGCCGATGCCGAAGGCTTGCGTGAGCTTCAGGATCTCGGCTTCCATCTCGATGTCCCGGAACCCGTGGCCGCGGGCGGAGCCCTCGGTGGGCAGGGTGTCGAGGTAGCGGGTCGACGCGAGCTTGGCGGTCTCGACCGCGAGCTCGGCCGAGGTTCCGCCGATGACGACGCCGAGGTGATAGGGCGGGCATGCCGACGTGCCGAGCAGTCGGAGCTTCTCGTCGAGGAAGCGCAAGAGCCCGGTGGGGTTGAGGATCGCCTTGGTCTCCTGGAACAGGAAGCTCTTGTTGGCCGACCCCCCGCCCTTGGTCATGAACATGAACTTGTAGGCGTTGCCGGGCACCGACTCGATCTTGATCTCGGCCGGCAGGTTGGTGCCGGTGTTCTTCTCGTCCCACATGGTGAGCGGGGCCATCTGCGAGTAGCGGAGGTTCGAGGTCTGGAACGTGTCGAAGATGCCGCGGCTGACGGCTTCGCGGTCGCTGGGCCCGCCCTCGGCGCCGTCGCCGGTGAGGACGAACTGACCCTTCTTGCCCTTCACGATGGCTGTGCCGGTGTCCTGGCACCCGGGGAGGACGAAACCGGCGGCGATGTTGGCGTTCTGGAGCAGCTCGGTGGCGACGAACTTGTCGTTGGCCGATGCCTCGGGGTCGGCGAGGATGTCGGCCAGCTGCTGGAGGTGGCCGGGACGGAGCAGGTGCGAGATGTCGCGCATCGCCTCGGCGGTGAGCAGGCGGATTCCCTCCGGATCGACGCGCAGGAACTCGTGATCGCCCAGCACGACGGTCTCGACGAAGTCCTTGGTGAGCAGCCGATACGGGGTCGCGTCGTCGCCGAGCGGGAGCAGGTCGGTGTAGGTGAACTCAGCCATGGTTCGACGCTACCGTCCTCGTTGACGCTGTGTGATTCCATGCGCGAGCGGAGGGCTGCGATAGCTTGGCGGATCGTGGTCACCAATCCCGCTGCCGACGTCGAACTGCAAACCATGAAGGGTGGCACGATCGCGCTGGGCGAAATGGTCACGATGTTCCATCTCGCGCTGGTGGTGGTCGATCCCTACACCCATCAGAGTGCCTGGATCCTCCCGACCGCGCAGCGCATCCTGCAGACGTTCAAGGCGGCCGACGTCCGAGTCGGTTTCGTGGTGACCGGCTCGACCGACGACGCCCGCGACTTCCTCGGGCCCATCGTCGACGAGTTCTTCGTGCTCGCCGACCCCGAGCGCAAGCTCGTGAAGTCGCTCGGACTCGAGACCCTGCCGGCGTGGGTGCACATCGATCACCTCTTGCAGGTCGAGGCGTCGGCCCAGGGATGGCACCCCGACGAGTGGCGCACCGCGGCCGAGCATCTCGCCGAGCGCATGGACTGGACCCGCCCCACCATCCCTGATGTGGGTGATCCGGTGCCCTTCAGCGGTTCGCCCGCCACTTGAGTAGGCCTCACCCGTGGCCATGGGCACTTCTGCCCATGGAGCAATCTCTCAGCAAACGGCTCGTGACACCGATGGGATCGGGTGTCTGGTCCAACTCGAGGCGCATCCGAAGGTCAGAAGGGCTCGTGGGCGTCGTCACCGGCGGCGGCGCGGGCCGTGCGCGTCGCGGTCTTCGTTGCCCCCGTCGTGGCCACGTGGTTCGCCATTCGCGTGGCGTCCGATTGGTTCTATCGGCCGCTGGGCTGGCCCGGTTTCGTGCTGTGGTGCATCCAGGCGATTGCCCTCGCCACCGTGGTCGGAGTGCTCACCGATCGGCTGACCCGCCGCTTCATTCCGCTGTCATCGCTTCTCGCCATGTCGCTCACGTTCCCCGACAACGCTCCATCGCGGTTCGGCATCGCCCTGCGGACGGGGACGATGGGCAAGCTCCAGACTCGTCTCGACGAGTGGAACGCCACTGGTCTCAGCGCCGACGAGAACACGGCCGCCGCCCAGGCCGTGGAGCTGGTGACCTTGCTCGGTCGCCACGAGCGGCGCACCCGCGGCCATACGGAACGAGTGCGGGCCTACGCCGACCTGATTGCCACGGAGATGGAGGTGAGCGAGGTCGACCGGCAGAAGCTGGCCTGGGCCTCGCTGCTCCACGACATCGGCAAGCTCACCATCCCCGCAAACATCCTGAACAAGGACGACCCACTGACCGACGAGGAGTGGAAGATCCTCGAGAGCCATCCCGCAGCCGGCGAGGCGTTCATCGAGCCGTTGGCCGACTGGCTCGGCGAATGGCGACTCGCCACGTCGCAGCATCACGAGCGGTGGGACGGCCGCGGTTACCCCTACGGTCTGGCCGGCACCGACATCTCCCTCGCCGGGCGAATCGTCGCGGTGGCCGACGCCTTCGACGTGATCACCTCGAAGCGCTCGTACAAGGAGCCGATGAGCGCCGAGGCCGCGCGTCGTGAGATGGTCGCCTGTGCGGGCGCGCAGTTCGACCCGGTCGTCGTGCGGGCCCTGCTCAACGTCTCGCTGAACAAGCAGCGCGGTGCGGCATGGATGGCGTGGCTGCTCGAGCTGCCCGGTGCCGC
>JAHEJN010000176.1 GCA_024638845.1 Acidimicrobiales bacterium | reverse complement strand
GATCGGCGAGAGCCGGCCGAGAACGAGAGGCACCCATGGAGCTCACGCTCAACAGCACGATCATCGGTTCCGACGGCTGTGAGTTCGGCCTCGACGACGTCGTCATCGATCCGCTGACCCGGACCGTCACCCACGTGGTGCTCACCCACCGGCACGGCCTCCACACGCAGCGGCTCGTTCCGGTCGACGACCTCGACATCGGCACCGATCACGCCCGGGTGTCCTGCAGCGAGGCGTCGTTCGGCGACTACCCGATGGTCCAGGAATGGGACTACGTCCGCTTCGGCGAGTTCCCGGTGGCCCAGCCCGGTTGGGCAACGGGCATCGAGCAGGTCTACGGCGTTGCCTACTATGGGGCCGATTTCGCCCACGATTGGTACGACGACCAGTACACGCTGGGCTGGCACCGAATCCCGGCGGGCGAAGTGGAGATCCGCCGCCGCAGCACCGTGCGGGCATCCGATGGACGCGAGGTCGGCACCGTCGACGGCTTCGTGTGCGACGACACCCACCACGTGACCCATCTCGTGCTCGAGCACGGACGCTTCTTCGGGCATCGCGACATCACGATTCCGATCGGCCAGGTGGATCGTCTCGAGAACGACGAGGTGCACCTGGCCTTGAGCGAGGGCGAGATCAGGAAGCTGCCGTCGGTGGTGGTGCGCCCGTGGTCGCACAAGCGCAGGTGATTGCGAGATCGGCTCAGGGGTTCGGGCGGCGATACCCTCGCGCAGGTGAACGACCGCGAGCCACTCATCGGCGTGACCGGCAAGCGGCGGAGAGCCTCCGACCTGCGAGGCACCGCCGAGTCGCTCGAACACCTCGACGGCGACTGGTACTTCGCCGACAACGCCCGGGCGGTACTCGAGGCCGGAGGTCTGCCGGTGCAACTGCCCCTCGACGCCGATCCCGCCAAGTACGTCGACCGGCTCGACGGCGTCCTGTTCACCGGCGGAGCCGACATCGATCCGGCGCGGTACGGCGCCGAGGCCGCACCGGAGACCGAGTGGAGCGAAGCCGAGCGAGACGAGTTCGAGCTGGCGCTCGCCGACGCGGCGATCGCCACGGGCCTCCCCACGCTCGGCATCTGTCGTGGCCTGCAACTGCTCAACGTCGCGTGCGGCGGCACGCTCAACCAGCACGTGCCCGAGCACTCGCGGTACGACGTCAACGTCGAGGGGCCGGCCCATGCGGTCGACCTCGCCCCCGGCTCGATCCTCGGGGAGATGTACGGCGGCTCGCTGAAGGTCAACTCGTTGCACCACCAGACCGTGGCGGCCCTCGGCCGTGACCTCGTCGTCACGGCAACATCGGGCGACTCGGTCGAGGGGTTCGAACACGCAACCCTGCCGCTGCTCGCCGTGCAGTGGCACCCCGAGTGGCTCGACACCCGGCCGACCGATCCGCTCTTCGCCTGGCTGGTGGACACGGCCCGCCGTCGCATGACCGCCTCGTAGGCCAAGGCTTCCGAAGCGTCAGACGGCGACGAGGTCGCTCGGCCGGATCACACGAGCAGCACGGGCTCGTCGTCGTCCACCAGCAACTCCCATGCCTCCCTTGCGGCCGCGGCGGCGACGACCAGCGCTGCGCCGGCGTCGGCCCACCACCAACCGAACAACGAGTTCAGCGCCAGCGCAACCAGGATCAAGGCCGCAAGGCACCCGTCGAGGAACGTCATTCGAGCCTCGGCCAGGAAGGGCTCACTGGCGAGGCGCTCGCCGACCGTTCGCTTGGCTGCTGCGAGCGAGAACATCACGACGACGGTGAGTGAGAGATAGGCGATGCCGAGGGGAGACGAGTCGGGATCTGCCTCGGTCCACAGCGCCCGCACGCCCGCAACGAGCAGGTAGGCGGCCAGTAACAGGAAGGCGAGCCCCACGAACCGTCGGGCCCGGTCGTCGCGGTCGTCGTCTCCCCGTTCGGCACCCATGTGCCACAGCACGACGAGAGACGCGAAGACCTCCACGAGTGAATCCATGCCGAAGGCGACGAGCGCCAGCGAGCCCGCGACGACGCCCAACGTGATCGTGATGCCCACCTCGGCGACGTTCCACGCAATGGTGAGTCGTTGGAGCAGTCGACCCCGCCGCTCGTCCGTCGACGGGTGTGAGCTCACCAGGCGGCAGAACCAGGGGTCGGTTCGATGACCACCTTGCCCACGGTCTTGCGGTCACCGATGTCGGACAGGGCCTGGGCCGCCTCGCCGAACGGTCGCACCGACGAGATCAGCGGATCGATGTGACCCGTCTCGGACAGTTCGATGATGCGCGCCCAGTTGTCACGGAGGTTGTCCGGGTCGCGGGCGAGCCACGCCCCCCAGTGCACGCCGACGATGGAGTAGTTCTTGAGGAGGGCGTGGTTCATCGGTGCATCGGGAATCGTGCCGCTGGTGAATCCGACGACGAGGAGCCGTCCCTCCCAGGCGACGGTGCGCCGCACCTGTTGGAAGACGTCGCCGCCCACCGCCTCGTACACGACATCGACGCCTCGACCCTCGGTTGCCGATCGCACGGCCTCGACGATGTCGACCTCGTTGTAGTCGAACGCCTTGTCGGCACCGAGCTGGACCACGGTGTCGACCTTCTCCGGGCCTCCGGCCAGGCCGATCACCGTCGCGCCCATCGCCTTGCCCACCTGGACCGCGGCCGAGCCGACGCCACCGGCGGCAGCGGTGACGAGGAGGGTTTCGCCCGGCTGCAACCGGGCGCGGTTGTCGAGCGCGAACACGGTCGTGCCGTAGTTGAGGAGCAGGCAGCACCCCTTCGCCATCGAGATTCCATCTGGGAGGTCGAAGCAGGAGGCGGCCTCGGCGACGACCTTCTCGGCCAGGCCACCCGAGCCGAGAAACGCAATCCGGTCGCCGACGGCGACGTTGGTCACGCCCTCACCGACGGAGGAGACCACACCGGCGACTTCGTTGCCCGGCGTGAAGGGCAGAGCCGGCTTGAACTGGTATCCGCCACGGATGGTGAGCAGCTCGGGGAAGCTGACCGCCGCGGCTCCGACGTCGATCACCACTTGTCCGGCCCCCGCGACGGGTTCGGGGACGTCGGCCAACTTCATCACCTCGGACGGCTCACCGAGCTCAGCTACCTGCCATGATCTCATGGCCGAGATCGTGACCGGTCTTGCCGGTTCGCGCCAGTCGGGGGCAGATCGCGGGAGCTCCGTTTGGCCATGGCCAGCCCCGAGCCGTACCTCGAGACGTGCATCGGGCCTGCTCAGGTGCCACGCCGCGCGATTCGCTCCACATGGCACAACTCGAAGTCGGGTACTAGGTTCCGTCTCGGAGCAGATCTGCGTGCACGACCGGACAGGAGAACGACATGGTGAAGTGGGCACGAAAGAACCTGGTAGCAGCACTCGTGGCGGCGCTGATTGCAGCCCTGGTGGCCGTCGCCGGCCCGGCTGCGCTCACCACCTCGAGCGCGGGTGCGGCCCCGTCGACGGTGGCGTTCGACATGGTGGGGTCGGCGAGCCAGAACCTGGTGAGCTACACCGACGACCCGGCCGTCCCGTTCACCTCCGCGGGTGACGGGTTCCAGAAGTTCCAGC
>JAHEJN010000175.1 GCA_024638845.1 Acidimicrobiales bacterium | reverse complement strand
CCGATCCGTCAACCCGCGGCCGTGCGACCCGCCCTCGATACCGTAGTCGCGGATGGCGCGCGCCACCGTCATGCGGCTGCCTCGAAGCACCGGGCCCGCCGCGGCCACCACCGGGATGAGCAGAGCCAACGTCAGCTGGAGCAGGAGCAGCGACCGAGGAATGGGATACCCGGCGACGTCGAAGTTGAGCAGCCCGGCCGCGAAGCCTGCGTAGGCCCGCCCGATGACGGTGGCCAGAGGTAGCGACGGAGCGGCAGCGAGGAGCCCCAGTAGGAGGGCAAGGCCCAGGTACAGTCCGGCGACCTGGTCGGGCCTGGCTCCCACTGCCTTCATCATCCCGATCTGGCGAACCTGGCCGGCCATGAGTGCCGTGACGAGGTTGAACACCAGAAGCCCGCTCAACACCAGCGCTAACAGGCCGAACGTCACCTGAGTGTAGAAGAGCGAGTCCATCTGAGCCGCGTGGATGTGGCGGCCCGGCTCCGGTACCGCCACCTCGTAGACCGGCCGCCCCTCTTCTTCCAGTATTGCCCGGGCGGCCGCGGCTAGGCGCCGAGCATGGCCTCGGCTCATCCGGTCCGTCGCCGCGGTGATCCGAAGCTCATTCAGCTCGGTCGGGCCGCCCAGCGCGGCCAGGGTCTCCCGAGTCGCGTAGGCGTAGACGATCTGCTCCATCCACCCCGGCGCCAGACCCGGGTCACGCACGACGCCGCTCCACCGCACCGACATCGGCTCGCCCGTGCCCAGGGTGACCCACAACTCGTCCCCCAGCGCCTCGGGCACCAAGGACAACGACGACTGCTCGATCGTCAAGCCACCCGTCGGCGGCGGCCAATTGCCCGCTTCCGGCGTGACCCGGCCGATCTCCATTCTCTCGGGATCCGCCGGCACGAACAGAACCAGCGTCGCCCAATCGCCTCCCACCCTTACCCGCCCCCGCACTGTCCGCCGCGCCTCGGCGCGCTCGACCCCGGCCATGCGCCCGACCCGCTCCAGGAGGGCGGCGTCGATGCTGTCGGTCGAGAGGGTGGCCGCCGGCGGGTTGGTGGCCAGGTACCCCTCACCCGTGGCCTGTCTGAGTAGCGCCCAGGTGTTGAGCACCGATCCCGAGCCCGTGATCCCCAGACCGATCGCCGCCACCACGAGGAGCGTCCGGCCGCGATGAAGCCGCAGCTCTCGGGCGACTTTCCTCCACCGGGTACCCATCACTGGCTCGGGCTCGGCACGATCTCGCCGTCGTGAATCGTTACACCTCGAGATGCGTGGTTCGCCGCCGCCTGGGCGTGCGTCACCATGACCACCGTCTTGCCACTGTCAGACAATCCGGCGAACAGCTCGAGCATCGCCTCGCCGGTGCGCGAGTCCAGGTTGCCGGTCGGCTCGTCGGCCACGACGATGGGAGGGTCGTTGGCCAGTGCCCTGGCGATTGCAACCCGCTGCCGCTGCCCGCCCGACAGCGTGTCGGGCAGCTTGTCCGCCTGGTCCGCCACGCCGGCACGCTCGAGCAGTCCTCGGGCTCGCGCTGCCCGCTCCCGCCCCGGCCAGATACCACAGAAGTCCATGGGGAGCATCACGTTCTCCACGGCGGTGAGAGTCGGAAGGAGCTGGAAGAACTGGAACACCACCCCCACCGTCCGCCCCCGCCAAGTGGAGAGCGGTCCCTCGGCCAGCGTGTGGACCGCGGTGGCGCCGACCAAGACCTCCCCCGCGGTAGGCCGGTCGATCCCGGCAATCAGGTTGAGAAGCGTTGACTTCCCGCTTCCCGATTCACCCACCACGGCGACGAACTCCCCCGGTGCGATGGTGAGGTCTACGCCCCGCAGGGCATGGCAGGGTCCACCGCCGGAGTCGTAGACCTTGCCTACCTTGCGAAGCACGATGTGGGGACGGCTCGTATTCGGATCGGTCGGTGCGCTCATCGGGCACGGATCGCTTTCATCAACAGGGCGAACATATCCTCCACCTCCCGGACCACTTCGTCGTGAGGCCGCTTCGCCACCTCCGGGGCCGAGAAGTGCTCGGCGACGGCCTGGACCATGAGTCGGGCTGTTCGTTCGGGATCATCCACGGCGAAGACCCCCGCTTCGCACCCTTCCCGGAGAACGCCGGCGGCACTCTCCGCCATCAGTTCAAAGATCTTCTTCCGCGTATCGGCCGTGGCGCGGCCCAGGTAGCGAAGGCGCTGGGCACCGGACAGCAGTTCGAATGCGGCCCGGTCTTGCCGCACGATCTGGCTGAAGGCCGCGGCATGCTCGACAAGAATGCCGCGGAGCTTGTCTTCCGGAGGTTGGTCTCCGGCCACGATGGCCGCGTTCCGCTGGGCCACGTGGGACCGCCACTTTTCCTCCACCATGAGGATAAGGGCTTCCTTGTTCGAAAACTCGAGGTAGATCGCGCCCACGCTCACCCCGGCCTCCCGGGCGATGTCCTTCATGCTGACCCGGTCCAGGCCGAACTGGGCAACGAGACCCTCGAAGGCGTGCGTGATCTCCTCACAACGTGCGGACATGTTGAACGAATAGTTTAATCGTTCACGCGCCTCGGGGCAACCGGTCCAAAAACCGCCGATCCTCCACCCTGGCCGGCTACGTAGTGCTGCACAATCGGAATCGAGCTAGAGCCCAAGTGTACTGCTGGGAACCGGCGGCGAGCTCGGCACGGGCGGTACGGTACGACGAATCCCCAGCAAGGGCAGCCCTTGATCTGCGGACAACGTTATGGGGTCCTCCCAAGGGAGAATCCACCACCGCGAGGGGTTCCAAAGCAATCCCGTTTGGTCACCCTAACGGGAGCCCGGCGACCTGCTTGGGGTCCCCAACGGGCACCACTTGGAATCCCCTGATCGCCCAATTGACAGCCTTCGAGACCTTGAAGAATGCGCATTTCTAGGTCTGGAGGCTCGAGATCGGCCGTCAGAGAGCCGAAGACAGACTCCTCCGAGAGTCACTCCTCATCGAGGCGGAAGAGGCTCAGAAGGCCGGCTCTCTGGGTTTCATGGCGCGGTTGCTCGTCCAGACTACTCTCCCCCACAGCAGACAGCGGCCGAAGACCTTCGTGCGCACCAACGGTTCACTCTGCGTCTCGATCACGGCCCATCCGCTCTTAGAGCTCCCGTTCGGCCGCTACCCTCGACTTCTCATGGCCTGGGTCACGACGGAGGCCGTTCGAACTCGAGAGCCTGTCCTGCAGCTCGGTCCTTCACTCAGCAGCTTCATGGCTCACCTCGGTCTGCTCCCACGAGGCGGACTGACTGGTCCCATCGGCCGGCTTCGAGACCAGATGCAGCGGCTCTTCGGGGCCACCATCGCCTTCACCTGGGACAAACGGGCGGCAGGTGAATGGCACGACCGGGGTTTTCGAGTTTCAAACGAAACCCATCTTTGGTGGAATCCGGTGAGGCCTGAACAGGCGGTCTCTTGGCGATCAACGGTCTCCTTGAGTCCAGGTTTCTTCGAGGCCGTTTCTGAGCGACCCGTTCCAATAGATCTTCGCGCCCTCAAGGCTCTCAGAAGCCCGATGGCGCTCGATATCTACTGTTGGCTCACCCATCGCAACAGCTACCTGAGAAAGCCCTCTCGGATTCCC
>JAHEJN010000080.1 GCA_024638845.1 Acidimicrobiales bacterium | reverse complement strand
TCAGCAGCTGCCAGAACCGGGCTCGTTCGGGCACGGTGTAGTCGATGCTCAGATGGGTCGGGTCCTTGTACACGATGTGGCCGTCGACCAGCGGCAGACACACGGGCAGATAGGGGCACGCGAACCGGTCGAGATCGAGGCTCACGACATCGTCGCGTTCGGCGGCGATCGTACGGTAGATCTCGGTGATCGGGGACGGCTCGGGGCGGGTGAAGGCGCACTCGCCGACGGTGGCCGCCCCCGAGAGGCACGCCGTGGGGTCGGCACTCCCGTCGTACCCGAGCGGTTCGACCAGAACGATCGTGGCGCCGGAGAGGGCGAGCGCGTCGAGCGATGCGATGGTGCGTGCTGCGACCATCTCGCGCATGGCAGAGAAGTCGTCGAGATCGGCGACGGGCCCCTCGCCCACGGGCGTCCAGTACGCCTGGTTGGGCCGCGCTTCGAACTCGTAGCCCAGATTCGCCGCGATGATCACATCGGCGGTGAGCCGGCCGTCCGCGAACCGGTCGTACCAGCTCTGGCGGATCTCCGGGCATTCCCCGGGGGTCCGGTCGGTTCCGAGGTACAGCTGCCACGGACAGCCCCGGTAGCTGCTCTCGGAGAAGGTCAGCTCGTGGTCGGCGGCGAGCGCCCTCAGCATGGGGCGGAACATCGACGCATTCGAGTCGCCCATCAGGTGGATGCGTGCGCCGCGGCGGATCTCCCGTGCGCAGTTGGTCGGATCGGCGTCACGGCACGCGTAGCCGGGCTGGCTGGTCACCGCGGTCTCGTAGTCGAGATCGGCCGGCACGGGGGCTGCGAGCAGCGCGACAAGCTCGGCATTCTCGTCGGCTGTCGGCGTCGAGGTCGCGGTGGCGAACGGCGCGGGCTCGGCCGTCACTTCGGGTTCGACCGACGGCTCGCCCGACGAAGGGGTTGGTTCGGGCGGCAACGACGCCGTGGGCTGGGGCAGGGGAGAGGCATCGATCACAGCGTCGTCGAGCACGAAGGCCGAAGTCTCGCGGATGGGTGGTCGAACGTCGGATCGCAGTATCGGAGGCACCACCGCGACGGCCGCCACTAACGAGAGCGTCAGTCCGCCGGCAACGGTGGCACGCGGCAGCCGGGCGAGGGTGGCGTCTTGGCGAATTGGCTGCTCGAGGAGGTGGTTGCTGACGGCGGCCACCACCGTGGAGCCCGCAGCGACCACCCCGGCCAACACCAACGGATCGAGGTCGTAGGCCTCGCGCAGCACCAGCACCAGAGGCCAGTGCACCAGGTAGATCATGTACGAGATCTGACCGATGTAGCGCAGCGGCCCCAGGCCGAGGAACGTGGCCACCGGCGAGCTCGCCGTGCTGTCGATGGCCACCACCAGCAGCAGCGATGCTGCCGCAGCGACGATGCCTCGATTGCTCACCGACATGGAAACGAGATCGGTGCTGATCAGCACCACGGCCACCAGTGCCGCGGCACCGGCCGGACCGGCCAGTCGCGCCGGAACGCTCGTGCCGGCGTGGCGACGAAGGTGGATGACGGTGGCGACGGCGCCGCCGATCAGAAGTTGGTACAGGCGGGCGTCGGTCCCGTAGTACGCGCGAAGCGGGTCTCGGCCTGCCGACACGATCTGGGAGAGGAGCGACAATCCTGCGAGGACGGCCAGAGCCGCAGCCAGTACGCGGATTGCCTGCTCGCGCTCGGCCGAGCGACGCGCCAGCCGGTACACGGTCACGAGGACGAACGGGTAGAGCAGATAGAACTGCTCCTCGATGGCCAACGACCAGTAGTGCAGGAACGGGCTCGAGCCGATGTCGTCGGCGAAGTAGTCGGTGGACTGGCGGATGAAGTGCCAGTTGGCGACGTACAAGAGCGCGGCCCGAGCATCGCTGATGAGCTCGGTTCGGGTGAGGCGGGGTAGGTACAGCAGAGCAACCAGACAGGTACCGATCACTGCGGTGATCGCCGCGGGGAGCAGACGCCGCACCCGTCGGCCGTAGAAGGCCCCGAAGCCGAAATCGTCGAGGCCACGGTGGAGGACGACCGAGGTCACCAGGAAGCCCGAGAGCACGAAGAACACGTCGACGCCGACGAACCCGTTGGCCAGCCATGGCACCTGTGAGTGGAAGCCCACCACGAGCAGGACGGCGACGCACCGCACGCCGTCGAGCCCTGGCCGGTAGGCCCATGTCGTGGCACTCACTTCGGTGACGGTAATCGATGGTGACCTTGGCCCCTGGCGCAGTCGGTACGGTCACACGACGCTGGTGCCGACTCGGAGAAGACGGCGAAGGCCATAGGAGGTGTAGTGAAGCTCGTCGTGCTTTCCCTGGCTATGGGCCTCGGCTTCCTGGGCATGGTGCTCGCCAGCCGACGGGCGGCTGCTGCGGCGACGGAGCTGGCTTCCACCACCCAGATCCCTCCGTTCTTCGTCGGCGCCACGCTGCTCGCCATCGGCACCGACCTCCCCGAGATCGCCAACTCGATCGCCGCGTCGGTCACCGACCACGGCGACGTGAACGTCGGCGACTCCGTCGGGTCGGCCGCCACCCAGGTCACCCTCATCCTGGGCCTGCTTCCCCTGATCGCAGGCGCCATCACCGTCCCTCGTCGGGGGCTTCTGACCGCCGGCGTCTCGACGGTTGCCGCCCTCGTCTTGTTGATGTTTCTGATGTCAGACGGTCACCTCGGCCGGGCCGACTCACTCGTTCTCATCACCGGGTGGGTGATTGCCGCTCGATTCATCTACTCGCGTTCGGCCGTGAACCAGCAGCTCACCATGACCGAGTCGTCAGCCTCACGACTGCGCCTGGCCGGGCGGACCTTGATCGCCTTGATCGGTGTGGCTCTGGCCGCGACGTTGTCGGTCTGGGCCATCGTGGGCTGGGCCGAGGCCGTCGGTGCGCCCGAGCTTCTCGTCGGTTTCTTCCTGGCGTCGATCGGCACGTCGATGCCCGAGCTGGTGTTCGCGAGCACCGCCCTTCGCCAGGGTGCGATCGCGTTGGCGATCGGCGACGTGTTCGGCTCGTCGTTCGCCGATGCCACATTGTCGGTCGCCGCCGGTCCGTTGATCGCGCCGACCGACATCACGACAGATCTGGCGCTCGAGGTGACCGGCGTGGCGGCCGTCGCCGTCCTCGCCGCGGTGGTGATGATGACGCGCGTGAAGGAGCACGACTGGCGTACGGGCCTGATCCTGCTCGCGATCTACGGAGGGTTCTTCGCCGTGCTCCTGTGATCGTGAGCCGATGGGTCACTCGACGACCGGGGCTCCAGCGGCCAGACGGGTGGCCAGGTGCTCGCCCCAGGCACGGGCCCGCTCGAGCTCGCCTTCGATCAGCGGGCCGCCGCTGTCGGCGACGAGGAAGCTCATCGGATCGCCCGCCAGGGCGTAACCGTGTCGACGCAGCCGCTTGGCGATCCCCTTGGCCGCGGCGCCGGTGATCAGTGTCGGCTGATTGATCCGGGTGTCGTAGGCCGCGGCTGCGGTGCCCTTGCCGTCGGGGAGCTGCTTCAGCCAGCTCCGTAGGCCCGGCGCATTCGCGTTCTCGTCGAGATCGAGCTCGGGATCGGCCTCGGCCGCCTCGGCTGCGGCATGGCGACTCGATTTCGAGCTCATGCCGTGGACGTGGGTGGGGCCCCCGACGACCAGGAGGTCGCCATCGAAGGCCGTTGGCGGGATCTGATCGGTACTCCCGACGACGACCTCGCCGAGCCCAGCCAAGCCCGTGGCGATCTCGTCGGCCACGGCGTGCGTGTTCCCGTACATCGATTCGAAGACCACGACGGCTCTCATGACGGTCCTCTCGGTTCGTCGACGCTGTGTCCCCAGCCTGATGGGCTCCGGGGATCGGTGCCAGGGTCGAAGGACCCCTCACGATTTGGATTCGCAGGCAGGGACCAACGTCCCTACCACGGCCCGTGGCCCGGCGCGAGGGTCGAGGCACGGTCGCCGTGGGATCGGCGGTCGCCGAGAAGGGATCAACCATGCGCACCATCATCGATGTGATGACCGGCTCTCCGATCACGGCGGCTCGCACTGACTCCATAGGCGGAATTCGTGACGCGATGGCTCACTCGGGCGTCCACTGCATACCCGTGACCGACTCCGGAGGTCATCCTGTCGGCATCGTGAGCTCGTTCGATCTGGTGGAGCTCAACTCGGACTCGAGTCCCCTCGAGGACCTCATGACCAAGAAGGTCTTCACCATCGGTGCCCATCAGAGCATTCCCGAAGCCGCGACCATGATGCGCACGCACTTCGTCCACCATCTCGTCGTGGTCGACGTGGCCAACGAGGTCGTGGGTGTGGTGAGCTCCCTCGACCTGCTCGAGGACCTGCTCGACATCGATTGAGTCCGCAGGGCCTCGCGCCAGCGGGCTCGAGTCAGAGGTGTGGGTAATCCTCGGGGAGAGAGGTGTCGGCCTCGACGATCTCGTCGAGCGGCTTCCCCGAGAGCTCGTCGAGCTCGGCACGCGCTCCCGGCACGCGCTCGGTCCACTCGTCGGCGAAGGCCTCGGCCGTTTCGAGATCGTCGAACAGGCCGACGTGGACCACTTCGCCATTCTCGAAGATCCGCACCTCGATGCGAGGTGTGCCTTCACGGTCGCTCAACATGGCCGTTCCTCCTCGTCCTCGGCCGGTTCTTCAGTCGAAGTGTCCCGGATCGGTGGCGGCTCACCTAGGGCCATTCGACCTCAGTTCGGCGCGTCACGAGATGACCTTCGCCTCTTCGCCGGTCGTGAGGTGGTGCCCATGGTGGAAACTGCAAGGAGTGCACGGACTGCAGGAGACGGGAGCAAGCCATGAGGGTCTTCGTCGACCGCCGAACGGCCGGCCGCGAGCTGGCCGAACGACTCCGGGGCCTCGCCGACGACGCCGGCGTCGTCGTGGTGGGGCTGCCTCGAGGCGGCGTACCGGTCGCCGAGGAGGTCGCCCGTTCTCTGGCGGCGCCATTGGACGTGATCGTGGTCCGCAAGCTGGGCGCGCCGGGCAATCCCGAGCTGGCGATGGGAGCCATCGGCGAGGACGACGTTCGTGTCCTCAACCAGATCGTGATCGGCCAGATGGGAGTGACCGACGCCGAGATCGACCAGGTCGAGTCGCGCGAGCGGCTCGAGCTCGAGCGCCGCGCGCAACGCTTCCGGCAGGGTCGACCACGGGTCCCGCTGTCGGGCCGCACAGTGGTGCTGGTGGACGATGGGGTGGCGACCGGCTCGACCATGCGTGCCGCATGTGCGGTGGCCCGTGCCGAGGGCGCAAACCGCATCGTTGTCGCCGTACCTGTCGCTCCCGCAGGCTGGACCGACCGCTTCGATCGCATCGCCGACCAGTGCGTGAGCGTCGCGACCCCCGAGCACTTCATGGCCGTGGGCCAGTGGTATCGCAACTTCGACCAGACCACCGACGACGAGGTCGTCGAATGTCTCCGCCGCAACCCTCACGTTCGCCCCACCGACGCAGCCGCCGGGCGAGACGTTGCTGTCGAGATCCGACTCGACGGTCTCGTGCTCGACGGACAGCTCACCGTGCCGCCCGACTGCATGGGATTGGTGGTGTTCGTGCACGGGTCGGGTAGCAGCCGCCTCAGCCCGCGGAACCGTTTTGTCGCGTCCGAGCTGAACGCAGCCGGGATGGCCACGCTGCTCTTCGACCTCCTCACCGGGGACGAGGAACACGATCGGGCCAACGTCTTCGACATCGAGCTGCTGGTCCGACGGCTCCTGGCCGTCACGTCCTGGGTCAAACACCAGCCCGACCTGGCCGAGCTGCCCGTCGCGTACTTCGGGGCGAGCACCGGCGCGGCGGCTGCTCTGCGGGCTGCGGCCGCGGCAGGCTCGGCGATCTCGGCGGTCGTCTCGCGGGGTGGTCGGCCCGATCTCGCCCTCGAGTGGCTGGCCGCGGTACGGGCACCCACGCTCCTGATCGTCGGCAGCAGGGACACCACCGTGCTCGACCTGAACCGCCGCGCGGCTGCTCACCTCAAGTGCGAGCAGAGCCTCCGCATCGTCGACGGTGCCACCCACCTGTTCGAGGAGCCGGGAACGCTTCGTGCCGCAGCCGAGCTGGCGCGCGACTGGTTCGTCGAGCACTTCGGCAGCGCCCAGGCCGAGACACCGCCTTCGCCCTAGGCTGATCGCTCAGCTGACGGCGCGGACCATGAGGGCCACGGCCGACGCCGACAGCACGGCGAGGATGGCCCGGTCGAACGTCTCGCCGCTCATGCGTCGTCGCAACGCGCCGCCGAAGGGCACCATGGCGAAGGCCGGGATGAAGATGAGGGCGGCCTGGGCGCCCAGATCGAAGAGCCGGCCGTCGGCCACGAACACCGACAGTTGGCTGAAGCCGCTGATGCTGAAGAGAAGCGTGACAGCGAAGATGTGCGCACCCGGGCTCAGTCGGTAGGCGTGAATCCAGGTGGCCACGATCGGACCCGAGATGCCGGTGCTGCCCAGTGACACGCCGGCCGCGAAACCCACGGCCGGCGACCACCTGGCCGAGGTCGCGGGGCCGACCCTGACGTCGGGTGCCGCGAGAAACCGCACCACGTAGGCCATCACCATGACCGCGAGCGCAGCCATCACGACCCGCTCGGGCAACGCCGCGAGCAGAAACGCACCGAGGACGGCACCGATGATCCCGAAGGCGGCGAGCCGACCGAGATCCCGGGGCTCGTGACGATGCAATCGCTCGCGCCAACACAGCCAGCTGTTCAGCGCGACGGTCGGCGCGGCAATGATCACCACCGCGTCTTCCACCGACACGAACAGCGCCATGATCGGTACCGCGATGATCGGCATGCCCATGCCCGTGACCGACTTCACGAGCGACCCGGCGAGGATTGCGAGCACCACGATGGCGACCTCGGTGGTGGTCACCGCCCGGAGGTCGCGGGAGTTGCCATTGGCGCAGTGGAACACGGGCGGTGACCGTCGGCAAGTCGGCTGGCGGGGCCGCGACCCCGGGGCCAGACTGAGCCCATGGCGTCAAAGAAGCTCTGGAAGCCGTCGGCGGCCGCGGTCGAGAGCTCGGCCATTTCGTCGTTCATGGCCCGCGTTCGGGAACGGCACGACGCCAACGTCGACGACTTCCCGTCGCTGCACCGGTGGTCGGTGGAGAACCTCGGTGACTTCTGGGCCGAGGCGTGGGACTTCTTCGGGGTGATCGGTGATCGAGGCGACCGAGCCTTCGAGCCCGGCGCCGACCTCATCGATGCCCGCTTCTTCCCCGATGCCGAGCTCAACGTGGCCGAGAACCTGATGCGCCGCAACGACGACACCGCGGCGATCGTGTTCCAGGGTGAATCGGGAATCGCCCACGAGATGACATGGGCGGAACTGCACCGCCAGGTGTCGACCATGCAACAGGCGATGCGGGCCCACGGCGTGACATCGGGCGACCGGGTGGTCGCGTGGCTGCCGAACCTACCCGCCACGTACGTGGTGATGCTCGCGGCGGCGAGCCTCGGTGCGGTGTTCTCTTCGTGTTCACCCGACTTCGGCGTCGGCGGTGTGCTCGATCGCTTCGGTCAGATCGAACCCGTGCTCCTGTTTGCCACCGACGCCTACGCTTACGGCGGCAAGCACCACGACTGCCTCGACCGCCTCGGCGACATCCGGGCCGGTCTTCCCACGGTGACCACGACAGTGCTGGTGCCCTACCTCGACGAGGAGGTATCCGAGGCGGCGCTCGGCGACGACGTCACCAGCCTGGCCGACTTCGTCGGTGGCTTCGACCCGGCGCCGGTCGCCTTCGAGCCATTCCCGTTCGGTCATCCCTGGTACGTGCTGTTCTCCTCGGGCACCACGGGTGCACCCAAGTGCATCGTGCATCGGGCCGGCGGCGTGCTGCTCAAGCATCTGAGCGAGCACCGGCTGCACTTCGATGTGCGGCCCGGGGAGCGGGTCTTCTACTTCACCACGGCCGGATGGATGATGTGGAACTGGCTGGCGTCGGCCTTGGCCAGCGAGGCCACCGTCGTCCTGTACGACGGGTCGCCGTTCGAGCCCGACGGCAACCGGCTCTTCGACCTCGTCGACGACACCGGCATCTGCCTGTTCGGCATCTCGGCCAAGTTCATCGACGGAGTCGCCAAGGCCGGGCTCGAGCCGATGCGAACCCACGATCTCTCCTCGATGCGACTCATGTGCTCCACCGGGTCGACTCTGTTGCCCGAGAGCTTCGAGTTCATCCACCGGTCGATAAAGGCCGACGTGCACGTCGCGTCGATGAGTGGTGGCACCGACCTGTGCGGCTGTCTCGTGGCCGGCGATCCGACCAGCCCCGTGTACGTGGGCGAGATCCAACGGCCCGCGCTCGGACTCCAGATCGACGTGGTCGACGACGCCGGGGCATCGTGCGCGCCGGGTGTCGCCGGCGAGCTCGTGTGTCGCACGCCGTTCCCGTCGATGCCACTGCGGTTCTGGGGCGACGACGACACCAACCGTTACCGGGCGGCCTATTTCGACGAGTTCGAGGGCATGTGGCACCAGGGCGACTTCGCCGAGTGGACCGAACACGGCGGCGTGATCATGCACGGTCGCTCCGACGCCACCCTCAACCCCGGTGGCGTCCGCATCGGAACCGCCGAGATCTACCGGCAGGTCGAGCAGCTCCACGAGGTGCTCGAAGCGGTTGTGATCGGCCAAGAACACGATGGCGACACGCGGGTCGTGCTGTTCGTGGTGTTGCGTGAGCCGGGGACCCTCGACGACGATCTGCGTGAGCGCATTCGCACCCAGGTGCGCCGTGGCGCATCGCCGCGCCACGTTCCTGCGGTGATCGCCGAAGTGCCCGAGCTGCCCAAGACCCGAAGCGGCAAGGTCGTCGAACTGGCGGTGCGCGACACCGTGCACGGTCGCGCCATCAAGAACGCGCATGCCTTGGCCAATGCCGAGGCTCTCGACGTCTTCCGCAACCACCCCTCGCTGTCGTAGTGACCAGTCGATTCCGTCAGGTGCCCAGGTCGCGGGCGGCGGCGTAGGCGGCTCGGATCGCGTCGGCGTCGGCCGCGGGTGACGGGTGAACGACCGTGGCCGCCGAGTCGAGATTCCAGCGGTCGATGACCGCGCCGATCGTCGAACCCTCCACGACCGCCGCAGCCTGGACGGCGGCGCCGGTGGCGACGGCCTCCTCCACGTCGGGGACGGTGATCGGTCGACCCGACAGGTCGGCGAAGGCCTGCCGGTAGGAAGGTGACTGCGCGCCGCCGCCGATCAGCAACAGGTTGCCGTCGAGGCTCGCTCCGGCCGCGCCCAGGGCGTCGAGGCCGTCGAGCAGTCCGCAGGACACTCCTTCGAAGGAGGCCCGGGCGAGCTGCTCGCGGGTCACGTCGCTCCTGAACCCCGTGAGGAGCCCGGTTGCGTCGGGGCGGTTGGGTGTGCGCTCGCCGTCGAGATACGGAATCAGCACCACGCCTTCGGCGCCGGCGGGCGCGTGCGCAGCCAGCTCGCCGAGCGCGGCGAGATCGACATCGAGGAGCCGAGCCATGGCGTCGGTGACCTTGGTGGCGTTGAGTGTGCAGACGAGCGGAAGGAATTGGCCGTCGGCCGAGGCGAATCCGGCGACGGCCCCGGTGGGATCGGCGGTCGGGGTGGCCGACACGCCGTAGACCGTGCCCGAGGTGCCGAGTGAGATGGCAACGTCGCCCGAACGCAGGCCCAGCCCGAGGGCGGCCGCCATGTTGTCGCCGGTGCCGGGACCGACGACACACCCCGCCGGCAGGCCGAGCTCGGCGGCGGCAGCGGCAGTCAGTGTTCCGGCCGCCTCGGCGGGTCCGAGCACGCGAGGAAGCGAGGTTTCCCACTCGCGGTCGGAGTCGACGACGGCGAGCGAGCGGGTGTCGTACCCCTCGGCGATCGGTGACCACCAGCCGGTTCCGGACGCGTCGCCGCGATCGGTCACGTGGTGTCCGGTGAGTTGCAGGGTCAGCCAGTCGTGGGGTAGAGCCACCCGCTCGAGGCGGGCAAAGGCGTCGGGGCGGGTCCGTTTCAGCCACGCCAGCTTGGTGATCGTGAAGGCCGCCACCGGCACGCTGCCCCACGTGTCGGCCCACACCTGCGCGCCGAGGGCCGCGACCAGCTCGTCGGCGTCGGGTGCCGACTCGGTGTCGTTCCACAGCTTGGCCGGGTGCAGCACCTCGTCGGCGGCGCCGAGCGCCACCATCCCGTGCTGTTGCCCGGCAACGGCGAGCGCGACGATGTCTCCCGTGTGGGCACCGAGGGCGACAACGGCCTCGTGAAGGGCCGTCCACCATGCGACTGGGTCTTGCTCGCTACGCGGCGGGGTGGTTGCCGGGTGGCGAGCGGAAGCGCTGGCCACGGGTGCACCGTCGTCGAGTCGACGCAGGACGACGGTGGTCGACTGCGTCGAGGTGTCGATACCGGCGACGAGGCTCATCGCAGCATTCTTGCCCACGCTCGGGACACAGCACGAACGTCGGAGACGGGGCCCAAGTGAGTACCTCAGACGCCCGGTACCATGTCGATGACGGCAGGCCTCGGCCCACCGTCGTGCGCCGGTGCCCGAGCGGCCCAAGGGAACGGCCTGCAAAGCCGTAAAGTCGCGGGTTCAAATCCCGCCCGGCGCTCCCTCACCCGCGGCCTCGCGCTGGCTAGTGTGCGAGGTATGAGTGACACCTCGCAGGGCGCCGGATGGTGGATGGCGTCAGACGGCAAGTGGTATCCGCCTGAGCTCTACCCGACGGATTGGACGCCTCCGGGCGCCTCGGAGCCATCGGCCGACGAGCAGGAGCAGTCTGCCGCAGAACCCGATTCGGGCCGGTCCGAGGACGAGCCGGTCGTCGAGGTCGAGGCCGAGCCCGTCGAGGAGATCGTGGCCGAGCTTCCCGACGTCGAGCTTCCGGCGGTCGAGGAGATCGTGGCCGAGCTTCCCGACGTCGAGGTGGTCGAGGCAGCCGCCGCGGCGGGCATTCCCGACGTCGAGGCTGTCGACACGGCCGGATTGGCTGATCTGCCGGAGGCGGCGGTGCCCGAGCAGGTGGAGGTGCCCGAGCAGGTTGCGCCCGAGGGTTTGCATGATCTGCCGGAGGCGGCGGTGCCCGAGCAGGTGGAGGTGCCCGAGCAGGTTGCACCTGAGGGTTTGCATGATCTGCCGGAGGCGGCGGTGCCCGAGCAGGTGGAGGTGCCCGAGCAGGTTGCACCTGAGGGTCTGGCCGATTTCCCCGAACAGGTGGAGGCGCCCGAGCAGGTTGCGCCCGAGGGTTTGCATGATCTGCCGGAGGCGGCGGTGCCCGAGCAGGTGGAGGCGCCCGAGCAGGCTGCACCTCCGGGTCTGGCCGATTTGCCCGAGCCGGCCGCCCCGCCACCCCTGACCGATAGGCCCGAGCCGGCCGCTCCGTCGCCTTGGGGTGACGACGTCGACGACGCTACCGGGTGGGAGACCGACGAACCGGCCGTGGCAGCACCGCCCGAGCCTCCGGCCGCGGCGCCGGTCGCTCCTCCCGCGGCGCCGGCCGCGCCGCCGCCTGCCGCACCACCCGCCTACGCGGCTGCCGCCGCCACCGGGTACGAGGCCACCCAGGTCGTTCCCGCGGTCAGCGAAACCGAGGCCCAGCAGCAGGCGCCCGACGCTTGGTCGACCGAAGGGCCTCCCATCGCCCAGAGCGGTCCCGATGTCGTCGCGGCTCCACCGGCCGAAGCGTCACCGCTCGGTCCGGCCATCGCCGGTGTCGGTGGTGCGGCCATGGTGGTCGGCTCGCTGCTCGAGTGGGCCTCACCCACGATCGACACTTCGGTCGACATCGAAGGTCAGCTGGCTCGTCTCGGTCTCGTCGGCGAGCTGAACGTCCCCGCGATCGGTGCCTTGAGCAGCCAGTCGAACAGCGTCGGCGTGCTGATCGCCGGGCTCATCACCCTCGCGCTGTCGTTCCTGCTCTTCGCCAAGATGCGCAACATGGTCGTCAAGATCGGTCTGATCGTGGTCGGACTGTTCGGAGCCGGACTGGCCGCCTTCTCCTATCTCGACCTCAGCGACCTCAAGGTCACCGCCGGTGGTCAAGAGATCGCGGGCATCAGTTTCGACATCGGCATCGGTCTGTGGATAGCACTCGCCGGCGGCATCGTCGCGGCGATCGGCGGCCTCCTTTCCAAGACCGACTAACCCTTGTCACCGCCGCTCCGACCGGGCGGCGCAGCGGCAACCAGCTGCTACGCTTCTTGGCCCGGGGCCATTAGCTCAGTTGGCTAGAGCACCTGCATGACGCGCAGGGGGTCGGGGGTTCAAGTCCCTCATGGCCCACTCGTCGTCGTTGTCGAAACGGCAATGTTTCGGCAGGTCAGGACCTGTGTCGGGCTACCGATCACTCCTCGGGGAACTCGCGCTCTTTTGAACCCTTGGGAGTAGCCGGCCGCGTCCGGTAGCCGCCAGTAGCGGGCGGCGTGAAATGGCGCAGGCGACGTGCCCGCCGGCTTGCCGAGTTGCTCGTCGTTGGCGACGACATCGAGGAGGTCGTCTGATATCGAGCGCTCTTGGGTGTGGTCCCCGGAGTGGGCGGAATTCAATGGCGGCCTGTGCGGTGTCAGGTGAGGCGGTCGAGCAGGTCGGCCGACCGCTGGGCGAAGACCACTGCGCCCGCACGATGCTGCTCGCGTGCCGCTGCCGAGAGCGACTCCCGCGCCGCCTCCGGTTCTCCGGAAAGCGCCTGGGCAAGACCGAGCGCGTGTCGGAGCGAGCCCCAGTAGAACCCGCCCCCGCCCCAGAGGTTCAACACGGCATGCACGTCGGCCAGGGGTTCCAGCCGTTCCGACAGGCCCGGTCCTGCGTGCTCGAGACCGAGCGCATGAGCTGCCTCAGCCGCCATGGCCAGTGTCATCGGCAGGCTCGCATCTCGGACTGTGTCGAGCGCGCCGGGCTCGACGACTGGCGTGAGCATGTCGAGCGCCGCCGGTCGATCGCCACAGAGGGCCAGGGCGTATCCCGCGGTCGCCCGATACCCGGGAGCGCTCTCGCGCCTGGCCGTGTCGGCGAGGAGGTCGACGATCTCGCTGACACGCCCGACGAGGAGGTGGTGTGCGGCGATCTGCGAGCCGAAGCATTCGAATGCGTCGAGGCGGGTGGAGGACGGCCAGGTTTCGTACGCCTGTCGGAAGCGGTCCTCGATGCCGTCCAGCTCGCCCATAGCGAACGCCAGAAGTGCTTGCCAGGCCGCCACCCACCAACGAAACCGCGGGAACTGCACGTCCGATGCCAAGGCGTCGGCGTACTGCAGCGGAGGCCCGGCGCGTCGCAGTGCTCCCTGTTCCATCAGCGCGCTGGCCTCGTAGGTCAGTGCAAGGATCAGACTCTCGATGGAGTCCGATCGCCTGGCGTGCTCCTGGGCTTCGAGGGCAAGGTCGAGCCGCTCTGCAGCGTTGTCGGGCCGATGACGTGCTTGGATGAGCCCGGTCAGGGCCCGTGCCACCGTCCGCCCCGATGCCCCCATGCGCGCGGCGTCCAGCGCTTCCGTCGCCAGTCGGTCGGCGCGGTCGGGGTCGGTCAAGTACCAGCTGTTGGCGACATCGGTCATGATCTGGA
>JAHEJN010000174.1:1929-3639 GCA_024638845.1 Acidimicrobiales bacterium | reverse complement strand
AGCATCGGGTCACTCGAGTGGGTGATCGACGCGCCGGCGGCGGTGACACCGTTGAGGTACTCGCACCATCCGGCGATCGCCAGGGCGCTGAGCGCGACCGGCCCGCCGGCGGCGAGCTGCAGACGGATCGTCGGCAGCAGGAACTTCGGGAACTTGGCGCTGCCGTCGAGGCAGAGGCGGGCGATCTGGTCGCCGATGTGCGGGTTCGAGAAGCGCTCGACGACCGATGTGGTGTACGCATCGAGGTCGACGCCGGCCACCGGCGGGACCACGGGCTTGGCCTCGTGGTCGAGGAAACCGTTGACGAATCGGCGTAGGTGCGGTGCGGCCATCGCGCTGTCGACGAGCTCGAGTCCATCGAGCGCGGCCAGGTATGCGAGGCACGAATGGCCGGCGTTGAGCAGCCGGAGCTTCATCAGTTCGTATGGTTCGACGTCGGCCGTGATGATCACATCGAGTTCCTCGAGGGGAGGTCGCGCTGCCCCGAAGTTGTCCTCGACGACCCACTGGCGGAACGGCTCGGTGACGACCGGCCAGAGGTCGGTCAATCCGTAGTTGGCGGCCAGCCATGAACGGTCGGCGTCGGTCGTCCCCGGCGTGATCCGGTCGACCATGCTGTTGGGGAAGGTGACCGATTGCTCGATCCATGCGACGATCTCCGGGCCGATCGCGGCTGCCGCACCGATCGTGGCGGTACGCGTCACGGATCCGTTGTGGATGATGTTGTCGCAGCTCAGCACCGTTAGTGGTGTTCCGCCGGCTCGACGGCGCTGGTCGAGTCCGGCGGCGAGGATGGCGAACGCCGAACCCGGTCCTGCCGACGGGTCGTCGGGCAAGAAGGTGCCCGTGAGGTCATCGACCGGATAGCCGCCCTCGGTCACGGTGAGCGAAACGATTTGGGTGTCGGGGGCGGCGATCGTGGCGATCAAGTGATCGGGGGACGGGACGGCATGGATGTAGTCGACGATGCTGCCGATCACGGCGACGCTGGTTGTTTCGGCGCCGCGTGTGATCAGCGTGTAGAGGTGGTCTTGGCGCGAGAGCGCTGTCGCGATCGCGTGATCGCCCGGGAGGACTCCGGCGCCGACGATCGACCAATCACGGTGACCGCGGTGGCACAGCTCGTCGACGTAGGTGGCGAGGTGTGCTCGGTGAAATCCGCCCACGCCGATGTGCAGGATGCTCCGGCGGAGCTGGTCGCGGTCGTAGCCGGGTACGGCGATCGCAGGATCGAGCCGCTCGAGACCGGTTGCGGTGAGCGAGAGTGTGGTCTGGTCGCCAAGCACAGGGCGGTAGCCTAAACCAACATGAGCACACGTTCAAGAGGCGATAATTCGATCACAATCGGTCACCAACCGCGCGAATTTCTTGCAATCCAACATGAAACCAACCATGATGGTCGCCGTTAGTCCATGGGGAACCAATTCGAGACCCCACCGATTTGTACCCAAAGGGGAGAACCAAGATGAGACGACGGAACGTCCGGGCCCGCAGTGCCTGGGTCAAGTTCGCAGCCGGGGCCGCAGCGCTGGCGCTGATCGCCGGTGCGTGCGGAAGCGACGACGACGACGCCGCGCCCGCCGAAGAACCTGCAGCTGACGAATCTGCAGCTGACGAACCCGCAGCGAGCGGCGGCTCACTCAACGTGGCGATTGTTCAGAATCCCCAGATGGAGGACATCGTTGAGCTGACTCCTGATCTCTACACAGC
>JAHEJN010000174.1:0-1829 GCA_024638845.1 Acidimicrobiales bacterium | reverse complement strand
CTGCAGCTGACGAATCTGCAGCTGACGAACCCGCAGCGAGCGGCGGCTCACTCAACGTGGCGATTGTTCAGAATCCCCAGATGGAGGACATCGTTGAGCTGACTCCTGATCTCTACACAGCAGAGTCGGGCGTGACGGTCAACTACACCATTCTTCCGGAGAACGAGCTTCGCGAGATCACCACCCGTGACGTTGCCACGGAAGGCGACCAGTTCGACGTGGTCATGATCGGCCTGTACGAGGCACCGCAGTTCGGCGAAGCCGGCTGGCTTGTTCCCATCACCGAGCAGGCTGCAAACGACGCAGACTGGAACCAGGCTGACGTCTTCGCCCCAATCCTCGAAGGCCTCACCTTCGACGGCGAGCTCTACGCGGCACCGTTCTACGCCGAGTCGTCGTTCCTCGTGTACCGAATGGACGTCTTCGAAGAGATGGGCCTCACCATGCCGGAGCGTCCGACCTGGGCTGAGGTCGACGCATTTGCCCGTGAGATCGAAGCCGCCGGCGAAATGAACGGCATCTGCCTTCGTGGCGTGCCCGGCTGGGGTAACCAGGGCGCAGCGTTCACCACCGTTCTCAACACCTTCGGTGGAACCTGGTGGGCCGCGAATGAGGATGGCTCGATCGGTGAATCACAGGTTGATCAGCCCGAGTTCCGTGAGGCGCTCGAGTTCTACATCTCCCTCACCCAGGAAGCCGGTGTGCCAGATCCACTGACCGTGAGCTTCCCCGAGTGTCAGACGCTCATGAGGGAGGGCCAGGTTGCCATGTGGTACGACGCCACCTCGGCGGCAAGCGGCCTCGAAGCCGACGACAGTGACGTGAAGGGCCTGATTGGCTACGTGCCTGCCCCGGTCAACGTGACCGAGAACTCCGGTTGGCTGTGGGCCTGGAGCCTTGCAATCGCTGCGACCAGCGACCAGCCGGACGTGGCATGGGACTTCATCAGCTGGGCAACCAGCGCTGAGTACATCGCTGCGGCGGGCGAACTGATCGAGGGTGGCTGGGCCAACATCCCGCCGGGCACCCGTGAGTCGACCTACGCCATCGAGGAGTACCGCGCAGTTGCACCGTTTGCCGACCCGACGCTTCAGGCAATGGCGGAGGCGCCGATCGACAACCCGGGCACCACGCCACGGCCTGGTATCCCGGGCGTCCAGTTCGTTGGTGTTCCTGAATTCCAGGAGGTCGGCAACTTCTGCACCGGTGAGTTCGGCGAAGTCATCGGTTCTGGAAACCTTGACGGACTCGACGGTGCAATCGCGGCTTGCCACGAGTTTGCATCACGATTCAGCAGCTAGTAGTTGCAGTACGGCTAGCTAGGTAGATCCATGCCGGCCGGCTGCCTTCATCGGCAGTTGGTCGGCACGGATCGCCTCTAGTACGGTCCGGATTCTCGGACCCCGGAACACCTCCGTGAGCAGTCCTGCAGCACGCTTGTGCCGGCCGAGACTGTTGACGTGGGTGGTTCGGATATCGGCGAAACATCCTGTACGCGGCCCCTCGCCCGCCAGGTAAGGGAAGGAGCATGATGGAAACAGACGAGCGAACTCCAGACGAGACCGCATCGATCAGTCGTACTGAGGCCGTAAAGGAGCTTCAAAAGCGCGAAGCTTGGCGTCGCCGGAACCCCCTGCTTCCGGCGCTCATCTTCCTCATCCTCGTCACGCAGATCCCGTTTGTGATGGGGATCTACTACAGCCTCACGGACTGGACGGTGAACCCGCCGAGCCCTCGAACGTTCGTAGGTTTCGACAACTACGACTTCGCCTTTGGGGACCGCTTCTTTCGCGAGGCGGCGTGGGTGACCGCGAAGATGACGTTCTTTG
>JAHEJN010000173.1 GCA_024638845.1 Acidimicrobiales bacterium | reverse complement strand
GTCGAATCCCTTCGATGTCTGATCGAGAGATCGCTCGTCGGTGGCGTTGCGCTCCATTGTGGTGTTCACCAAGAGGCAACCTCGGTGGTCGCCTTTCTCGGCCGAGGAGTTCAGGAGCAACGTGATGACCTGCCGCAGTGGTATCGACGGATCGGTGACCATCGCGGCGAACCGATGCCGGCCGCTGTCCAGATAGCGCTCCAGGGCCCGGTCGTACAACTCTTGTTTCGAACCGAACGTCGAGTAGAGCGATCCCCGATTGATGCCGAGATGGTTGACGAGGTCCTCCATCGACGTGGCCGCATAGCCGTTCACCCAGAACAGGTCGACGGCTCGATCGAGAGCCTCAACAACGTCGAAGGATTTGGGTCGGGGCATCGAACTCCAGCTTGCCTGCTTCTGGCTGGGTTGCAAACCGCGGTCAACGCAGAGGCTCGTGTGACACGCTCGTCTGGAAACCCATGTTGGAACGAACAGTTAGGTATGGTATCGTCAATGACGCGGTCACCCCAGCCGAGATGGGGCGCCGGTGCTGCGATGTGTAGCTGAACCACGTCAGATGAGGATGGGATGAACATGGAAACGACCCAAGGTGATCGCTCGAACGATTCCGCAGCCAGCGGAGATGTTGATCTGCACTTGTATGCGCCCTTTGAGGGGCTCCACGGTGTGGAGCCCATCCCGCTGATCGCAGCAATCCCGTTCTATTCAGACCCTGAGATGACCGACGCCATCGGCACCCTGACGATCCTCGGGGTGAGAGTTCCATCGGAGGAACTCCCTTCCTACTTCCACTGCGACATCACCTTCGGGTGGCATGGCAAAGACGAGAATCTCGCCGCCGCAGACACCATCCTCACCATGACAGGCATCATGATCCAGGGCGACCCCAGCGCTGCTGAGCCTGATGAGAACCCGGCCTTCTTGCAGCTCTTCGCCATCACGGGAGGCACCGGCAAATACGTGGGCGCGAAAGGCACGGTGACGATTGATCCGCATCTCGGCAATCAGGACTACCAGGTCATCTTCGGGTGAGAACACACATGTCTGATCCGATCATTGCTGACAACAAGCCCGTAGCAGTGCAGCTCGAGGTAGGGGAGGAGCAGTACTGGTGTGCGTGCGGTCAGTCCCAGAGCCAGCCGTTCTGCGATGGCTCCCACGCCGGCACCGAGTTCACACCCGTCGCCTTCACCCCAGAAGCCGATGGCGAAGCGTTTCTGTGCGCGTGCAAACGCACGGGCACTCCGCCGTACTGCGACGGCACCCATGCGCAATTCTCCGCAGAACAGGTTGGAACGAACGGAACGGCTGACGCAGCCGAAACGCCTGTTGCCGTTGGTGACGCCGGGGCGCCCGCAGCACGGGCGACACCGGAAGAGCCGACGGTTGCCTTCATCCACGAACTCGCACGCGACGGGCTGAGCAAACTCGGCCATCACGGACCGATGACCTCCATGGGCGTGCCCCGCAAGGACCTCCCGCATTGGGACGACATCCAGATCATGGCAGCCCAAATGGCCAGAAAGCCGCTTCTGGATGAAGCCGCCGTGGGTACCGAACTCGTCATCGGCCCCGAGGCCGACAAACCGCTCCGTCTCGACATCCCACTGTTCGTCTCGGACATGAGCTTCGGTGCGTTGTCCGAGGAAGCCAAAGTATCGCTCGCCAAGGGGGCCGAACTTGCCGGCACCGGTATCTGCTCAGGCGAGGGGGGCATGCTCCCAGAAGAACAGCAAGCCAACAGTCGCTACTTCTACGAACTCGCCAGCGCCCAGTTCGGCTACAGCGAGGACCTCCTTCCCCTCGTGCAGGCTTTCCACTTCAAGGGCGGCCAAGGGGCGAAGACCGGCACGGGCGGTCATCTTCCCGGCTCGAAGAACATCGGCAAGATCTCCGAAGTCCGCAACATCGCGGAGGGCGAACCAGCCATCTCGCCATCGACGTTCACGGACCTCAACACCGTTGACGATTTCCGACGCTTCGGAGATCGCGTCCGGGAGGTTGCCGGAGGCATCCCGATCGGCATGAAGCTCAGTGCGCAGCACATTGAAGAGGACATGGGGTTCGCTCTGGACGCTGGCGTCGACTACATCATCCTCGATGGTCGTGGCGGTGGCACCGGGGCCGCACCGGAGATTTTCCGGAACCACATCAGCGTTCCCACCATCCCCGCGCTCGCACGGGCCCGACAGTTCCTCGACGAACGCGGGGCGAGCGGCAAGGTCACCCTCATCATCACTGGTGGGCTTCGTGTGCCGATCGACTTCGTCAAAGCCATGGCGCTGGGCGCGGACGGCGTCGCGGTATCGAACTCGGCCATGCAGGCCGTCGGCTGCGTCGCTGCCCGCATGTGCAACTCGAACAACTGTCCGGCTGGCATCGCCACCCAGAAGCCAGAGCTGCGGGCCCGTCTGGACGTCGATGCAGCCAGCCAGCGTCTCGCCACGTTCTTCGAAGCGTCGACTGAACTCATGCAGGTCATGGCTCGGGCGTGTGGCCACGACCACCTGAGCAAGCTCGAGAAGAGAGATCTGGCGACATGGGATGACCAGATGGCCAGGCTGACCGGCATTCGCTACTCGGGGTTCATGACGCCATGAACCAACAGGAATCGGGGCCACGGTGAGCGTCGGTATCGTCCTCGGGGCTGGCGGTCCTCTCGGTTGGGCCTACCACCTTGGCGTCGTGCAGGGAGTTCGCGACGCAATCGGGCGAGAGCCAGCCAACGCTGACCGCGTTGTCGGCACGTCCGCCGGTGCAGCCATCGCCGCGACCCTGCTCGCGGGAACCCCGACCGATCAGGTCATCGAACTGATCTCGTCGCCCCCGAGCGACGCTGATCGCGAGGAGCTCAGGTCGAACGGGACGCGTCTGTGGCAAGACCCGATGCGGGCGCTGCGGCCCGTAGCGCCAAGTCTGATCCGGTGCGTTCGCCACGTGGGGATCCCGACTGCGCTCGCCGGCCTCCTCCCGGCTGGACCGTTCCCCACCGGGATGCTCCGCCAGTTCGCAACGACGCACGAGTGGCCGACACAGCTATGGGTTCCGAGTGTCCGCCTCGATGACGGTCGCACCGTGGTGTTTGGACGCGATCTCATCCCGAGCACACTCGGCGACGCGCTCGAAGCGACATCGGCGATTCCGGGCGTATTCCAGCCCAAGACCATCGATGGAGCCCGCTACGTCGACGGTGCCGTTGCCTCATCAACCCACGCCCACACACTCGTCGCCGAGCAACTCGACGTGGTCTTGATCTCAGCACCGTCGGCCCGCAACGGAGGCGGCCCTCTGCGGGCTCGGGCCCGACGGTCACTCGAGAACGAGAACGAGTCCCTCCGGGCTGCAGGGTCACGAACCCGGATCCTCATTCCCGACAACCACGTACTCCAAGCCGCAGAGGGATTCCCACGCAAACGCCCTCAAGCAGCAGCCGACATCGTCGAGGCAGCACGCAGACAGACAGTGGCTGCGTTCAACGATCTCTCATCGACTTCCCGCTCTCAACCGCCTCCGGGGCAACGCCGTCGGTCGCCGAGGCTGGCATTGCGTCCATGACGAAAATCAGACTCTGCTTGACCACGTTTGGCGTGATCGTAGGAATCGTCGGCATTCTGCATGGAAGCGCAGAACTGCTCAAGGGTTCCACCCTCGTGGAAAGCCGCTCGGTTG
>JAHEJN010000172.1 GCA_024638845.1 Acidimicrobiales bacterium | reverse complement strand
GTATACGCACGCTCCTGTGTGATCATGGGCACCTCGTCCGGCATGGTGATGCCGTAGCGGACCTGCTCGAACGCCGTCCAGCGGGGCGTCGGAATCTCGAGCACCCGCGCGTAATACACGGCGCGCTGGGAGGCATCGAAATCCGGATCCGTCCACACCGAGATGAGCTCCGGAGCGCCGATCGTGTTCGTCCAGGTGGCGTTGGCCACGTTCACGGTGTTCCCGACCGGTGGCAGCTTGCCATCGGAACCAGGCGTCCGGTCTCCAGACCACGCGACGTCGTACACCGTCTCCATCCTCTCGCCGTCTTCCAGCCAGCCCTTCACGATCTGGATCCGGTCCAGGTTACCCGAGAGGGGATCCTTAAGGGCCGCCACCAGGAAGGTCATGGATTTGCCCTCTGGAGCTGCACGGAGCGTCGCACCCATCGGCGCACCCTTCGTGTAGCCGACGTTCGCCGGCAGCCGTGTCTCGGCATCGGCTTGCGTGAAGTCGAAACCGCCGAAGAATCGGACCACCATGCGTGGCCCGGTCGTGGCGTAGGTCTCCTTGCGCATCATGGCGTCGAAGATCGCGCGCCGCGTGTTCTCGGTGGCCCACACGGCCGCATATCCCGAGGCGGCCATCGACCAGCTCGTGTACTCGAGGTCACCCATCTTGGCCATCGGATGCAGGTAGCGCTCCGCGCTCGGCTCGGTACCCGAGTGCTTACCGAAGAAGTTGTCCTCTCCCGCCGTCGCGAGACCGGTGTGGCTGTCGGTCGACCCGATCATGCCAAATGCGTACGGGTTCACGCCCAGCTCGGCCTCGGCCTGCAGGCCGACCTGGAGCCCCGAGCGGGCGTACTCGTACTGCAGCATGTCGTTTTCTTTGGCCTCGCTCAGATCCAGGTTTCCCTGGTCCCAGGTCTCGTAGTCGGCAAATTCGTCAGTGGGCGACACGAACGGGTGCGTTTCTCCGTCTCCCTTGATCTGAGTGGCCTCGTACAGCGGCTCCCAACGGGCGCGCGTCTCGGCGTACTCGAGGTCGATCGGACGGCCCGTAAACGACTCGATCCACGGGAACATGATCCCGTTCGACAGGTTCCCGTTGTGAGCGATCGCGAGAGCCTGGCCACCGGTGCGATCCTCGTACATCTCGAGCCACTTCCACAGGTCGCGCGGGTCGTCGCTGCCGAGAGGCTTCAGCGTGGTGTAAGGCTCGACGAGTCCCGCCTTGAATCCGTCATCACGCAGGATCACCACCCGGTGCAGGTTGGCGCCGTCCGTGTTCGAGGTCCATTCGTAGCCGATGAACGCCGTAAAGTTGCCGGGATCGTTGTACTTCTCGGCCGCGTCGATCGCGACGTCCCATGCCGCGCGGTACGCCGCCGTACCGGGCAGCGAGGCGAGGGCCGGGGGAAACTCGTCTTTCGAGAAAGCCACGATCACCTCGACCGCGGCGTTCACGGCATCCGGCCCGCCGGCCTGGATCATGTCGTACCAGCGGCGGCCGGTCGGATCCGCGAGCATGTCGCGATCGCCGTCGAACAGCTTCGGGAAGAAGCCCATGTTGTCCGAGTGGTCGGCCACCACCAGGAAGTCTAGCGGCCGGCTGAGCCTCACCGGGAGACCGGTGGACGAGGTCAGCTCTTCGCCACGGGCGAACCGGTAGGCGTCCTCCGGCAGCAGCCGGGCTCCGAACGCGCCAGCATCCATCGACATGCCGGTGTGCAGGTGCGTGTCACCCCAGTACACATCGGTTGGGAAGTTCCGGCCCGCGTACGGGGAGAAGTTGTCCTGCGCCGGAAAGGCGCTCTCGACTTCCTCATGGGGAGCCGGGAGGCCGGCGGGATCCTGGGCAAGGGCCACCCCGGCAGATAGCAGCAGGCAAGCGGCCAGCAAACCGGTTGAGCAGACACGTTGGTGCATTCGAGTACCCTCGATACGAGTGGAGCCGTTGGCTCGAGCTGGGCAATATACCCTGCGCGGTGACCCCGGCTCAAGGCCTAGAGAGGGCGGCCACCTGTCGGCGACCGCCCCCATACTTCGGCGTCAGGACCGTCAGCCCTATGCTACTTATTCTTCAGCGAGTTCCTACTTGTCGCCCGCACCCTTCTGGATGGCTTCCATCACTCGATCCAGGTTGAAGCTGCCGGGCTTCTGCCGCGGCGGAAAGTCGCGGAAGCTCTGCAGCCACTGACCGACGTAGGCGCCTGCGGGTGCGAAGACCCACATGTGATTCACCCAGAATTCCGGGTAGCCGATGCTCTCATCAACGGCCTTCTCGAACGGGTCCATGCGCAGATTGGTGAGCATGGGTGCACGGAGTGCCGTGTACGGCTGCGTCCAGACATCAATCCCCTCGTGGTCCTGGCGCAGGAAGGTAATCTTCCAGTTGTTGTAACGGAGGGCGGCGACGTTGCCGTCGTCGGTCCAGTAGAGGAACTCGTGGCGCGGCCACTCACCCTCACCGTTCAGCGCGGGCATCAGGTTGTAGCCGTCGAGGTGAACCCTGTAGTTCCTGCCGCCGGCGGTCCTGCCCTCGAGCAGGTCTTCCTTCACGTCGGGATCGCCCGCCGCCGCGAGCAGGGTGGGCAGCATGTCTTCGTGTGCGCCGATCTCGTTGATGACCGTACCGGGATTGATGACGCCGGGCCAGCGGATCGCGGTCGGCACGCGGAAGCCGCCCTCCCACTGCGTGGCCTTCTCATTGCGGAACATCGTCGTGCCGCCGTCGGGCCAGGAGAAGAACTCCGCGCCGTTGTCGGTGGAGTACATGACGATCGTGTTCTCCGCCACGCCCAGCTCCTCGAGCTTGGCGAGCAGCTGACCGACCATCGCGTCGTGCTCGACCATGCCGTCGGCATACACGCCGAGACCCGTCTTACCCTCGGACTCAGGCTTCAGGTGCGTCCAGATGTGCATGCGGGTGCTGTTCCACCAGACGAAGAACGGCTTGTCGGCCGCGACGGCCCTGTCCATGAAGCCCAACGCCGCGGTGGTGACTTCCTCATCCACCGTCTCCATGCGCTTTCGGGTCAGCGGGCCGGTGTCTTCGATCCTGCCATCCGCGTAGGAGTGGATCACTCCACGCGGACCGAACTTCTCCTTCAGGGTCTTGCCATCGGGAAACACGAAATCGCCCGCATAGTCCGGTTGCTCCGGCTCCTCCTCCGCGTTCAGGTGGTAGAGGTTGCCGAAGAACTCGTCGAACCCGTGGTTGGTCGGCAGCATCTCGTCGAGGTCGCCGAGGTGGTTCTTGCCGAACTGGCCGGTCATGTAGCCCTGCGCCTTGAGCAACCCAGCGATGGTCGGATCTTCCACCTTCATGCCTTCCGGAGCGCCGGGCAGGCCGACCTTGGTCAGGCCGGTGCGCATCGGCGACTGCCCGGTGATGAAGGCGGCGCGGCCGGCGGTGCAGCTCTGCTGGCCGTACCAGTCGGTGAACACCGCGCCCTCCGCGGCGATGCGGTCTATGTTAGGCGTTTCGTAGCCCATCATGCCCATGTTGTAGGCGCTGACATTGAACTGGCCGATATCATCGCCCCAGATGATCAGGATGTTCGGCCTGTCCTGGGCTGCGGCCGGTGACGCCAGGAGGAGCGTCGCCATCACCGAGAGCATCCAGCGGATCGAGATTCGTCTCATTCTGTTTACTCCTTTGAGTTAGCTGGGCGGTCCCACCTTGATCACCGCCCCCACA
>JAHEJN010000079.1 GCA_024638845.1 Acidimicrobiales bacterium | reverse complement strand
CGTGAACGCCAGAATCGACGCCGTGGTGTTCGGTGCCGACGATCCCAAGGCGGGGGCATGCGGATCCCTGTACAACCTGGGTGCCGATCCGCGGCTCAACCACGAGTTCGCCGTGGTGCCTCGAATCCGCGCCGAGGAGTGCGCCGCACTGCTCACCGACTTCTTCGCCCGCCGGCGCTGACGGTGCCAAAGTCCGCCGGGACCACTAGTCTCGACCCCGGAAGGTTGCCAGAGCGGACGAATGGGGCGGCCTCGAAAGCCGTTGTGGTGCTTCGCATCACCGAGGGTTCGAATCCCTCACCTTCCGCGCCGAACGACGCGGTCGGCCGTCGCCTCGAGCCTCAGGGGATCACGGCTTGTAGGTGTCGTACTCGCTGTTGAAGCTGCCGAAGCCGAAACCGGTCGATGCCCCGATGGCCTGGAGCAGCCCGATGATGATCGCCGCGATCAACGCAACGATCAGCCCGTACTCGACGGCAGTCGCCCCACGCTCGGGAGCAGACAGCTTGGCCTTCACGTAGGTTCGAAGAAGAAGTTGTTTGCTCACGGCACAATCATCGGTTGCCGCCGACCGATCTTTAGTGTCGACGTGGCGTTGGTTCGATTGAATCAGCACGGAATGATTGGTGGGCGATGATCCCCCCTCCTCACCACGCCATCGGCGCCGACCCCCATGCTCTCGGCGGAGCCCAGGTCAGCCGAGGAACCGTTCGCCGGGTGCTGGCCTTCGCCCGCCCCTACCGGGTCTTGCTGGTCGGTTTCGTCGTCACCATCCTGATCGGTGCGCTCCTCAACCTCGTACCGCCGCTGCTCTTCGGTCGCATCATCGATTCGGCCATTGCCGACAGCGACTCCCGCGAGCTCAACATCCTGGCCGGGTTCATCGTCGCGGCGGCGTTTCTCCAGGCTCTCCTCGGGTTCGTCGAACGATGGTTCTCGTCGGTGGTGGGGGAAGGTCTCATCTTCGATCTGCGGGTGAAGCTGTTCGATCACGTCCAGCGGATGCCCATCGGTTTCTTCACGCGGGTCCAGACCGGTGCGCTGATCAGCCGCCTGAACAACGACGTGATCGGCGCTCAGCGGGCCATGACCGGCACTCTCGGTCAGGTCGTGGCCAACACGGTCATCGTCCTCACCACGGTGATCGCCATGGCCTTCACCGAGTGGCGCCTCACTCTTCTCGCGCTGGTGTTGTTGCCGGTGTTCGTCCTCCCTACCCGGCGAGTGGGCCGCCGGCTCCAGGCGATCTCTCGACAGGGCATGGAGCTCAACGCATCGATGAACAACACGATGAACGAGCGGCTCAACGTGTCGGGTGCGATGTTGGTGAAGCTCTTCGGTCGCCATGACGCGGAGCGAGACGACTTCGCCGACCGGGCCGGTCGGGTTCGCGACGTGGGTATCCGTTCAGCCATGCTCGGACGAGCATTCTTCATCGCGCTCACGTTGGTCGGAGCCGTGGGGACCGCCCTCGTCTACTGGATCGGCGGCCACCTCGTGATCTCGGGCGACCTCGAGATCGGCCAGCTGGCCACCATGAGCCTGCTCGTGGCCCGCATCTACACGCCCCTGACCTCGCTCACCAACGCCCGTATCGACATCATGACCGCCTTCGTGTCCTTCGACCGGGTGTTCGAAGTGCTCGACACCGACAACGCGATCGTCGATCGGCCGGGGGCCGCCGTCCTCCGCTCGCCCCGAGGACGGCTCGAGCTCGACAACGTGCAGTTCGCCTACCGCAACGACATCACGCTCACATCGCTCGAGAACCCGGCCGAGACCTCCGACGAGATCGTGACCGAGGTCCTGCAGGGCGTGAGCGCCGTCGTCGAGCCGGGCACGCTCGTCGCGCTCGTCGGTCACTCGGGCGCGGGAAAGACGACGCTCGCCAACCTGGTTCCGAGGCTCTACGACGTGACCGGCGGAGCGATCCGCATCGACGGTCATGACGTTCGCGACCTCACCCAGGCCAGTCTCCGACGAGCCATCGGCGTGGTGAGCCAGGACCCCCATCTGTTCCACGACACCATCGACGCGAACCTCCGCTACGCCCGTCCGAATGCCACCGCCACCGAGGTCGACGACGCCATCCGTGCTGCGCAGATCCACGAGCTCATCACGAGCCTGCCCAACGGGCTCGAGACCGTGGTGGGTGAGCGGGGGTATCGGCTCTCGGGCGGCGAGAAGCAACGACTGGCGATCGCCCGCATGCTCCTGAAGGACCCGGCCATCGTCATCCTCGACGAGGCCACCAGTCATCTCGACAGTGAGAACGAGGCCCTGGTACAGGCGGCGCTGGCCCATGCCCTGGAGGGACGAACGGCACTGGTGATCGCCCATCGTCTTTCCACGATCGTGGCCGCCGATCAGATTCTGGTGATCGATCAGGGCCGCGTGGCCGAACACGGCACCCACGACGAGCTCCTGGCCGCCGGTGGCGTCTACTCCGAGCTGTACCGGACGCTCGTGCGCACCGAAGTGGCGCCCACCTGAGAACCCAACCGTCAGCGGCCCGAGCTACGGTCGCAGCGATGTCGGACATCTCGCTGTTCGCCGACGACCCCACCGCAGGTCACCGCACCTACACCGTCGGCGCGCTCGCCCACGAGATCGGGCGGACCCTCCAGCGCGAGTTCGGCACCGAGCTGTGGATCGAGGGAGAGATGCGCAACCTCAAGCGGTCGTCGGCCGGGCATGTGTATTTCGATCTCGTCGATCCGGGCGAGCCGGGTGCCCAACCGACGGCCAGCCTGTCGGTGGTGCTGTTCCGCAAGACGCGCGACGTGGTCAACGCCTACCTCAAAGCCGGCGGTGGAACCCGCATGGACGATGGCATGGCGGTGCGCATCCGCGGCACGATCGACCTCTACGCGCCCCAGGGTCGACTCCAGCTCCGGATGACCGGCATCGATCCCTCCTACACCCTCGGACGCCTTGCCGCTGACCGAGAACGAATCCTGGCCGGCCTGCGCGACGACGACCTCCTCGATGCCAACGGTCGAGTGCCGTTTCCCCTTCTCCCCCGTCGGATCGCCCTGGTCACCAGCACCGGGTCGGCCGCAGCCGAGGACTTCCTCTCCGAGCTCCGGCGCTCGGGGGTGGGCTGGAAGGTCACGCTGATCGACACGAGAGTGCAGGGCTTTGCCGCCGTCGACGGCATCTGCGTGGCGCTCGCTCGGGCCGTTCGCCACGGCGAGGTCGTGGCGGTCGTGCGTGGTGGTGGGGCGCGCACCGACCTCGCTGCCTTCGACAGCGATGCCGTGGCGCGGGCGATCGCCGCATGCCCCCTGCCGGTCGTCACCGGCATCGGCCACGAGATCGACCGGACCGTGGCCGACGAGGTCGCCGCCGTCGCCACGAAGACCCCGACTGCGGCGGCGGCCGAGATCGCCGGACGGGTCCACTCCGTTCAGCACCAGCTCGTCGCCGATGCAGCCCGTCTCGCCGCGGTCAGTCACACGCGACTCGCCGCCGCCGACCATCTGCTGAGCAGCCACGCCCAGCGCGCCGACCGCGCCGTCACGGCGTCGGCCCGACTCGCCGGCTCGCGGGTCGACCAGTGCACCGATCGGCTCCAACGCTCCGCCGACCGCCGGCTCGCCCGCCATCAGGTGGTCGTCGACGCCCTGGGCGCGCGCATGGCGCGAACCGCGCTCCGGCTCGTCGACGGCCCGGAGCGACGGCTCCTGCAACTCGAGGAGAGCATCGGCCGGGTCGATCCGGTGCGCCTGCTCCGACGAGGCTGGTCGATCGTACGGACCGATGCGGGCGAGCTGGTGCGCAGCGTTGATGTCATCGGCCCCGGAGACACGCTCGTCACCACCACCGTCGACGGCACCGCCACCAGCACCGTCATCGGCACGAACCATCGAGGAGACCTTCCGACGTGACCGCACCCGACGACCCGACCGATTCGCCCGAGGGGTATGCGGCCGCCCTGGCCGAGCTCGAGTCCATCCTCGACGAGCTCGAGACCGACGATCTCGACGTCGACGTGCTCGCGGCTCGCGTCGCTCGGGCGGCGGCACTCGTGAGGTTCTGTCGAGCTCGTATCGAGAACGCGAAAACCGAGGTGCAGACCATCGTCGCCGACCTCGACACGGGCGATCCGACCGACCCAGGCACTGGGTAGAATTCCTCAAACCCTGACCGGCGATGCCGATGATGCATTCGTGCAGCGTGCCGCGCAATCTGTCCCTATGACCCCCGCTACGGGGCGAGTGAGTAGCCTGGGGCTTCGCGTGCCGTCCCGGCCGGACCCGCGTCCGATCTGGAAGGCCTGGAGATGACCACTGTGATCCAGGAATCCTCACCGACGAAGCCCCGCCCCTCATTGCTCGACGGTGGTGGCCGCGACCTGAGTGTCGACGAGGCGGCCTCGGCGCTGCGGGTACTGCGCCACGGAGTGGTCGACGAGTCGACGTCGCGGTTCCTGCTGCCTCCCGCGGTTCGCGCCACCGTCTCACCGGTAATCGCTGCGCTCCGCTGGGCCACGGTGATGTTCGGCGTGGTCTTCGCGGCACCCGACGCCAACAACGGCGACCTCGCCGTCGTCGTCTCGCTCGCCATCGCCCTCTTCCACACCACCTGGCGTACGTTTCGACCGCTTCGCCTTGCCGATCGCCAGTTCCGCTATCAGGCTCTGGCCATCGCCGACGGGGTGATCCTCGGCCTCGCGGTGGGCATCTCCGGAGGTTTCGACAGTCCCTTCGTCCTGTGCCTGCTCGCCGTCACCGCCGTCGCCGCCTTCGGCTGGGGCATCCGACTCGGTCTGGCCACGCTCGGAGCCACGATCGTGGGCATGACCATCACCGGCTTGTCCACCAATGCCGGCCTGAACCTCGGGGCACAGTCGAGCTTCACGGTCCTGTTGACGATACTCATCATCATCGGACTGCTCGCCTTCGGTCGCATCCGACTCCTCGAAGCCGAGCGGCGTCGAGCCAATCTGGCGGGTCGAATCGACACCCTGTCGGAGACCAACGACCTCCTCCACATCCTCAACCAGGTGGCCCGCACCCTTCCCACTTCGCTCGATCTCCGCGAGGCGCTGGCCGCCGCACGCGATCAGCTGACCGACGCTTTCGACGCCACCGTCGTCGCTCTCGTCGTGGTCGACGAGTCGGGCGAGCACTGGACGCCACAACTCAGCGACGGCTGCAGCCTCGCCCCCTCTGCCAGCCGCGACGAGCTCCACCCCTATCTGCAACAGGTGCTCGATTCCGACTCCTCGCTGCTGGTTCCCGACTTCGATGGTGGGCTCGCCCCGGCGTCGCGCACCGGCGTCTACACGGCGCTGCGAACCCGTGGCAAGACGGTGGGACTACTGGCGGTCGAGCACGAGTCGCCTGGCATGTACTCGAGCCGCGAGCTTCACCTCGTCGACGGGTTGGCCGAGGTCCTGGCCCTCACCGTCGACAACGCCCGCTGGTTCCGTCGGCTTCGCACCCTCGGCGCCGAGGAGGAGCGATCACGCATCGCTCGAGATCTACACGATCGTCTCGGCCAGTGGCTCACCTACATCTCCTTCGAGCTCGAGCGCATCATGCAGGACGACGCGAAGTCGGCTCCCGAGCTCGACCATCTCTACGGCGACGTCCAGATGGCCATCGACGAGCTGCGCGAGACGCTGCGCCAGCTTCGTGCCGGCGTCACCGCCGAGAAGCCGCTCACCGTGGTCGCCCGTGACCACCTCGATCGCTTCGGCAGCCGGGGCAAGACCAAGACGGTCTTCACGGTGGTCTCGCCCGGGGCGTCCATGAGCCTGGCCGTCGAGAACGAACTGCTCCGGATCATCCAAGAGGCGCTCAACAACATCGAGAAGCACGCGATGGCCTCATCGGTGGAGGTGATCTGGGATGTTCGCGACGATGGCGCCGACCTCACGATCCGCGACGACGGACGCGGATTCGACCTGGCGAGAAGTGTCCGCGAGTCTGCCTACGGGCTGGTGGGCATGCGCGAGCGCGCCGACAGCGTCGGCGCCACCATCGACGTCAGCTCCAGCCCCGGAAGCGGCACCGAGATCACAGTCCATGTCCCCCGTGAAGCAAGAGGAGCGATCGCATGATCCGAGTGATGCTCGCAGACGACCACCAGATTCTGCGTGAAGGAATCCGTCGTGGTTTCGAGTCGGCCGGCGACACCGTCGTTGCCGAGGCGGCCGACGGCGAGGAGGCCATTCGTCTTGCGCGCGAGCACTCGCCCGACGTGGTGGTGATGGATCTCTCGATGCCGATCATGGACGGCGTCACGGCAACCCGGCGCATCCGCGAGGAGATGCCCGAGGTCAAGGTGGTGGTGCTCACCATGCACGACGATGTCTCACGCACGCGCCAGGCCCTCGATGCCGGAGCCGTCGGCTATCTCTCGAAGGGCTGTTCGTTCTCGGACGTTCTCGACACGGTTCACGCTGTTGCCGGCGGCGAGACGGGGCTCACCCCGGAGCTCGCCGTGTCGATGCTGCGGGCCGTCGAGTCTGCCGGCGACGACCAACCGCTGCTGTCCGATCGTCAGGTCGAGATCCTCCAGGCCATCGCCGACGGGAGCACGACCAAGCAGGTGGCGCGGGATCTCGGCATCACCCAGAAGACGGTGCACAACCACCTCAACGCCATATACCGGCGCCTCGACACCCAGAGCCTCACCCATGCCGTCCTGTCGGCCGTGCGGTTGGGCATCATCGAGCTGGAGTGACGATGCGGCACGTGCTCCCAGCTGCACGGCGCCGAGGGGAACGCTGACCGGTGGTCGACGTCGCACGGCTTCGCGCCCTCCTGAGCGAGCGGACGCGGCTCCAATGGGTCGCCACGTCCGTGATCGCCAGTCTCGTGACCCTGGTGGTGGCGGTGCCACTCACCATTCGTGCCTTCGACGCTCGCAACGACGACCGGCCCCGTACCGCGCCGACCGACGGGATCGTCGCGACTCTCGGCGCGACCGCCGGCGACCTCGAAGGGTCGACGCTGTCGGGTGCCCCCGTCATCACCTTCGAGCTGGAGAACACCGGCGCCACCGCCTTCCGGCTGGTGGATACCATCGGCAACGAGCTCCTCACCGGAACCGACACGTTCGGCCCCGAATTCGCCATGTTCAACACACCCGAGGGCTTCCCCGCCGCGTTCGACACCACCGAGCTCCCCGACGGTGGGTACACCATCTACGTCACCTTCACCCTCGTCGATCGGGGAGACCAGAGTCGCTCCGAGACCTACCGGATGGCCACCTTCGCCATCCGGAATGAAAGTTGACGCGGCTATGGACGCGAAACCCTCGAAACACCAGGTCAGCGACCCGCCACGGGCCACCTGGCCCACTGACTGTGGGTGGGATTTCCCATGTTGTGACGACCGTCCAGCGGCGACACTGCAGATGGGCCACTTGCCCATCGACCAAGGGACGAAAGCACAATGAACCGGGTGGTACAGCTTGCGCTTGCACAGCTCGTGTCGCTTCGCGTCATCGTCGCCATCGTCATGTCGGTCGGGGTCACCGCCACGGTTGTCACCCCTCTGGCCGATCAAGCTCTCGAGGCAAGGCGCGAGAACAACGCCGCCCAAGAGGCTGCCGCCCTCGGCGTGCTCGCACCTCCGATCGACCGCGGTGGCGAGAGTCCCTTCCCACCCGGGGCCACGCCAGAAGGCCAGATCGATACCGGACCGGGCACCGATCCCACCGTCGACGCCACGCCCGAGCCGGCCGATGCCGAGCCCACGCCCCAACCCGGGCCTGGTGACGAGTCGATCGCCGGCGAAGCCACCCCGACACCCGAGCCGACGACCGGTCCCGACGCGTCCGCCACACCGACACCACTTCCCGGCTTGACCCGACCGACTCCCACCACGCCACCCGGGCCCACCACGCCGCCCGGGCCCACCACGCCACCCGGGCCCACCACGCCACCCGGACCCACCACGCCACCCGGACCCACCACCCCGCCCGGACCCACGGTGACCCCCGGCCCGACCGCCACTCCCCAACCGACCCCCACGCCCACCCCCGACACTCGGGCCGACATCCGAGTGGTCACCAACTCCCCCGGTCAGCTCGTGGCCGGCATCGAGACCGCGACAACGATCACGGTCTTCAACGACGGACCCGCCGCGGCGGGCGGCACAGAACTCACCGTCTTCTCCGAGAACGCCTCGCTGGCTGCCCCCGGCTGTACCGCAACCGACGACGCCACCCTCCTCTGCGAGCTCGGACAGCTCCCCGCCGAATCGTGGAACGACATCGTCGTCGGGGTCACGCCACTGTCGCTCGAAGCGGTCACCGTCATCGCATCCGGCACGAGTGCCGCCGTCGACCCGAACCCCGACAACAACGCGAGCGGCTTCATCGTGAGCGTCTTCGAGTCGACCGACCTGGCCATCACCGCCGGCCCGATCCAGAGCTCGACCAGCTCCGACGTCCTCACCGTGGGCGAAACCGTCACGATTCCCTTCGTCGTCGTGAACAACGGCCCGACGCCCGACGCCGACGGCGCCACCGCCACCATCGACCTCGTGGGCCTGTCGCCGACGATTCTTCCCCCGGGGTGTCTCGCCGATTCGACCGACCCCGATCGGATCGCTTGTTCGCTGACCACACTCACCTCGCAGCCGGTGGGATTCGCCATCGAGGCCATCGTCGAAAGCGGCACCGATGTGGCCACCGTCGATGCCACCATCAGCGGGCCCGGCATCGATCCTGACCCGACCAACAACCGCGCCACCCTCGAAGCCGAAGTGGTAGCCAGTGCCGATCTGAGCATCGAGCTCGCACCGGTGGGCAACCTCACCAGGAACGGACCCGGGTTCGTGGCCGTCGAAGTGGCCAACGCCGGACCGAGCTCGGCCTCCGCGGTCACCGTCAGCCTGAGCGCCGAAGGGGCCGACGCTGTCCCGACCCGACAGGATGATCCCGGATGCTCGTTCGAGGGCGGCGTCGCCACCTGCACCATCGACCAGTTCGCCGCCGGTGATTCCACCACGTACTACGTGCGCCTCGATGTCGGCGATGTCGACACGGTGACCATCACCGCCACGGTCACAGCCGATACCGCCGATCCTGATCTGTCGAACAACGTGGCCGTGACCGGGCCCGACAACCCGCCGTACTACACCGTCGGCAACGCACCGGGTGTGGTCTTCGTCGACGAGCTGGTCGGCGACTCGACCATCATCGGCAACACGTCGATGTCGTGCGCCGCGGGCGACGAGGTCAATGGCATCACCTGCGACGAGGCCCGGTCGAGTCGAACCCCCTCAGCAGCCAGCATCAACAACAGTTGGATGATCGAGTACATCGACGAAGACGCCGTCGACCTGGCCAACCCACAGGCCGACAACTCGAGTGCAGCCGATCTGGTGATCCCCGCCGGGTCCACAGTCGAGTTCGCGGCGCTGTACTGGAGTGCTGCGACGGGCGCCAACAACCGGGCCGACGACGTGTTGTTCTCGGTGCAGCCCTTCGGTGGAGTACCCGACGAGCTCGCGGACTACACGCCCCTCACCGCCGACCGGCTGGTCAGCGACAGCGGCGGCTACCAGTCCTACCGCGATGTGACCGATCTGGTCTCCGGCGGTGGAACGGTCTGGGTCGCCGCCATCGAAGGCGCCGAGGCATCGAACAAATACGCCGGTTGGAGCCTGGTGGTCGTGTATTCGGGCGGTGATGTGCTGCGCAACGTGGTCGTCTTCGACGCCTTCGAGCGGGTCGCCCAGAACGAGAGCCTGGAAGTCGACGTGGGTGGCTTCTCCACGGCAGCCGCCGGCTACCTCGAGCTGAGCCTCGGCGTGTACGAGGGCGACCTCGGCCTTGCCGGCGACTCGCTCGCCGTCACCACATTCGACAGTACCGGAAACCCATCCGGCGGCCTCCCGTTCGGCAACGCCGCCAATCCGGCCGACGACTTCTTCAATTCGAGCATCAGCACCAACGGCACGATCCTGACCGGGCCCGGACTGCTCGGCTTCCGGCCCAGCTACGCCAACACGCTCGGCTTCGATCTCGACAGGATGAGCATCAGCGCCCCTGACGCCCGCTCGGCCACCTTGACGTTCTCCACCCAGGGCGACGTGTATTGGATCGGGCCGATCGTCATCAGCGGCGCCCGCTGATCCACGTCCGTCCGGGCCGGGCGAACCGCCCGCCTCGGAGCCGCGCCGTCGGCTTCCTACACTCTGGCCAATGCTACGGCTGCGCCAGGTGTCCCTTGCCCTCGCCGCGACCTTCGTCGCCCTGGTCGCGCTGTGGATCTTCGACTCGCGAGGTGTCGTCGACCAGAACGACGGCGAGGCGCCCACACCAGCGGCCAACACCACACCGGGATCTGCCCCCACCCCGACTCCTGCCGTCGAGACACCCACCCCCGAGCCGACTCCCGTGCCGATCCTGGTCGATGTTCCCACCGTCGACCTCGCGTCGGTGGGTGAGCCGCAGTCCGGTGGGGTGCTGGGTGTGCTCACCTTCCGCGGCAACGCCACCCGTACCTTCGACGGCACCGGACCGGCGCCGCGGAATCCGGTGATCCGCTGGGCGGTGCCCTCGCCGCCGGGCCTCTGCGAGGTTGCACCGGTCGATCCGGACAATCCGAGGTGCGGCGTCGGCTGGACGGGCCAGCCGGCAGTGTTCGTGCGCGACGGACAGACGTGGGTCGTTCTCGGCGCCCTCGACGGCAACGTGTACTTCCTCGATGCCGCTTCCGGAGCGTCGATCATCGAGCCCTTCGCCTTCGACGGGCCGGTCGAGACGACGCCCACCATCGACCCCGACGGCCTGGCGCTCGCCTACGTGGGCGGTTCCGACGGCACCTTCCGCATCCTGTCGTTCGATCGACCCGAGGGAGCGACCGAGCTGTGGCGTCTCGAAGCTGGCGACCTCGGCGACGTGCGGACGAGCGACGACTGGGATTCGTCGGCGTTGGTCGCCGGCGACCTGATGGTGCTCGGGGGAGAGAACGGCCGCGTCATCGTCGTGAGGCTTTCGAAGGCGACCGACGCCGAGGGCTTCGCCACGGTCGAACCCGTCGTGGTGTGGAGCGCTCCCACGTGGGACGAGCAGCTCGATGCCGATCTCGGTCCGGTCGACCCCTCCGAAGACCCGGGCTTCTCGGTCGAGGCGTCGGTGGCGATGTCGGGCACGACGGTGTGGACGGTCAACTCGGCCGGTCTCGTGCTCGGATGGGACCTCCGTCCGCTCGAGAGCGGCGGGGAGCCCGAGCAGGTGTTCCGGTTCTGGATGGGCGACGACGCCGACTCGACGATCGTGGTCGATTCGAGCGGCGATCTCTTCGTCGGCCAGATCGCGACGCGCGGCTCGGCGCGAGTCGGTGAGACCGGACACCTGGCCCGGCTCGATCCCGACGGCGCCGATCCGATGGTGTGGACCTTCCTCGACGGACCCGAGCAGTTCCAGGGCATCCGCTCGACGGTCGCCCCCCACCGCGACGTGGTCTACGCGACCACCAACAGCGGCCGGTTGCTCGCCATCGACGCCGCCAACGGGGTGCTGCGTTGGGACACCCAGCTCGTCGGGCCGATGTGGGGCTCCCCGGTCGTCGTCGACGATGTGCTGATCGTCGGTGACTGTGCCGGCGTCCTTCGCGGCTACGACGTGAGTGACACGACCGTGGCGGCGCCGCTGTTGTTCGAGACCGCGATCGGTGGCTGCCTGGAGGGCACTCCGGTCGTGTGGGACGGCGTCATCTTCATCGGCGATCGCGACGGCCGAATCTTCGCTCTCGCCGACAACTGACCGGGTCTGCGATGATGCGTGGGTGAAGATCACCGAGCTCACGACCGTCGACGCCTTCGTCGCCGTCGATCTGCACGACGCCGACGTCACCTCGGTGGGAATCGTCCGCTCGGCGCCCAAGATCCTGCAGAGCGGGGCGACCGAGCTCGCCCGGTCGCTCACGTACACCTTCGCCGTGCTCGAACAGCAGCGTTCGGGGGCGTCAGCGGGCGTCAACGCGGTCCCGGCCGATCGACCCGGAGCCATCGCCGCCTTCGTCGACGAGATTCGGCCCATGGTCGACGCCGGGTCGTTCCTTCCCGATCCGGGCAAGGGGGTCGATCCGGCCGACCTCGAGTCGCTCCGCGCGGTCGATCCGCGCTCGCGGCTGCGCCTCGACCAGGTCGAGGGGTCGGTGCTGACCGATCATCTCATCGGCGTCGGGGCCGCCGCCGCCGCCTCGGCCGCAGCCGGTGATCTCGACGGACGCCGGGTGGCCATCGAGGGGTTCGGCTCGCAGGGGCCGGCGCTCGCCCGCCAAGTGGTGGAATGGGGTGGCCGGATCACGGCCATCTCCACTTCGGCCGGCACGGCGACCGCGTCCGACGGCTTCGACATCGCCGCTGTCTCCTCGGCGTGGTGGGCCGACGGTGATCAGATGGTCGCCCAGTTCGGTGACGTCGAGCCCACATGGAAGACCTTCGGTGCGCCGTGCGACGTCTTGTTCACCGGATCGAAGATGGGTGCCCTCAGCCACCAGGGTGCCGAGTTCGTGAAGGCGTCGGTGGTCGTGCCGTCGGCGCCGATTCCCGTGACCACCAAGGCGTTCTCCATGTTGCGCCGGGCCGGGGTCACGGTGGTTCCCGACTTCGTGGCGACGGCCGGTCCGGTCTTCGCCATGTGGCCTGACGACGACGCCACTGCAGCATCGGTCGAGGCCGACGCGGTGGCGGCGATCACCGACCTCATGGACGAGCTGCAGAGCCACGCCGACGGCCCCCTTCTCGCCGGCTGCTACAAGGCCGAGGCTTTCCTGGCCACGTGGAGGGACGAACTGCCCTTCGGTCGCCCGCTCGCGGCCTGACCCTCAATCGCGGCCGAGGGCACCCCATGAGCCGGTCAGTACCGGAGTGGTGGCCGTGGCGACGGCTTCCGACGACAGCGAGACGACGATTTCGGCCCTGAGGTGGTCGACCCACTCGGCCAGTGCTTCGATCGCCCCGTCGGGACCCGCCCTCCACCAGTCCTGCTGTACGTCGAGATCGGTGCGCCAGAGGACGGCTTCGACGGCCCGACGTTGCACGCCGCTTACCCCGACGAAGGTCGTCTCGGTCGCCAACAACGCCGCGGATCGGGGAGCGGTGAACGCCCCACCGTCGTCGACCGCCCGCACCGTGACCCGTTCGGTGAGCTGATGCCCGAGGGCAGGGTCATCGGGGTCCAGCACCAGGTCGTAGAGCACGATCAGTCGACGCCGACCGGGATGATCGGCGACGTGGTCGCTCTCGAGGGTCGGGTGGAGGATCGTCGCCATCGGCAGCTTCACCCGTCGAGCTCGGCTGGATCGGTCGTGGGGAGGTGCACGATCATCACACTGCATGGCGCATGGTGGGCGACCTTGGTGGACACGCTGCCCTGGAGCAGTCGCCGGCCGAGCCCGAGCCCACGCGAACCGACGACGATCAGGTCAGCGTGGACCTCTTCGGCGACATCGAGGATGGCTTCGGTGCCGTTCATGGAGCGCACGTGTTCGTGGGGCTGGACGTCCATCGTGCGCAGCATCATCGCGGCCTCATCGACGCATTCGGTCGCGAGCGCGTCGGGGCGCAGGGTGTCGTGGAACTCCGTCGGGAGATCCTTGGCCATGCGGTTCAGCTCGGCACTGCTGTAGGGGTGATGCCCGCTCACCACGTGCACTCGGTTCGCGCCGCCCGCCCGAGCGAGATCACCGGCCGCTCGCACAGCAGCCTCGGCCGCGGGCGAGCCGTCGGTGCCGACCACGATCGTCGAGAACATGATGCAATCCCTCCCAATCCACTCCTTCGACATTGTGCGCGCCGATCGACTGCACGGGGAGAGTCCAAAGTCCTGCCCAGCCAATACCCTGATGCCGTCCCGTTCGGGGGTGTAGCTCAGTTGGCTAGAGCACCTGCTTTGCAAGCAGGAAGTCGTGGGTTCGAGTCCCATCACCTCCAC
>JAHEJN010000171.1 GCA_024638845.1 Acidimicrobiales bacterium | reverse complement strand
TGGCCGATGACGAACAGCCCGGCGACGGCGAGTCCGGCCAGCAGCCACAACGGCACGAGGAAGAGGATGTTGTCGGTCGAGGCCAGACCCCACGACGCCAGCCCGAGCAGGAGCAGGTCGCGGGCGAAGATGCCGAGGCCACGGATGGTGGAGCGTTCGTAGCAGCTGTCGGGAATGACGTCGAGCACGGTCTTGAGCCCGGTGGGGGCCTCGTGGGCAACGTTGTCGGCGGGCGTGGTGTCGGAAGGGATGGTGGACACGGCGTTCCTCGTGGCGGGCGACTGGCCCCAGTTTACCCGCTTCTCGGCCAATCGAACGAGGGCACCGTCAGCATCGCACCGGGCCAGGCCCGTCGGGGGGCTATGACGCCTGGTCGTGGCTGTCGTTGAGGCGACGAGCGGTCGCCACCGAGCGCCGGACGAGTCGCCGCGGCGGGAAGCCGGCGGTGGCCCGCTCCTCGTCGTTCTCGCCACCCCAGATTCCGTGCTCGTAGTTGCGGCGGCCTGCGTCTCGGCAGGCGAGCTGCGCTTGGCATGCGGTGCACACGACCTTGGCCTTGTCCTCGCGCCGGCGGCGGCTGCCGGGTTGTTCGCCAGGGGGCCCGAAGAAGAGCTCGGTCTTGCTTCGGCAGGCGGCGAGATCGACCCAGGAACGATCGTCGAGACAACCGCTGAGTGGGTACTCCTCGCTACTCACGGCGCCTACCGTAGAAGCCAACTCGGGCCCAGACCCCAGGACCGGCGAGTGATATCGGTCACATCGATGTAACCGATGGCCCGGATCTGTTCCCGTGATGGGAATATCAGGCTAAACAGTGCTCAGTAGGTGACTGCGGGTGCCAGCTCGGCTGCATGGGCCACCCATCTTTCGACCTCACCGAGACTCGGAGGTCGCCGCACGAAGGGCACTTTGCGAGCACCGTTGACCTCGAGCATCTTGGCGTGAAGGTTCGTGGGCTTGCGCTTGCGCAGCTCCTTCACCGTGTCGACACCGGCCTGCTCCAGGAGATCGGAGTACTCCTCACCGACGCCGCGCACTCGCATCAGATCGGCGCGGTTCACCCACCCGAGGATGAGCTTCTCGGACACTCCCGAGTCGCTGGCGAGTGCCTTGCGGCCCTTCTTCGAGCCGCCCGCCCTCAGGAGTGCCTGTGTGGTCCGAATACCATGCTTGGCCATCGTGGCTGCATGCTTCTTCCCGACGCCTTCGATCGTGGCGAGAGTGGCCATGGTTCCCCTCCGAGGTGGTGAGTCCGCTCGTCGGGCACCGTAGACGACCGACGGGATCGCTGCGCTCTGGCGTGGCTCAGACGGACGCGAGGTCCGCAGGCGTCTCGGTGCCGTCGTCTTGGCGGGGACGGGTACGACGGTCGATCCACATCGCGCCGGCGTAGCCCACGAGCGCGATCGCGCTGCCGACGATGGCGTCGATCACCCAGTGATTGGCCGTGAAGACCACGGCCATGGTCATGAGCGCGGGCGACAGCACCGCCAACACCTTCACCAGTCGGATACGAGTGGCGCGAAAGACGATGACGCCGGCCAGGACGTTCCACCCGACGTGGAAGCTGGGCAGCGCGGCGTACTTGTTCACGATCGCCGGCGGCTGAAGGATCTTGTACGACGTGGAGAGGTTGGTGACCGTGTCCTCGAACCCGGGGATGAAACGGGGCGGTGCCACGGGGTAGGTGGCGAAGATCACCAGTCCGATCGCGCCGGAGAGGATGAGGGCGTTGCGAAAGAGCAGGAAGTTCCGGCGGCTGAACCGGAACAGCAGGAACATCGCGCCGATGATGACCGGCCAGTGGAACCAGATGTACACCCAGTTCCACAGCGTGACCATCGCATCGTTGCCGAGGACGAGGCCCTGGGCCGAAGCCTCGATGTCGAGTCCGAAGAGGCGCTCGAAGTGCACGAGGCGGTTGGCGTTGGCCAGCGCCGCCGTTTCGGCTTCCTTGGTGAACAGGCGCACGCCGAAGTAGAACAACGCAGCGACGGTGACGAGGACGAGCTGCGAGGGAAAGCCCCGCCACGGGTGCTCGCGAACCCCGCGGAGGTCGGGCACGAAGGCTTCGCGGATCGATCTGGTCACGCGATTTCTTCCTTCCGTCGGCCCATGCTTCGGTCCCACTGTGGAGACCCCTCTACTCCGAGATCTGTCGTCAAACTGTAACAGACCCGCTTGTGGAGGAACACGGCAGTTAGTCCCGTTATGCCCGGTGTTTCGAGACTCGTCACGCATCTCCCAACCAGGCAGGCGCCCGGTCGAGGAGGAAGTGGCTCACCGCGGCCGCGAGCGCGAGGGTGTCGGACAGCATCTCCTCGCCGAGGTAGAGCCGATCGAGCGACACCTCGCGTCGGGCGCCGATGGTGAGACTCCGCAGCGGCGGATCGGTGACATCGGTGAAGGCGTCGGCCGCCGAGAGTTGCAACGGGAGCTCGGTGCCCCCGATACCGGCCAGATCGGTTGCGAGAACGAGGAGATCGGGGCTGTGGGGGAGCGGCGGGAGGGCCCACGTGAGAGTGAGGGGAAGGGTGAGGTCGGTGGAGGGCTCGTCCATCTCGTCGATCGCGAGCACGGCGTCCTCGAAGGCCAGCATCACCCGCGGGTCGATCTCGAGGGAGATGAGCATGTCGAGGGGACCGCCACAGGCCTCGGCCGGATGAAGGTCGATCTCCCACGCTTGGCGCATCGAGTAGGTCTCCACGAAGTGGCGCTCGTCGTGCACGTGGAAGCCGTGATCGGCCGAGTGGTCCTTCAGATCGGCGATGAAGGTGGCGATGTCGACAGCGGCCAACGGATCCTCCGGAATTGGCGTTCTTCTCAGCCTGCCACGGTCGAACCGGAAATGCTGACCTCTGCACGGTAGGTTCACCGCGGTGGATGCCGACTCGCTCCTCGAATGCTTTGACCGAGTGGTCGAGGCGATCACCGAGGTGCTCGCCGTGCAATCCGACACCGGACCCTCGGGCCTGCGGGTCGGCCAGTACGCGTTCGACGTCGTCACCGACGACGTCGCGGTCCCGGCACTCCTCGCGGCAGGCGTCGGTGTGCTCAGCGAGGAGACCGGCTTGCACTTCGGTGAGCGAGAGGTGATCGTCGCCCTCGACCCGGTCGACGGTTCCACCAACTACGCACACGGCCTGCCGTGGTACGCCGCCAGCATGTGCGCTGTGGATGCCGATGGACCCCTCGTCGCGCTGGTGTCGAACCTCGCCACCGGGACTCGCTTCACCGCCATGAGGGGTGAGGGCGCCTGGCGTAACGACGAGCCGATCATGGCGCCCGACATCGAGCACCTGTTCGACGCCCTCGTGGCGGTGAACGGCCTGCCCGACCATCACTACGGCTGGCGCCAGTTCCGGTCGCTCGGCGCGACGTCACTCGACCTGTGCGCGGTCGCATGCGGCACTGTCGATGCCTTGGTCGACGCCACCCCGGGCGAGCTGGCACCGTGGGACTACCTCGGTGGCCTGCTCGTGTGCACCGAGGCCGGCGCGGTGGTCTCCGACGTGGAGGATCGCGAGCTGGTGGTCGTCGACCACCACGCCCGACGAGCCCTGGTGGCCGGCGCCACGCCGGCCCTGCACGACCACCTTCTCACGGCGCGGCGCCGCTGACTTCACCGCTAGTCTTCGGGTCCCGGGCGTTTAGCTCAGTTGGCTAGAGCATCTCGTTTACACCGAGAGGGTCGGGGGTTCGAGTCCCTCAACGCCCACTCGT
>JAHEJN010000170.1 GCA_024638845.1 Acidimicrobiales bacterium | reverse complement strand
GGCGCCGATGATTTCGTCGTTGTGGTAGCCGCCCCGAGTTCCCCCGATTGTGTCGCCCGGGCTGATGAAGTCGGAGAATCCGTACTGGTCGAGATGGGTCCTGAATGCGGGATCGGAGCCCCAGATCCCGCATCCGATGGCCGAGTGTCGGCTGGTCGAGCGGTAAGTCGTTTGCCCACGGAAAGTTGACGTTGTCGAACACCTTCGTGCGCTGGATGTGCTGGCCCATGTACACCGTGGAGCGCGACGGAGTGCAGACACTCGACGTGATCTGATGGTTCGTGAAGGTCGTACCCGACGCTTGGAGCCGCTCCCGACCTGGCAACGAGAACCCTGCCGGGAACTGGGCGAAGTGCCGGTCTTGGTCGGTCAGAACGAACAGGATGTTTGGCGACACGTCGATGGCCCGCTCCCTTTGGACTTGGGCCACTCAGCCCGTAGGTGGTCCATCTTGCCCGACATCGAGGAGAAGCCCAAACGTCAAGCTCGCGGTCTGCACGAAGGCTCGGAGGTCATGGTTTGGGCACTTCTCGCGATTCTTTGGCGTTCAGATATGGCTGATCGTCGGACTCCTGTTGGCCCGTACCCGGGAGCAGATCCTTCGTCGGATCGAGGAGACCGAGCCGGCCCAGCGGTCTTGACCGATCGGCGTCCGGTCCGGGCGACGTACGGGTTCTTCGAGGACCTTCGGCGAGCGGCGAGAATGGCTGTGTGACCTGGGGAAGCAGCGGCGGGAGCGGTCGTCACGAGCGCGGCGGCGGCTGTTCGGTGAAGGTGGCCGCGCCTCTCGCTCTGCGAATGGTTTGCCAATGGCAGCCAGCGGCAAGGAGCGGCAGCGAGCGGCAGATCGTGTTTCGGCCGGTCGCCACTTGCCGCTGGATGCCGGGGGCTCTCTCAGCTTGCGGGAGGCCTGGGCGTGGATGATGGGGGAATCCCAACCTTGCGGTGAAGGGCGCCTTGTCGCCTACTCGACTACAGAGTTCGCGTCATGCGTACGAAGACGGTTGGCACAAAGCGCGGACTGGGCCATTCGGAGGACTCGGCGAATCCTCTCCTGGCATACAGCCGACGAGCACCGTTGTTCCTGGCGGCGACATCAAGCGTGAGCCTCGCTGAACCGTTCCGCGTGCCACGCTCGATAGCGTCGTCCAACAGAAGCGAGCCGATCCCCGCTCCTCGGAGCTCGGGGTCAACGGCGATGGCCTGCAGGTAGAAGTCGCCTTCGGGCACGGTCTCCAAGATGCGCCACAACGGCGCGAGCAGAAGACGGACCATCTTCATCCGGCGTGCCGCCCGTCCTGCCGCACTCTCGAGGGGTTTGTCAGAGAACTCACGATGCTGCTCACCCGTGTACGCCGAGCTCATGCCGACGATCACACCGTCGCGCTCGGCGAAGACCACATGCTCGCACGAGAGTGAGTGGCCCGGCTCGGCGAAAGCGTCGGCGATGATGCTCGCGGCCTGACGGCCAAGCATGAAGCCGAAGAACCCCTCGGCTGCCTGATCGAGATAGCGGGCGAACACCAACCCTTCATCACGTTCCGGTGTGGCCGGACGTAACTGTGTCTTCTGATCCGCCATCGCCAGAACCTACCTGCGACCGTGCTACGAGCGTGCTCCGGAACTGGTGGGAACTGAGCGGAAACCAGCGCAACAAGGGATTCGAAGAGCCCGTCAGCGGCTTCGCCCTCGCCGGGACGACGCTGCCCGCCGAAGTGGTCACCCGTATCACGCGGCAGAGCCGGCGTTATGGGACAGCGTGGGCGGGAGGACCTGGGGAGCTAGCCGTCATGGGCGAAGGCCTCACACAGTGGTGTGCCAGCGACACCTGTGTTGAAGCCGCACTCGCCCAGGACTGACTCCGCCGGGGACCTTGGGCTCTACCGGTGATGCGACCGCACCTCGAACATGAGAAGGAGGAAGCGAGGTCGTCCATCGGCCTCAGTCGACGGGAGGCTGACATGGCGACAACCGGCAACCCACTGCTGGACATGACCGATGCGATGACCGGGCACGCCGGCGACGAGCCCGTGCCGGACGAGACGTTCGCCGACACGGCCCTTCCGGGTTTCAAGCAGGCGGTGATCGCTCGCCGGTCGATCCGAGTCTTCGACGGCGAGCCAATTCCCGAAGAGGTGATGAGGGACTGTCTTCGAGACGCGACGCTGGCCCCGACGTCCTCCAACCTCCAGCCCTACGAGCTTCACTGGGTCCGCGATCCCAAGACACGGGAGCGCCTGGCGGAGGCATGCTTCGGGCAGCCGGCAGCGACAACGGCGGGGGAGCTCGTCGTGGTGATGGCGAGGCGAGACCTGTGGCGGACCAACCTCGACAAGGTGTGGGACCTGATGACCGAAGGCGGGAAGAAGACCTTCCCCAAACCGGTCGACGACTACTACCACGAGATCACCCCCCGGCTTCGAGAGACCGACGCGCTCGGCATCGGCAACCTGATGCGCCGCATCACTTTCTGGTGGAGGGGTCGCAATGAACCGACCCCGCGGAGCCCGGTGAACACCGGCGATCATCGGGTCTGGGCCCATACCCAGTCCTCGCTCGTCGCCATGACGCTCATGCTGTCGCTGACCGCCCACGGCTACGACTCGTGCCCGATAGGCGGCCTCGATAAGCTCCGCGTCCGGCAAGTGCTCGGACTCCCGAGCCAAGCCGAAGTCACGATGGTGATCGCCGCCGGAACCCGGCGCCCCGAGGGCCTGTACGGGGCGCGGCTGCGGCTGCCGTACGAAGACCTCGTGAAGGAGGTCTGACCGAACGCCCAACGACGACCTTCCGCACATCAACGATGCGATCCGCGCGGCTGGTCACGACGTCGTGGAGGTTCCGTTCAACGCGATCAACTGGCAGGGCGGCTCATTCCGCTGCGGGCACCACCCGCTCGTCCGGGAAGGCTGAAACACGACTCGCTCGACGAGTACTCATGGGAGCACCCGGCAAGCGACAGCCTGTGCGGCTCGGAAACCCTGTCGCCCCTGGTCAGGCGGCGCTACTCGATGATCCGAAGCGGTAGAGGATGCGAAACACGATGCGTCAGGATGGAGGCATCGCCCCCGGATCAGCACCCACGCGCCGATTTCCGAGCCCCACACCCTCTGTTCGACCTGGGGGCCGTAGACGGGCAGCGCAAGGCGTTGCTCTCAGGGCTTTGTCTAGCAGTCGATGGCGGCCTGTATTGCGGCGCATGCTTCGGGGAGTCGGGCCGGCTCTAGTTCGCAGATCTGGTCGACGAGGTAGGCCTTGGGGACGACTCTGAGATTGTCGAAGCTGGCGACGCAGTCAGTAGGCATGCCGTCGTCGGCTCCGAGTCGTAGTTCGGTGGGAATTCCTCTGATCGTGCGGGTGACAGGCGCGGCGAGGACGCTGTTCAGGACGGGGATCGCAGCGGATCGAGTCATGATGAGGAATGGGCGGCGACCGGCGTCTTCGATTTCGCCCCACCAGATTTGGCCTCGATCTGGACTCGTCACCATGGTTCGTCGAGGATTGCTTCGCGAAGCGACGCAAGCGCTGCGTGCTCTTCGGTTTCTGTTGGTGGTTGCCGTGTGTAGCCGTCGACGACTGCTCGGTCAGTTTGACGTTGCAGTTCGAGTTTCGTGATGGCTTCGATTCCGGCTCGAACTGCAGCGGCTCGGCTCTCGTAGGCTCCGCTCTTGACGAGTTCGTCGAGGTCGGAGAGGAGCGGCTCGGGAAGTCGTACGGCGATCTGTTCGG
>JAHEJN010000169.1 GCA_024638845.1 Acidimicrobiales bacterium | reverse complement strand
GCGACCGCCGAGAGCAACATGGATCTGGAGCTTCACGAGATCGAGCCCGGTCGTCATCTCGGTGATGGGGTGCTCGACCTGGAGCCGTGCGTTGACCTCCATGAACGAGAAGCGACCCGAGTTCGGTTCGAAGAGGAACTCGACGGTTCCGGCATTTCGGTAACCCGCGGCCTGACCGAGCCTCACCGCCGCCTCGCACACGAGCTGGCTCTGATCCTGGTCGAGCGATGGCGACGGAGCTTCCTCGATGATCTTCTGGTTGCGGCGCTGCACGCTGCAGTCGCGGACGCCGACGGGCCAGACGGTGCCGTCGGCGTCGCCGATGATCTGCACTTCGATGTGCTTGGCCCCGACGACCAGTTGTTCGACGAACACCGTGCCGTTGCCGAAGGCGTTGCGTGCTTCGGAACGTGCGGACTCGAAGGCCGATGCGAGCTGCTCGGGGGTCTCCACCCGGCGGATGCCCCTGCCTCCACCACCGGCAGTTGCTTTGATCAGCACGGGATACCCGATGCGCTCGGCGTGTTCGCGCGCCTCATCGACGGTTTCGACCGGACCGCCGCTCCATTCCGAGACCGGGACCGCCGACGCCTGCGCGATCTGCTTCGAGGTGATCTTGTCGCCGAGACGTCGCATCACCTCGGCGTCGGGGCCGATGAAGGTGACCCCCAGCCGTTCGCACATGTCGACGAATCCGGCGTGCTCGGACACGAAACCCCAGCCGACCCACACCGCCTCGGCTCGAGTGTCGACCAAGGCCTGCTCGAGCCGAGCGTGATCGACGTAGCTGACCTGCCGGTGTCCGTCGCCGTCGACAAAGGTCGCCGGTCCGATGTGGTGGGCCTCGTCGGCCTCGCGGACGAACATCGAATGGCCGTCGGGATCGGTGTAGAGGGCGATGGTGCGGAGGTCGGTGCCGTGCTCGGCGTTGTACTCGAGTACCGCGTTGATGAGCCGCATCGCCGGCTCGCCGCGATTGACGATGGCGATGCGCCGGAAGCTCACGACCCCGTGTCCCCGCGATCGACCGTTGCGGCCCGGAGCGGTCCGACCAGCTCGTCGTCGATGGCGCCGGGGAGCTGCACGGTGCGATAGCCCGAGAGCTCGAGCCTGACCCGGCCCTTGCCGTCGACCACCACGGCGTGTGTGCTTCCGTCGGCGTGGGGGGTGACCACCGCAACCAGGCCGTCGAGCTTCTCGGTCGTGTTCCCCGACACGACGACTCGGTCGATGTGCATCGGCAGAGCCATCGTTGCGGTCGCTCCGATCTCCCAGATGCCGGCGGTCTGGAAGCACAGCTCGAGGGATCTCGGTGCGGTGCACAGTGACGCATCGGGCGGATCGGTTCCCGCCGGCAGGTCTGACGCCGCGCGGCCGAACATGCGCTCGCCGTCGCTCCATCCCTCGGCCAGCACCTGATAGGCGGGGCCGTGGAAGTAGATGCGGTAGATGTCCTCGGCGTCAACCGACGTCCCGTCGGGTTTGGTGACGGTGGCCTTGCCGAGCTCGATCGGTTCGGTACCGAGGCGAACCGTTCCCGTGAAGTGGACGGTCTGCTGCGGCTCGGTCTGGTTGGCCAGCAGACGTTCGCCGATCAGTCGACAGTGGGCGACGACCTCATGGCCATGGGTGTCGTACTGCGCGGTCACGATGACCGTGCGAGGCTCATCGCGGAAGAACTTGAACGCTGCCAGGAAGTCGACATCGTCCACCGCGAGCACCCGAAGATCGGGAAAGAGCATCGATGCAGCTCGGGCCATCGACTCGACACCCATCACCCCGGGGAGAACGGCGGTCCCGTCGATCCGGTGGTCGTCGAGGAACGGCTGTGCCATCGGGTCGAGGGTCGCCGCCACGACGAGCCCATCGGCCATCGTCATACCCCGAACCTCGCTTGCGGTGATCGCCCCCGTCTCGGAGACCCGGCGCGTGATGGGTGCATCGGCCTCGACGGCGAGACCGCCCGTCGGGTGCATCTCGTGGGACATGACGCCGAGTCGCCCGGCGATCACGATCTCCCGACTGAGCCCCCCGCCCGTGAGCTCGCGCCGCACGACGGGGATACCTGCGGCCGCCGGCAGCATGTCGATGCCGGCCGCTTCCATGACCTGGGGGATCGACCCGCGAGTCGCCATGCCGATGTCGCCCCACGCCGTCCAGTCGATGGCCAGCGCCAGCGTGTCGGGATCGAGCGACGATGCCTGCTTGCACAGCAGGTCGTTGGCCGCGCTGTAGTCGGTCTGGCCGGCATTGCCGAAGCGGCCGGCGATCGACGAGAACACCACCGCCGACTCGAGCGGTACGCGACCGAGGCCCTTGATGAGGTTGAACCAGCCATCGGCCTTGACGTCGAAGACGAGGTCGTACTCGTCGGGGTCCTTGTCGGGCATGGCCCGGCTGATCTCGAGGCCGCCGGCATGGATCAACACGTCGATCGAGCCGCTCAGCTCGCTGATCCGCGCCATCTCGGCCGCCATGGCCTCGCCGTCGCGTAGGTCGACCTGGTGGTAGTGAGCGGTGCCACCGCTCGTCTCGATGGCGCGTAGCGCGCCGAGCGCCGCATGCCGTCGTTCGATCTGGCTCAGCTGCTTCTCGACCGCCGCCGGGGTGGCGCGCTCTCCGGTCGCCTTCAGACGCTCGAAGAGCTCCCGCTTGAGCTCTTCGCGATGGTCGGCGAAGGCCACAACATCGGGATCGGACGGATCGGGGGGAGGCGCGAGGTCGAGGAGGTGGAACGTGCCGCCCGAGGCGCGGGCCAAGTCGCCGATTATGGCCGAGACGATGCTCCCGGCCGCCCCGGTGATCACGAAGACGCTGTCGGCGTCGGGCGTGACCCCCTCGTGGTCATCGGGGATCGGCTGCTCGGAGAGCGCGATCGTCCAGCGGCGACCGTCGAGGAGGCCGATCTCGACGGCACCGGGATCGCGCAGGGTCTCGCCGATGAGGATGTCGGCGAGCGACGCCTTCTTGCGGCTCATCGGGAAGTCGACCGTCTTGACCAGCACATCGGGACGCTCGCGTTTGAACGCCTTGGCCAGCCCGACGACGCCACCTCCCATCGGTGCCGTCGTCACGTCGGGGCCGTACCCGTGCTCGCCGCCGAGGCGGGTGCCCGTGACCAGGAAGGTGCCGGCGGTGAAGTCGTCGTAGCGGTCGCGCAGCAGACGGAACAGCAGTTTGACCCGTCGGCGAAGCCCTTCTCGCCAGTCGGCGAGCTCTTGGTCGACGATGGCCTTCTCGACATCGAGCGCGGGCAGCCAGTACACGCCGCGAAGGGTGCGGTCGCCGAGCCAGCCTCGCACCTGCTCGAGCAGCTCGTCGGCCGAGGGCGAGTCGTCGATGGTCAACACGTCGACGCCGCGCTGCTCCAGTCGGCCGGCCAGCGCAGTGCCGACGCCACCGGCATCGGCCATGACCAGGACCGGCGCCCCTTCGTCGAGCTCGACGCCGGTGTCGACGCACAGATCGAGAGCAGGCCGCAGGACCGGTGTCGGGATCCGTCGCCGTAGCGCCGCCGATGCCTCGTCGTCACCTTGCGGCAGGGCAGCTTCGGGTGTGGGGGCGGCCACGGGTGCAGACTCCGCAGCTGGTGCTGCGGCCTCGACCGGCGAAGCTGCGGCTGCGGGGAGGTTGGCGCGGTCGCGGACGAAGTCGACGACGTGGGCGAGGGTGGGGTAGTCGCGTAGGGAGAGGTTGTCGTCGCGTTCGATGCCGTAGTGGTCGCGGATGGCGGCGAAGG